>JALGTG010000150.1 GCA_029821495.1 Candidatus Hebobacteria bacterium
GCCAAGGCTGGGGAGGCGGCTCTCGACGGTTGGCTGCGCGAGACCGTGACGAGGGAGGAGATGGTGCCGGACGCAGGGGCCCCGATATTGCGCTTCAGCCTGATGCAGGGACGGCTCTCGCGTCGTGAGGTAATCGCCTACCTCGAGGGATACCGCAGAGTGGTGGAGTCCTACCTGGAGGAGCTGCGCGGGTATCTGCGTGACGTGCGACGTGGGGGTAGGCTGCACGCGCGCCTGGCGCTGGAGCGGGGGATAGGGGGATACGAGAGTGATGTCCATTGGATCGAGCACGCCATCACTGAGATCAAAGGCAAGCGCCGCGGCGTCCGCAAGCGGCGGGCGCAGCGCTGAAGACTGGAATGCATAGGAGGTCATGATGACAGACGGGAGGTCGAGAAGCATGCTGAGCATCTGTGTCGTAGTGTTGCTGCTCGCCGCTATAGGCGCGGCGAGCGCCAATGAAGGCGAGGCTGCCGCGCCGCAGGAGGCGGCCGAGCGGTCGGAGATCTGGGGCTGGTGGCCCGTGGTGCCCTGGGACGACCGACCGGTCGCGCAGTCGCAGTGGGCTGATGTCCTGAACCAGCCGCTCGACCTCACCCGCAAGGGAGAGGCCGGCGAGGAGCATCGCTACCGGATCAAGCGGATCAACCTGACGCTGGACCGAGAAGGCAAGGTCCTCAGCCGCGTGGTCGCCGAGGCCGAGCTGGCACGGACGCTTGTGCGGGAGGCCGAACCCGGTCTCTGGGTCGAGCAGTGCGAGTGGCAGAGCTTCGCCACGGGGATGGGGATGGGCCCGAGCGATTACCCGGCTCCTCAGGAGATGCCAGACGCTCGGGGTATCTCTTACGAGTTCTCACCTCGCACGTTCGACTACGTCAATCCCCCCGCCGACTTCGCCCGCGTCGGAAACGATGCCGCCGGGTACCTCCTGAAGGTTCTCACCATGGACGCCATGGGCTGGGATTCCGTCCTCCTTTCCCTGCGCGACGAGACGGGCGGCAAGGTCCGCATCGGAGACATGTGGCGCCACACGGAGTGGGAGCCCTGGGACATCACGGCTGTCTCAGGTGAGGGCAACGTCGGCCGCTACCATGCGGGTGAGATACAGACCAGCATCTCTGGTTTGACCCGCTTTCGCGGCGAGCCGTGCGTGCTCATCTGGTTCTCCATGGAGGGTAACGAGGTGACCCAGAACATGGAGACCCCGCAGGTCACCCTGGATATGAAGAGCACCGAGTATTTCCGCGGCGAGATCGTCGTCTCTCTCCTCGACGGCCGTGTCGTCGCCATGGAGATCTGGGGTCCGCTGCCGTGCGTGATGAAGATGGGCTTCGGCGGCCAGCCGGCGACCGAGCAGCCTATCGGGGCGATCATCCAGCAGGTGAGCATGTGGGAGATCCCCGCGAGCACCGAGGGGGAGACACCCACACCGTGACGAAGCGAAGGAGCGAGGTGGGGGCCGCAGTCGGCGGCCTCCGCCTGGCACCGGCCCGGAGACCCGCCATGGATCGCAAACCTGTCGTGGAGATCGAGAACCTGCGCAAGACATACGGGTCGCTGGTCGCCGTCGACGGGATCTCGTTCGCGGTGCAGGAGGGGGAGATCTTCGGCATGGTGGGGCCCAACGGGGCCGGCAAGACGACTACCATCGAGTGCATCGAGGGTCTGCGCGAGCAAGACGGTGGAAGCGTCCGCGTGTTGGGATCCGATCCCCACCGGGATGGATATGCGCTGCGGCCCCGCATCGGGGTGCAACTGCAGGAATCGCTCCTGCAGGATCGCATTCGCGTGTGGGAGGCGCTCCACCTGTTCGCGGGGTTCTATCCGAACTCGATGGATTGGGATCTGCTGCTCGAAGGGCTGGGGTTGGCCGAGAGCAGGAACGTCGCGTTCGCCAAGCTCTCGGGCGGCCAGAAGCAGCGGCTCTTCGTGGCCCTGGCACTCGTGAACGATCCGGAGCTGGTGTTCCTGGATGAGCTGACGACGGGGCTGGACCCACATGCGCGCAGGGCGATCTGGGACCTGGTAATCGAGATCCGGAAGCAGGGCAAGACCGTGTTCCTGACCACTCATTTCATGGAGGAGGCGGAGCGGCTGTGCGATCGGGTGGCGATCATCGACCAGGGTCGCATCGTGGCCCTGGACTCGCCGGAGAACCTGATTCGGAGGTTCGGCGCGGAGAGCCGGGTAGTGTTCACGGCAGAGGACGGGTTTGAGGCGCAGCGGCTGAACGGCCTGACGGCGGTCACCCGCGTGGAACGCATCGGGGAACGCGTGGTTGTCCACGGTGAGGGCGACGAGTTGATCGTCCAGGTGGTCAACGCGTTGAGCGAGGGCGGTGTTCCCATTCGCGGCCTGCGCACCGAGCAATCGAATCTGGAGGACGTTTTCCTCGCATTGACCGGGCGAGCGATGAGGGAGTGATGGGAGAGATACCGTGCGGGGTCTGAGTAGACTGACGCTTGTGGAGATGAAGCTCTTCCTGCGGGAGCCCATGATGGCCTTCTTCACGCTGGCATTCCCGCTCGTGATGCTGCTCTGCTTCGGCACCGTCTACGGCAATGAGCCGTCGGACTACTTCGGCGGATACGGGATGGTGGACGTGTCCGTGCCGGGGTACGCGGCCATCGTCATCGGGATGACCGGCTTCCTGTCGCTGGCGATGGGGATAACCGTCTATCGAGAGCGAGGCGTGCTGCGCCGGCTGCGGATGACGCCGCTGCGCCCATACGCGGTCCTGCTCTCGCAGGTCGCAGTGCTGTTCCTGATGACGGCCCTGGGGATTGGACTGCTGGTAGTTGTAGCGAAGCTCCTGTACGGCATGCGCTTCGACGGCGACGTCATCGGCGTGCTGGCCGCCTTCACTCTGAGCTGCCTGAGCTTCTTCTCGATGGGGTTCGTGCTGGCAGGCGTGGCGCCGACGGCGCGCACGGCGCAGATCGTGGGCATGGCGTTGTTCTACCCGATGATCTTCCTTTCGGGGGCGACTATGCCGCTGGAAGCGATGAGCGATGCCATGCGCCAGTACGTGAAGGTGCTGCCGCTGACCCATGTGGTCACGCTGCTCCGGGGGATGTGGGTCGGGGACGCGTGGGGCCAGCACCTGACGGAGGTGGCCGTGCTGGGGGTCCTGCTGGTGGTGGGCTTAGTCGTGTCGGCGAAGACGTTCCGGTGGGAGTGAGGATAGCGGCCGCCTAGCCAACGCGCCCAGCGGCGATCCCCGGTCCCGGCGTCAGGCCGCGACCGGGGTCTCCTTCTCTCCGCGCACGCCGATGGTGACTGTCTCGAGGGGGATGTCTTTGCCGGACTCGGCGAGGGCGCGCGTGACCAACTGGACCAGCCCCCCACAGCAGGGCACCTCCATGATGGCTACGGTTATCGAGCGGATGTCCGAGGCGGAGAGGATCGCGGCAAGCTTAGCCAGGTGGGCCTCGGCGTTGTCGAGCTTGGGACATGCCACCACGACCGCCTTGCCCGCCAGCAGGTCCGCGTGGTAGTCGGCGTAGGCGTAGGGGACGCAGTCGGCGGTGACCAGCAGGTCGGCGCCCTGGAAGTAGGGGGCGTCGGGGGGGACGAGGGTGAGCTGGACGGGCCACTGGCCGAGGGCCGATGGCTGGGCGGCCCTCCCCTGCCCCGCGGAGAGGGCAAAGGCGCGTGCGGCGGATCCCGGGCAGGCGGTCTGCGCGGCGGCCGGGGTAAACTCGCGCGCGGCGCTGCCGGGACAGCCGCAGGGCAGCTCGTCTTCGGCGTGTTGGTGCTCGGCATCGGGATCGTGGGCGGCGGTTGGGTGGCGGGCGGCGCTGGGGTCATGTGCGGCGGTGGGGTCGCGGCCGATGCTCTGCAGGTGCTGCCGCGTCGCTGCCACGTCGTAGTCGTCGGCCTCGCGCTGCTCGACGGTGATGGCTCCCTGGGGGCACTCGCCGAGGCAGGCGCCGAGGCCGTCGCAGTAGCGCTCGCTGACCAGCCTCGCCTTGCCATCAACGATCTGGATCGCTCCCTCCGCGCAGGCGATGACGCACTGGCCGCAGCCGTCGCACTTCTCTTCGTCGATGTGGATGACGTTGCGCACCCTCTTCGCGGTCATTCCCAGCCTCCTCGCCTGTAGATTTCTACGAGGAGGTTACCGCAGCACAGGTGCGCCTGACCTTGACTCAGGTCAAGTGGCGGTCAAATCTTGATTCCGGCTGCGACACGCTCGAGCGCGGCGCGGTCGAGGATGCGGATGCGCTGTTGCTCGACGTGGATGAGCTTCTTGTCGCGCAGCCTCCGAAGGGTGCGGGAGAGCGTTTCGCTGACGGTTCCCAGGCGCGCGGCGAGGACCGACTTCCGCACGTCGAGGAGCACGTCGTCTTGGCCGGCGCGGAGGGAGGCGTCGAGCAGATACTTGGCCAGCCTCGCCGACACCTCTCGGAGGGCGAGCGCGTCCACCAGTCCGGCGAAGCCGCGCAGCAGGTGGCTGAGGGCGACGATCATGTTGATGGCGAGCTGAGGGCTGGATTCGAGCAGCTCGAGGAACTCTTCGGCGGGGAAGCGGACGGCGTCGGAGCGGGCCATCGCCTGGGCATTGGCGGGGAACGCGCCCCTCGAGAGGGCCCCCGCCTCGGCGAAGGACTCGCCCGCGCGGACGATGCGCATGATCTGCTCGCGGCCGTCGGGGCCGAGCTTGAAGATCTTGACTTGCCCCCTGAGGAGCACCCAGAAGGCATCTGCGTCCTCGCCTTCAGCAAAGATGGCCTCGCCGTTTCGATAGGTCTCCCGGCTGCCGATGCGAGCGAGGCGGACGAGGTCGTTCGCGGGGAGATAGGAGAATAGCTGCCATCTGTGGAGATCTGAGACAGTCACCGCGCCCATGTGAGATCACCCTCCCATGCTTTGACCTGGGTCAAAGCGTTCGACGCGCCGGGTGTGCAATCATGCAAGCAGAGATGGGTGAGAGCAGACGCCAACGCTGTCTGAGGGCGCAAGCGATGGGGTTCAGCGAGATTCTTCGGTCGGGCTGAGCCCTCCCTCAGAATGACAGCTCTGGAGGTGAGTTGAATGACGTTCGAGTGCCCGGGAGCGCGACGATTCAAGCAGCCGACGCCGGAGTTCATCCCCTGCCCGAGGTGTCACGCAGAGGTGGAGATCTGGACGGATGAGGTGGAGGTCAAGTGCGACCAGTGTGGGGGCGCGGTCTCCCGGGAGCGACTCCAGGGCTGCATAGATCACTGCGAGATGGCGCGCGAATGTCTCGGGGATGAGTTGTACGACCGGCTGGCAGCCGGCCGGAAAGGATAGGGTCCTCGGCCGAGCGGCGGCGCTGGGCAGGACCCAGGCGGGCTGAAGCATAACTTCTTAGTTGCCAGTAGTTTTCCCACTGCTGAGAGTCCATTCGGGAGGAAGTAATGCCGGTCTTTGAGATGGCGTTGGAGGAGCTGAAGACATACCAGGGGAGGAACCCGAAGCCTGATGATTTCGACGAATACTGGGACCGCGCCGTGGCGGAGATGAAGGCGACGGACCCCGACCTGGAGACGGTCCCGCACGAGCTCAAGGCGCCGTTCGCCGAGTGCTTCGATCTCTACTTCACAGGTGTCGGGGGGGCGCGGGTGCACGCTAAGTATCTCCGTCCGAAGGGCCCGTCGGAGCCGCACCCGGCGGTGGTGATGTTCCACGGGTACTCGGGGAGCAGCGGCGATTGGGTGGACAAGCTCAACTACGTGGGGCAGGGCTTCTCGGTGGCGGCGCTGGACTGCCGCGGGCAGGGAGGGGAGTCGGGGGACGCCGGGAGCGTGAAGGGCAATACGCGGCGAGGCCGCCTCATCCGCGGGCTGGACGATGATCCGGAGAAGCTTCTCTTCCGGCAGATCTTTCTGGACTGCGCGCAGCTCGCGGGGATAGTGATGGAGATGCCGGAGGTGGACGCGAGCCGCGTGGGCGCCACCGGTGGCTCGCAGGGAGGGGGGCTGACGCTGGCGTGCGCGGCATTGGAGCCGAAGATCAAGCGAGCCGCCCCCGTCTTCCCGTTCCTCTGCGACTATCAGCGAGTGTGGGAGATGGACCTGGCGGTGCAAGCATATGAGGAACTGAAGGCGTACTTCAGGATGTTCGACCCGAAGCACGAGCGAGAGCAGGAGGTGTTCACGAAGGTCGGCTACATCGACTGCCAGCACCTCGCGCCGCGCATTCGGGGAGAGGTGCTCTCAGTTCGCGGCGTACAATAAGATCACGTCGGAGAAGGACATGGTCCTCTATCCGGACTTCGGGCACGAAGGTCTGCCGGGGGCGTCAGACACGGTGTTTGAGTTTATGGCGGGGCTGTAGCCGGCTCGCAGAGCGCGACGGCCTCCACGTGCCAGGTCTGGGGGAACATGTCTACGGGCTGAACGCGACGCGGGAGGTAGCCGTGCTGGGCCAGGTCCTTCAGGTCGCGTGCCAGTGTGGCCGGATGGCAGGACACGAGGATGATGCGGCGAGGGCGGAGCTTGGCAGCGCCAGCGAGGACGACAGGGCCGCAGCCCTTGCGGGGCGGGTTAAGCACGATGAGGCCGGCTCGCTCCTTACGCTCCACCAGACGGGCGAGCACGCGCTCCGCTTTCCGCTCGTAGAAGGTGACGTTGCGGAGCCGCCAGCGCCGGACGTTCGCCCGGGCGTCTGACATCGAGGCCGATGCGGCCTCCACCGCGAACGCGCGGCGCGCCTTGCTGGCAAGTGGCAGCAGGAAGGTGCCGACCCCGCTGTACACGTCGAGCACTACCTCGGCCGCGCTCACGCCGGCCCACTCCTGCACGAGTTCGACCACCCGCGTCGCCTGCGCGGGGTTGCTCTGGAAGAAGGAGTCGGGCGAGACGCGGTAGCTGCCGCCCGCGAGGTCCTCGACGATGTGCGCGTCGCCCGCGACGAGCGCCGCGGGCGAGCGGTGGGGCGAGCCGCGCCCGCGCCTGCGCGCAGCCAGAACTCCTGCGAGGTCCTGAACTCCGCCCATCAAGGCCTCGGCCGCGGACTTCACAAATGCCGGCTGCCCGTCGCAGACGAGAGTGACGAGGCTGCGGCCGGAGGCGAAGGAGATGAGCGTCTCGACGGCGAGCAGCGCGCCCCGCTCGTCGCCGCCCTGCGCCACCTTCGCCATCGCCTCCAGCACGGCCGCTCGGATTCGCTCTGAGAGCGGATGCTGGACGCGGCACTCCTGGAGGGAGACGGCCTCGTGACTGCGATGACGCAGGAAGCCGAGGACGAGTTGGCCCGAGGAATCAAGCTGCGCGTGGTACTCGGCGCGGCCCCGATAGCGCCACGGATGCTGCATGCCCCATGTGTCTGCGACCGGAACGTCCGAGAGGCCGGCGATGCGGGCCAGGGAGTCGCGGACGAGGGCGGTCTTGTGGCGGAGCTGGGCTTGGTAGCCGATGTGCTGGAGCTGGCAGCCGCCGCAGTCGGCGAAGTGGGGGCAGGGAGGTGCGATGCGGTCGGGCGACGGGACGACGACAGAGCGTACGAGTCCACGCGCGAAGCTGCGCGAGACCTCGGTGATCTCCACCTCCGCCTCGTCCCCGGGGCACCCCCACATGGCGAACACGGCCATGCCCTGGTGCCGGCCGACGGCCTCGCCGCCGACGGCGAGGGAGTCGAGGTGAAGGCGGATTCGGTCGCCGACCTGGGGAGATGGTTCGGGCATGGCGCTCTACTTCCGTCCGGGAGCGGGAAGACCCTTTGCGGGTGGCTGTGCGGGGCAGGAGACACGCTCCTGCCCTACGAACTAGAAGGAACGCAAGCGACGATGGGAGGAGGGCAGCCGATGAGAAAAGGGATCAACTACTGGTCATTTCCGGGCGGATTGGAAGGTGAGAAGGACTTCGCGGCGGCGGTGAGCGAGGCGAAGGACCTCGGCTATCAGGGCATCGAGGTGTGCCTCTTCGCGGAGGGCCCGCTGAGCCTCGACATCAGCGAGGCAGACGTCGCCAAGCTCGGCAAGCAGATCGAGGGCGCGGGGCTGGAGGCGGCGTCAGTGACGAGCGGCTTGCTGTGGGACCATCCGCTGACTGCCAGCGATCCGGCGGAGCGCGAGAAGGGGAAGCAGGTAGTCGCCAAGTGTCTGGCGGTGGCGAATCAGCTCGGCGCGACGGGGATCCTGGTGGTGCCGGGAGCGGTGGAGGTGTTCTTCAACCCGGCAATGGAGGTGGTGCAGTACGACGTCGCGATTCAGCGGGTCGAGGAGGCGATGAGAGAGCTGGTTCCGGTCGCCGAGAACGACAAGGTGGCGATCGGGATCGAGAATGTCTGGAACAAGATGTTCCTGAGCCCGTTGGAGGCGCGCGACTTCATCGACAAGTTCGGGAGCGAGTATCTGGGGTGGTTCTTCGACGTGGGGAACATCATGCAGGTGGGTATGCCGGACCAGTGGATCCGGATACTGGGCAAGCGGATCAAGAAGGTGCATGTGAAGGACTTCCGGCGGACCGTGGGCACGCTGGACGGGTTCGTCGATCTGCTCGAGGGGGACGTGGATTGGCCGGAGGTGATGAAGGCGCTGCGGGAAGTCGGCTACGACGACTACCTGATCGCGGAGATGATCCCGCATTACGCGCACGCGCCCGAAACGCGGCTGGCGAATACGTCGCTGGCGTTGGACAAGATAATGGGGATGTGACGCCTCGTTTCGGGACTGAAGTCCCGAAACATCGATGGAGAGACGGCGGGTTCTCCCGTTGGGCAGGGGCTTGCCCCTGCCACTGTCCGTCAGGGAGGATCGAACTCTCCCCAAGGCGATGACAGGCCCTCGTAGAAGGCGGCACTTGAGTAAGGGTGCTCCGCAGCCGAGGCCACAAGCCCAGATGCCCTTGGGCTATCATGTATGTAGCTCAGGCATTCATCGAAGTCGTCGGAGTTCCTGACGACATGATCGTAGAAGCGCCGAGACCAGATTCGACCATGCCGGGACGTGAGACCGTTCACGCGCCGCGCAGATCGGCTGTTGATTCTGCCGACAACGGACGGTAGGCGATGGTCACCGAGTAAGGTTGCGAGTATGTGGTAATGCTCGGGCATGACGACGAATGAGTGCAGCAGGAGGGAGCGGCCGCGCTCGGCGCAGATGAGTTGGCACAGGGCCTCGGCGCAGGCCGGGCGGGAGAACCATCGTTTCCGCTCAGCCGTGCTAACAGTCGCGAAGTAGGTGGCGTTTGGCAGGTCTATGCGAGGCAGACGACGGTAGCGCTTCATGGTCCTGGGATGGCAGGGGCAAGCCCCTGCCCAACGGTGATCCATGCCCACCTGCACGCTAGCCGAGAAGCGTAGAGCAAAGCGTGAAGAATCTGCTCATCCACGAAGCGATTCCCGCGCACTTCTTGCCTACGCATTTCCCTTCGGTTCCCGCGGGCTCATCGGTCATCGGACGTACCCCCCTTGACTTTGGAGTTTGAGGCCGAGGCTGGCTAACGCGTCGTGCCACGTTCCCCGCCACCGCTCGATGGAGTAGCGGGCAAGCACCTCTCTTCGCTGCTCCTCCCCTACCCTCCCTCGGTCGGCGCAGATGTGGTGCATCATCTTTGCGAGGCCGAGCGCGGTGGGCGGCGCGTGGGGGCCGGGGAGGTCTTTGAGACCGGCGATGTGGGTGCAGATGGTCGGCGTGCCGCAAGCCATGCTCTCCAGCGCGGCGAGGGATGTGCCCTCACCGCAGAGGGAGGGGATCAGGGTGAGCAGGGCGCTGGAGTAGATGGCAGGCAGGCCGTCGCGCGGGACAGGCCCGTGGAAGATGACGCTTCCTTCGAGATGGCGCCGCCTCACGACCTCTCTGAGCGCAGAGACGTACCGGGGCTGCCCCCCGCCGCCCACGATCAGCAATCTAGTTCCGTGGTGTGCTCTGTGGAACTCCGCAAAGGCGTCAATGGCGAGGTGGATGCCGCGGTTGCGGAAGAGGTTGCGAGGGACCAGGATCGTGTTGCGATCTCCGACCTCAGAGACGGGCTCCGTGGGGCGGAACTTGTCCGGGTCCACGCCGTTGGGGATGAACCACACGCCCGGCGCGACCTGTGTGTGCATCCGCTGCCGGGGGACGACGCGGAGGCCCATGGACCTGAGGAAGTGGGTGTCGTTGGCGATGTAGAGATGGGCCCGGCGGAAGGCGAGGCGCGCAATCCAGGCCTTGATGGCGCCGCGGGGAGAGCCCGGGGAGTCGTCCCAGAAGACGCCGTGAGAGACGCCGACGCGGAGGGGTCTCCGCCGGAATAGGCTCATCAGGTCGAGGGCGAGCAAGTAGTGCGGGTAGTGGCATATCACCACGTCGTGGGACAGCAGCTCGCGCCGCAGCCGGAAGAGCGCGACCGCCTGGGTCCAGAACTCGAACGGCAGCCCGCGCCACGGGTTGGGAACAGCTCTCACGTCTTCCGCGTCGGTGCCCGCGGCGCGCTGGTAGACGCGGTGCTGGTGCCCCGCCGCGGTGACGAGCTTCCCGAGCTGAGACGCGTAGACGTCGGCGCCGCCGGCAATCGGCCGGTAGGTGTACGTGATCTGGGCGATAGACAGGGGACGGTCTGTCGGCAGGCGCGGGGGCTGCGGGCGGCGCCGCAGCCATCCGGCGGCGTAGCCAAGCACGTGGGCCAGGTCAACCGCCAGCATCACGTCGCCCGCGAAGAGCGCCGCCATTGGGCTGGCGCCGCGGCGCCGGGCGCGCCGCGCGTACCTCGTCCAGTAGCCGACGGCCGCTGCGAGCAGGATGACCGCGGCCGCCACTTGCGCGGGGAAGGTGGGCAGCGCGATCATCATCGCGATGACAGCCAGCATGCCGAACACGACGAGGAAGGCCTTGGTGTAGTGTGCGAACCAGTGGCCGAGCTGGCCGTCGCTGCGGGCGTAGCGGCGGAACTGGCGGAAGACCCCGAGGAGGGTGGTCTGCATGCGCCACCGGACGACGGCCCGGGGCTGGAAGACGAACCGGCAGCGCGCTGCGCGCAGGCGCCTGTCGAAAGCTGTGTCCTCCGCGAGGTCTATGTGCTCGGGGTAGCCGCCGACGCGCTGCCAGGCGGCCCGCAGGAATGCGACGGAGCGGCTGGAGGGATTGAAGGAATCGGCGTCCACCTCCTCCGCCGCCGGCACGGTCGCGGCGGCAATCGCCTGCTGCCTGACGGTGTGGGACTCCGGCCGGTAGTAGCCCGATACGACATCCGGCGGGCCGCCGGACTCGAAGGGCGCGACGAGGCGCGAGAGCCACTTCGGTTCGGCCACACACCCCGCATCTATGGATGCTATGACCTCGCCCTTGGCCTCTCGAATCGCCAGGTTCCTGCCGCGGGCGCGGTTCGCCCCGGGCTCGACGATCAGGCGGGCCGGGAGCCCTCGGGCGATGTAGTCCGATATGACCTCTGGCGTGCGGTCGGTGGAGCCGGCGTCGGCGATGATGATCTCATCGGGGCGGCGCGTCTGCCGCCGGATCGAGTCGAGGAGAGGGCCGATCGAGTCCTCCTCGTTGAAAACGGTGACTATCAGGGTGACAGTGCGGCGAGGCATGTCAGAGCAGGCCGTGGGCGCGGTACATGTTGAGATAGAGGTCTGCGACGCGCTCCCAGGTATTCTCCGCGGCCAGTTCCGCGCCCCGGTCTCGCATTTCCGCGCCGAGGTCGGGATCGCCGAGGTGGCGGCCGAGCTGGCCGGCGAGTTCGGCCGGGCCGGCGGCGATGGCCATCACGCGCTCGGCATCCGGGAAGCCGGTCAGGTAGTCGCGCTTGAGGTCGTTGTCATACACAGCGAAGACGAGGCGCTTGGCGGCGAGCGCCTGCCAGATGGCGAGGTATCCCGAGACGAAGGCGAAGTGGCAGTTGGCGAGCAGCGGCGCGGGGTCGGCCACCGCGCCGAGGAACTTCACCGATAGGCCCTGCGCCTCGGCGTAGCGCTCGGCAATGGGGCGCAGGGGCCCGTCGCCGGCGACCGTGAGGTGGAGCCGCCGCCCGTGGTCTCGGTCGAGGGTAACGAGGGCATCGAGGTAGACCATAATGGAGGTATCCTCGGCCAGTCTGCCGATGAAGAGGGCAGAAGGGGTGTCGGGCAGGGGCGGAAGGGCGAGTACGGGATCCACGCCGCCGTAGGAGACCGCGCAGCAGGATACTCCGTAGTGGCGGCAGATAAAGTCCCCCATGCATATTGCGTCTCGCACTCTTCGCCTGACGAAGTGGCGACGGCGGAGGGCCTCTTGCGGAATCGGGTAGCCCTCGTAGCCATGGAAGGTCGCGAACGCCGGCCGCCGGGGCGGAAGCCAGCAGGAGGGGAGGTAGAAATGCAGGAAGCTGTAAGCATCGTGGCAGTGCACAACGTCCGCGGCCGCGATGTGGGGCCGGGCTCCGCGCCAGGCGGCCAGCCACTTGGTGCGGGGAAGTCGGTGGACGAGGAGCGGATCGAGCCGTTCTTCCGAGGGCTCGTCAGCATGAGTGAGCACTGTGATGTCGTGGCCGCGCGCGGCCAGACACTGTGAGACGCGGAGCGCGTGTGTCTCCACTCCGCCGACGGAGGGAAGGAAGCTCGGGGTGATCATGAGTATCCGCATCTCGGAACGAGCTATTGTAACAGAGGAGCGGGCTTTTGTCAGGGGCGCTGTCAACCGAGCAGTCGCCGAGGCCTGACGCCGCCGCGGCGTTGGTCGTGATCCCGAC
>JALGTG010000151.1 GCA_029821495.1 Candidatus Hebobacteria bacterium
CGCTATGGAGGCCCTCGATCATCTCCCGCTTGGCGAGCATCTTCGCGAGGTCCATGTTGCCGTAGGTCGTCGGTGGGGAGTTGAACATGTACTGTGCGATGTAGTGCTCGACGCCCATAGCGCGGGCGTTGTAGGCGGCAAGGTAGGCCATCAGGACGGCGAGAGTGTCGTGGGAGTCGCGCATGCTCCAGTGGTGGGCTTCGTTCACCTCGACGGGTGTGCCGCGCTCGCCATACCACTGCATCGCCTGCTGATTCTCGGCGATGGAGTCCTCCGGAGTGCGCTTGGAGCGGCCGTCGAGCGCGTTGTACCAGCAAAGGGGAACGGCTCCCCAGGCGTTGTGGATAGTCTCGGTCGCCGGTCCATTTCCTCGGGCCGGAAGAAGGACTCCTGCGCGTTCTGGTCGGGGCCAATTGAGATGACGTCCACGGCGCGCGCCTCGGCAATGTCGCGGACGCCAGCGATGGTGTCTTCGAGGCTGGGGAGACCGAAGTGGTGACGGAGCAAGGGATACGGCTTCTTCTTCTCGAGGCGGGCGAGCTGGGTGGCTCCGAAGTCGTCGGGCTTCTGGGCGGGGGGCTCGCCCTTCAGGTATGCCCAAGTGTCCTCGGGGGGCTCGAGGCCCGTGAAGCAGCGCTCGAACCAGCCGAGCTTCTCGGCGATAGCGCAGACTGGAGGCGTGCCCGCGAAGGCGAACTTGCGGTCGCCGAGGCCGGCTCGTTCGACGCGCTCCCTCAGGTCTTCCAGGAGGCGCCCTGCGACCTCTGGGGTGAGGCGGAAGCTGACGCCGACAAGTTCGGGGTCGTGCTTGCGAATGGCCGCGACGAAGTCGGCGACGGGCACGGCTGCGCCGATGAACTCGGTCTGGTAGCCGGCGCGCTCGGCCATGGCGAGGAAGTTCATCACGCCGGCGACGTGGACGCAGTTGCCGAGGGAGCCGGCGATGACTCTCGGCATCGCGGTCAGGCCTTTCCTTCGAGAACCAGTCGGCGGATCGCGGAGAGTTCCAGTTCCGCGAGCCCGAGCTTCTCGGCGGTTCGGCCGGACTCCCAGTAATCACAGCCGTGCATGGTGTTGGCGAGCTCTATGATGGTCTTGATGGTGGGACAGGGCGAGCCGACCGCGTCGCCGATGGAGGCGATGGGCACGAGGCTCATGGGGACATCCTCGGTGAGGTACCGGTGCTGGAGGTGCGGCGGGGCCTGGATGCCGTAGTATCCGCGATTGGCGTGGATAGCATCGTGGAGGGTCTGGCCGACGGCATCGTAGGCGACGTAGAGCCACTCGCGCGCGGTCATGCAGTTGAACCCCATGGCCGCGCCGACGGCGACGCGTTCTCCATCGATGGCATCGAGGACCTTGGCGACCGATTCGGTTATCCCCTCTATGTAGTACTCGAATTCGCCGCGGGTGCTCTCAATGCGGGCGGAATTGAGGACGGTGACGGCGGGATGAAAGACCGCGCCGATGTTATCCATGCCGGTCTTGATGACGTTGTCACCCGGGATGAACTGGTCGAAGGCTTGTCCGAGGGCGTTGACGACATCCGGAGTACGGTAGGCCGGGATGGCGGCGACGGGCACGCTGTTCTTGACACGGAAGATCTGGACCTGGGCGGGGTTGACCGCACGGCTGGCGTAGAGGAAAGTCTGCGTTTCGGCCACGACTACGTCGGCGGCGACGCGCTTCTGTTGGAAGATGTGGTGAACCTCGAGGGCCCCCCCGGTGCGGCCCGGGTTGAGCACAACTACCTGGCCGTCCTCGAGGTGGGGGGCCATTTCCTCGGCCAGCCAGGCGTGCCCGGTGGCTGGGACGACGACCATGATGACGTGAGCCCCGCGAATGGCTTCCTCGACATCCGAGGTGACGAGCGACAGCGGCCCGGCGCCGCGGGGGACCTCCTCGCCATCGTGGGCGATGAGTTCTATGGCACCCCGTCGGCGGACGGGCTCAAGGCGCTGGGGTGTACGATTGTAGAGTCGCACGTCGAAGCCCTTGAGGCCGAGGTATCCGGCCATCGCGAGCCCGCCGTGTCCAGCGCCGAGCACAGCGAAGGTGAGTCGCTTCCTTCTGGTTTGCTTACGCATGGATTCCTCGCGCAGACGGGGCGTTCATGCACCCCGGATTGGTGTCGTTGGCGCGCCTACGATTCCGGACATCGGCCCGGCGCCCCGCCGGAAGGGCGGCGACTACTCGTCGCCCGGGCCGGCAGGGCCCTCGCCTTCCCCGATTTCGCGGGCATCGGAAGGGCCGCGCTCGGCCCGTGCAGCCGGCCTCTCGGTGGCAAGTTCAGGGGCCCGCATGATCACGGTGCGGATGGGGAACGGTATCTCGATGCCCTCTTCTGCGAATCGCCGGTGGAGGGCTTTCATGTACTCGTGGCCCAGCGCGTACTGGGTGGCGAAGTCCTTGACCCTGAGGACCACGACGAAGTTGATGCTGAAGTCCGCGAACTCTTTGAAGCGCACGGCCGGAGTCCAGTCGGTAGCGCTTCCCGGCATTCGCGCCATGACTTCCTTGCCCACTTCAGTGCACACCCGCTCCACGTGTTCGAGGTCGCTGTCGTAGGCTACGCCACAGCGGATGTAGACGGACAGCTCCTGCTGCGGCAGGTAGTAGTTCGTGACCACGCTCTGCGCAAGCTTCGAGTTTGGAATGACGACGATGTTGTTGGCCCACATCCGCACCTTGGTGTTGCGCCAGCCCACTTCTTCAACGAATCCTTCTTCGCCGGATTCGAGCTTGATGAAGTCACCCACCGTGATGGGACGGTCCACCATCATGTAGACGCCGGCGAATAGGTTGGCGAGGGTGTCCTGCAGGGCGAGCGCCACCGCCAGACCGCCGAGGCCCAAAGCGCCGATCAGCGGCCCAATCGGCTGGTTCATCTGCTGGAGTATCACGAGGATGCCAGCGACCAGGATGAGGATGTTGATGACCTTGCGGCCCACAACCGCCTGGGCCTGCACTTCTCTGGGCCGGGGAGATTTCTCGGTCGCCATGGCCGTGTACCACTGGGCGACCACGTTGAACACGCGGAGCGTTGCATAGATGAAGACGATCGTGCCGGCGACTTTGCCGCTTACGCGCAGCAGCCCTAGTTGCCTGGCCGACCAGAAGTCGAGGTTGATGAGCGCAGCGTAGAGACCGGCGAGGATGATGGCCCAGGCGATCGGGCGATTCAGGGCCTGCAGAACCACGTCGTCGAGATCGGTCTTCGTGCGCGTTGTCAGCCTGCGCAGGATGGGACCGAAGATCACGCGCGCGAGGGCCGCCAGAATCGCGGCTGCTACCAGTATACCGGCACTGACGAGCACTCTTCTTGCGGTGTCGGATTGGAGCCAGTCAGGCATCGGCGGTTCACCCCCCTTCCCCAGGTGGTCGTGGAATCTCGGGGCCCCCGAGGAAAGGAATGCCCAGCCTTGCTGGGCCGGGCCTCGATGCTGCGTGTACCAGAACTGCGAACCCGTGTTTCTCCGCAGGCGAACATGGCCTGCAAGCTGCCAATCACTGTACCACAGCCGCACGGAGGGGTCAAGGGCGCCTGTAGCGCAGTCAGCACGCCCGATGCGAGCGTTGCGGCGCGAAGCCAACGAGGATCGCGCCGGGAAACAGGTGCCCAGGCGGGGTCGCACGTTGACAGGGATACGCCCCGGTCATGTGGCCCTTCTCGCCACGAAGATCATCTCGGGGCTGTCGGAGGTGAAGTCGTCGCGGTCGAAGCTCCCGTAGAGGGCCTCCACCTCGAAGCCACAGGCCTTCAGCATCCACTCCATCTCGAAGCGGAAGAAGTAGCGCAGTTCGAGCGCGTACTTGCTCGTCGCGGCCGCGGCCCCCGCGCTGCCGCGCTCGTATCGCCACGCTGATCTCAGCCTCTGCGCGGCAAGGTCGTATTCCGTTGTGGCGGACCATTCGAGCATGTTCCCGCCCGGGCCTGAGAACTCGCTCGGCCCCTCCTCGACACGGCGCGCCACAAGCTTGGGGAGCAGGGGATTGAAGACATTGATCGCGAGGCTGCCTTCGGGATTGAGATGTGCGTAGCAGCATTGAAGGCAGCTGCGCTGCTCATCGCGAGTCAGGAGTATCTGGAATGACCGCGCCGGAATGTAGATGAGGCCGAACCGCTCTCCGAGCGAGAAATCCGTCATGTTGCCCGCGATCAAGCGGCACCGCGCCCGAACTCCGTCCTCCTCCTGCATGAGCTTCCTCTTGGCGACTGCAAGCATGAAGGGGGACGCGTCGAGACCGGTCACGGAGAAGCCGGCGCGGGCGAGAGGCAGCAGTAGTCGCCCTGTGCCGCAGGCCAGTTCGAGAACTGGCCCTCGGGCGGATTCCGCGAGCGACTGCCAGAGCGGCAGATCCTCGACGCTCTGCACCTGACAGTCGTAGATCTCCGCGCTCCACTCGTCTTCGTATAGGTTGACTGTGGGCTTCATGTCACTTCCCCTCCTTTGGAGTAGCCGCGATGACCAGCGCTACGGGCAGGCCGCGGTAGCGCTCGATGTCTTCGTCCGACAGGACAGATGCAGCGCGCTCGTCGACGACGGACTCCCGAAGGTCCGTAAGCGTAAGGCCGGCGTCGAGCAGCACTCCCACGTACTCCTCTGTGAGATGGAGATGGTTCTGTATCCAATACGTGGCCTCCGGCCGGTGGATCGCCGTCCGCCAGCCTACCAGTAGGCAGAATGGGTGGAAGTCGGAGAGCACGAGCCGACCGCCTGGGCGGAGGACACGCGCCAGTTCCGCGACTGCTGGCCGGATATCCGGTAAGTGGCACAAGGCCAGCGCGCAGATCGCCAGGTCGAAGGAGCCGTCGGGGAAGGGCAGCTCCGCAAGGTCGCTCAAGCGCAGATCGACCGAGATGCCGCGTTCGTCGGCCCTCCGCCGCGCTAGGGCGAGCATGTCCTCCGACGCGTCGATCCCGCTGACGCGAGCTCCCCTCTGTGCGAGCAGAAAGGCGTACCGGCCGGTCCCGCAGGCAGCATCGAGGATGTCGAGCCCGGCGACGTCCCCGAGTACCTCCAACACCACCGGCTCCTCAAGCGGAAGCAGGGGATTGACCTCCTGGTCGTAATCGGTCGCCCACTTGGCATACCCTTCGGCCAGCCCCATCTCGACGGTCGGCCTTTGCCAGCGCTGCTTCGCGACGGCCTCCGCTCCCGACGCCGACTGCTCCGGGGTCAGCAGCTCTTGGGCGCGCCGGGAGAGAGCGACAATCTCCGACAGCGGCACCGGCACCAAATCGGTCGCGCCGCGCCGCAGCATCCGGCGCACCTGCAGCGCCTTGCTGAAGATGCCGTCGGTGAGGCGTTCGACCAGGTTAGTGTCCATGCTCCGCCTCCCACTCCTCGCGCAGGATGCCCATGCAGATGACGTCCAGCCACTTGCCGCGCCTCAGGAAGTGCCGGCGTCGCACGCCCTCATGTCGGAAGCCGCACTTCTCGTAGCAGCGGATGCCCCGGGTGTTGCCGCCGAGCGCCGTCAGGTGAATGCGCTGCAGCCCCATCTCCTCGAACCCTATCTGCAGCGCCTCCCGCAGCGCGCCCGTACCGTAGCCCTTGCCCCACTGCGTCTTGTCACCAATGATGATGCCGAAGCCGGCCATCTCGCTCGACTCATGCCGGTGAAGGGCGCAGTTGCCGACATGGCGGCCGTTGACATCTATGGCCCAGTTACGGATCGGGGAGTCCGGAGTGGAGACGCGCGCGAGCCACTCCCGCTCATCTTCGAGCGTGAGCGGGCCCTCTATCTGTGTGAACTCCGTCACCTCCGGGTCGTTGAGCCACGTGACGTAGTTCAGCAGGTCGGCCTCGGTATGTGGCCTCAGTCGCACCTGTGCTTCGGACATCTCACACCTCCTGGCAGGCAGAAGAAGAGACCACGGGCTTCTTTGGGATTGCCTGTGGTCTCGGAAACAGCTCGGCTGGCTATCGAGTTAGATCATGGGGCGAGACCAGCAGGCACAGGGCGAATAACGCGCGGAACGGCGCACCCGTACATTCGCCGGGTGTCCTTGGCGCCAAACGTAATGTGCCCGCTGGTGAGGATCATGGTTGGCAGAGGATAGCACCGCCTCGGCGGCCTGTCAACCGGACTTGGATGTCGCGCCCCGTAGTCAGCCACCCCTGCCCGGCGAACCCGGTGCCGCCCTGTCGCCTGGGGGTGCCGTGAAGGCGAGCCGCGCCACCGCGCACCCCCGCCTTTCCAGGGGGCCCGCCACTCCCGCCTTTGCCTCTCGTGGAGTCCGCCGTAATGCAGCATGTCCTCATCCATCTTCGCGCTGTAGTGCGAGATGGCGCTGATGGGGTCGCCACCGCAGATCAGCCGAGTGATGTGTTTGCCTCCGAGCCGAATGGTTGCGAGCATGGACACTTGCGCGCGCTGTTGAACTGACTCCTCGACGATCCTACCATGTGCCGCCCGCTGCTCGCCCCCCTGGGGCGACCCCTCGGGCCAGCCTACCTGTTACCTATGTATGGTAACTCAAGAAGACTGTGCACGCATTGACTTGACAGCCAACTTGCTGTGAGGTAGACTACCGCCGGCTGACCTGCGAAAAAACAAGAGCTGCCCGGCAGGAGAACGCGATTTCAGCCCTCGACGCGCCTGCTTCGCGCCATCGTGACGTTCCGATGACGAGAGGTAGGCGCGTTCCCCTTTCCCTCAGCAACAGCGACAACGACCC
>JALGTG010000152.1 GCA_029821495.1 Candidatus Hebobacteria bacterium
AGCACAAGCTGCTTGGTACAGGTGCATGCATTTCTCTTGCGGCCGGGGCGCCAGCTCCGCCGCCTCCAGGAATGCCGCTGCCGCTCCCCCGGGGTCTCCCAACGCCGACCGGCAGTGCGCCATCCCGGTCCATGCCTCCGCCTGCTCTTCCGGCTCGCGCGCAGCACCCAGCATAGCCTCGAACCGGCTCTCCGCCTCCTCCAGCCTCCCCTGGCGAAAGGCTTCCTGACCAAGCACCTGGTTGGCATAGCCCAACCACGGGTGCTGGTTCTGGGCAATCGGCGCCGACATGAATGCCTGAACATCGTCCAACACCACCTCCCAAGCGCCCAACTGAGCTGCAGTGTGACCGCGGTAGATCCGCGCCAGCGGCACCGCCGGATGATCCGGCCACTGATTCACAAACTCGGACAGCAGGGCACAGGAATCAGTGTATTGCCGGGCCTGTGCCAGCGCCAGAGCCAGAGCGAGCAGCGCCCTCACTTGCAGGCGGCTGCTTGTGACACGCTCCACCGCCTCTGTTAGATGCTCTAGTGCCTCCTGGGTATGCATCCACGACCAACACAGACACTCCCCAATCCCCACATCGGCCTCTTCGGCGATCAGTGTGCCCGGATAAGCCTCCCCCGCCGCGGCGAAGTACGGGATGGCCGCATCCCGGTCGCTGACCTCTTCCTTGTAGAGATCGCCCAGCTTCAGCGCCGCCCAGGCCCCCAGTTCCGTGCCCCGCCAGGTATCCGAGGCCTCCGCAAGCAGGCTGTGAGCAGTGCTGAACTCCTTCTCCAGGAGCGCGCCGCGCCACCCCCACGCAAGCTCCGCGAAGGCCTGAATCTCCCCGTCCGCATACTCGTTCAGCACTTGCTCGTGTAGCACGTCGGCCTGCGCCTGGCCTCCCGCTGCCAGATAGCTGTCGGCCAGCAGCACGCGGGCACGTCCTCCGTCAAGGGTTCCCGCGTAGGTTCCTGCCGCCTCCGCCAGTAGCTCTCGCTGCATGGCGTAATCGCGGCACCACGCATACTCCTCCGCGCGGTCGATGAGTTCCGCCGCCGTCCCTGCCGGCGGTATCGGGTCCGCGAGGAAGGCGAGTTCCAGCCCCTTCGGCAATTCCGTGGCGGCGCTCTCCCCTTCAGCCGTACTTGCACTCGCCTCCGCCGGCTCGGTCGCTGAAACCGCACCCGCCTCACTCGGCAGCTTGGCCACCGTGCGGGGACCGTCCGCGTCGGCTGCGCCCTCCGCATATGCTGCCGCGCAGAGGGCCATACAGCATGCCAGCGCGGGGAGAGAAACAAGGAACACGAAACGAAGCCGGGCCATAGCCTACCCCTCCTATGCTGCTGCGATGACCCAGTGAATACAGCGAGAAACTCAACGGGGAACGCGGTATCTGCGGTTGAGTTGGCTCCAGTGTAGCACAGAAGCCCCCAGTGTCAAGGGCTTTCCTGCCGCCCGGGGAACACCCCGGCCCGCCGCACCCGGATCTCCGCCGCCGAGCGGCCGGCAGCTCCCGGGTGTGCTACTCGCCCCGCACGGATTCGACGCGTTCGATGCTGGAGAGCGTCTCCACGAGGTCGGTGAGCGCGCACCCACCAGGCAGCTCGACGAGAAGCCGCATCTCCCGCAGGTCTCCGGGGCCCGCGGCGGCCATCTCCACCGACTCCACGGTCACGCCCTTCGCTCCAAGCGCCTCCCGCACGGCCGCTGCCGTATCCGGGCCCCCGGTCAGACGAAGGGTCAGTCGCGCCGGCCGCTCGCGCGGGAGAAGCCGCACCTCCACGCTCCGCATGGCCGTGAGCGTCAGCAGCACGACGGCGGTCGCCACCCCGGCGATCCAGAAGCCCGACTCGCCGAGGGCGATACAGATGCCAATGGCAGCCACCGCCCACAGACTCGCCGCCGTCGTCAGCCCGCGCACCACACTGCCGTGCCGGATGATAGTCCCCGCCCCCAGGAAGCCCATGCCCGTCGCCACCTGGGCGGCGACGCGAGCGGGGTCGGACCCCGTCCCGAAGCTCATGGAGGCGAGCGCGTAGACGGCCGACCCGACGCACACCAGCACGTGCGTCCGCAGCCCCGCAGGACGATCCTTCGCCTCCCGCTGCCATCCGACCGCCCCGCCGAACACAACAGCGACCACAAGCTTCACGATTACGACGATTGCCTCTGGCATGGGCCTACTCCGGCGGGCGGAATCCCGCAGGAACGTTGTCCGCCATGAGCTTCTGAAGCGCGGCGACGGCCTCGTCGGCATCCACGGTCGTGCTCTCCCCTCCCCGTCTGCGAACTTCGACCTTGCCCTCCCCGGCAAGCCGGCCCACAACAATCTGGCCCGGCACACCGATCAGGTCGGCGTCCTTGAACTTCACACCCGGCCGCTCGTCCCGGTCTTCGAGGAGCACGTCGAGGCCGGCCGCCCTCAGCTCAGCGTACACGCGCTCGGCCAGCGTCCTCTGGACCTCGTCGTCCTGGCTGATAGTAATCACAATCGCGTCGAAAGGCGCCACCGACCTCGGCCAGATGATCCCCGCGTCGTCCCGGAAGTACTCAGCCACGGCCGCCATGACGCGGGTAGTCCCGAATCCGTAGCAGCCCATGATAATCGGCTTTCGCTCGCCGTCCTCGTCGAGGTAGCGCGCTTCGAGCGGATCGCTGTACTTGGTGCCGAGCTTGAAGACATGCCCCAGCTCGATTCCATGATACTCCGTGAGAGGCTTCCCGCATTTCGCGCACGGATCCCCCGGCTCGGCGTTCCGGATTTGCGCCCACCGCGGCTCCGGGAAATCGCGGCCCCAGTTGACGTTGCGCAGGTGGAGATCCGCCTCGTTCCCGCCGGTCACGAAGTTGCGCTCTCCCCGCAGCTCCTCGTCCGCGACGATCTCCGCCTCTTTGATGCCGACCGGCCCCGCGAAGCCCACGGGCGCGCCGCTCACGCGCTCGATCGTCGCCGGGTCGCCCATCACCAGCTCGTCGGCGCCGAGCGCGGCCTTCAGCTTGTCCTCGCTCAGATCGCGGTCGCCTCGCACGAGGGCCGCCACCACGCGGCCGTCCGCCTTGTAGATCAGGGTCTTCACCAGCCGCTGCGCGGGGACGCCCAGGAACGCGGTGACCTGCTCGATGGTGCGCTGATCCGGCGTTTCCACGCGCTCGAGTGGCTGCATGGGATCGTCCGACGGGACGATCTCCGAGGTGCTGATCTCTCCCACCTCCGGCGTTGCGTGGTAGTCACAGCCCTCACACCGAACGTACGCGGTCTCGCCGGCCTCGGAAAGCGATACGAACTCCCGCGTATCCCAGCCCCCGATGCCCTCTCCCGAGGAGTCGGCCACGTGGTAGGGGAGGCCGATGCGCTGCATGATCCGATGGTAACCCTCGACCATGGCGTCGTAGGAGCGGTCGAGTCCCGCCAGGTCGCGATCGAAGCTGTAAGCATCTTTCATCCCGAACTCGCGGGCGCGCACCATGCCGCCGCGGGGCCGGATCTCGTCCCGGAACTTGACCTGTATCTGATAGAGCGTGAAGGGCAGCTCGCGGTAAGAGCGAACGCCGGAGGCGACGAGCTGGGTGATGACCTCCTCGTGCGTTCCGCCGAGGCAGAACGCCCGGTCGTTGCGGTCGCGGATCCGCATCAGCTCGGGGCCCCAGGACTCGGTTCGGCCCGTCTTCTCCCACAGCTCCACGGGATGGAGAGTCGGCAGGAAGAGCTCCTGCGCGCCCGCCGCGTCCATCTCCTCCCGCACTATCTCCTCGATGTTGTGCACCACCCGCCAGCCGAGCGGGAGGAGGCAGTAGATTCCGGCGGCGAGCTGGCGCATGAATCCTCCCCGCAGCAGCAGGCGATGGCTCGCCATCTCGACATCGCCCGACACCTGCCTCAGCGTCGGGGCGAAGAACTCTCCAGTGCGCACAATCGGCTCCTCTCAGGACTCGTCGGCGCGGGCTTCGCCCCGCCCGATCTCTTTGCCTCGCAGGAAGGCCGCGGCGATGTCCCCGCGGGTCACTTCGTGGTGGTACATCTCGACCGCGCGGAACAGCCGGACGGCATTCTGATCGTCGGCCTTCTTCAGATGCTGAAGAAGCTGGTAGCCCGGAGTCCTCTCGCTCTCCTCGACCAGCGACTTCGCCTCCGCGCTCGCCATGAACCGCTCGTGTGCGTTCTTGTCCGACTCCGCCAGCAGCGGTTCGAGGTCATCCCATTCCTCTTTCGTCAACCGGCCCATCTCGGCCATCTCTACCTCCTCACAGAACGGCGAGCACCGACACGGCTCTGCGCCTCGACCCCGGTCTCAGGCCAGCGGCGCGGCAACCATCATAACCCGCTCGTCGGGCGCCAGCCCCGCCGTTTCCGCCTCGGCGAGTGACAGCACCTGGTCGGCGCGTACCAGCCCGGACAGATCTACGATCCGGCCCCGCACCCCGAGGAAGAGCCGGGGGAGCTGCGCGCCGGCATCTCCGTACCGAGTGCTCTCCTCCAGCAGGTCCGCCAGCGCCTCCCGCGCCCGCCCGGCATCGCTCGCCCGCACCAGCGCGCCCGGGACCGTCAGGCGCACCACTCCCCGGCGGTCCACCAGCGCTACCGCCTGCCCTCGGCGCTTGATGAGCCCGAGGAGGGCCTTCCTCTCCCAAGCGCCCCGGTAGGCCTGGAGCGACCCGCTGTCGGCCACCAGTTCCACACCGAAAGGCGATTCTCCGGCCGGCCGCGCGCCGTCGGCCTCCGCCGCGGCGCGCAGAGATTTCGCCGCGGCCGACCTGCGTTCCTGGTCGCTCGCTTCGCGCTGGGACAGGTCCCTTTCCCGAAGCTCGGTGTGCCCGGTGGCAACCGCTCGCAGCACCGCGCTGCGCGCGTCGTACTCGATGTCAACTGTTATGCTCGATGGATCGGCGCCCGACCGGGCGGCCGCCTCCACCGCCTCTTTCCTGATCTGAAGCACGTCTGCCTCCGCGGCGTCCGGAACGGTGCGCTCCACCACGTCCCGGACCACCGCCAGCGCGGTCCCGATCGCCGACACCACGGGCGCGTTCGGCGCCACCCGCAGGGGGAGGCCCAGTTTCTTCGCCACCGCGGGCGCCAGCGCGCTCGCCCCGCCGCCTCCCGCGATCAACTCGGTCGCGGCCCGGCTCATCCTCCGATCTTCGAGCAGGTCCTCTATCACGCGGCCCGCCTTCCCTGCGGCAATGGCGAGGACCGAGTCCGCCGCCTCTTCGCCCGAGCGCCCGAGCCGCTTCCCGAGTGCCGCCAACGCGATGCGGGCGGACCCGGCGTCGCCCCTGGCGAAGTCGCCCTCGGGCACCTGTCCGGCTGTGTTTGCCGCGCACGTTACGGTCACCGCCGTCCTGCCACCCCCATCCATCTCAACCACGGCATAGTCGCTCGGGTCGCCCGCCACGGGCGCGACCGGCTCGATGTGCGCGTCTTCCTCCGCTCCCGCCGCCTGAGATAGATCAGAGAAGCAGGCATAGGCGAGGCCCGCGAGGTGCGCGCTGCGCGGCCCGACATCGGCGACCGTGCCGCCGCGCAGTCGGGGCATCGAGCCCCCCGCGACCCCAACGGTGCGAACGTCCAGCGTGCGCAGAAACAGCCGATGCCCGCCCACCTCCGCGGTTCGCAGCAGCGCCCGCCCGTGCTGGATCGCGGTGATGTCCGTGCTCGTCCCTCCCACCTCCACGAACACCCCGTCGCTGACCCGGACGTACATCAGCGCCGCCGCCACTCCCGCCGCCGGACCCGACAGCAGCGTCAGCAGCGGCCGTCGCCTCATATCGTCCACCCGCATCACCCCGCCATCGCTCCGCACCACCATCAAGGGGGCCTCGATACCGATCTCCCGCACCGCCTCCTCGGTGAGGTCCGCAGTTGCGATCGCCTTCGGGAGCAGGCTGGCGTTGATCACCGCCGTCCGCGTTCGCATCCGCAGCCCGTAGCGGCCCGAGATCTCGTGCGTGCCCGTCGCGGGCAGGCCGGTCTCCCGCGCCAGCGACATGACCATCTGCTCCCGCGCCGGATCGTCCACCGAGAATGCTTCCGCGGCGACAATCGCCTCCGCGCCCTTCTCCCGCAGCTCGACCAGCGCGCGGCACACCGAGGCCTCGTCGAGGGTCTCGCCGTCGAGGAAGGTGTGGAACGTGCGAAGCTGTCTGCCGGGCGCCAGGGCGATCTCACCCACCTGCGTCTGCCGCGCCGCGCGCCTGCCCTCCAGCCCCGACCCGGTGGCCAGGATCCCCACCGGCGAGACATCACCCTCGAGCAGGGCGTTCGTCACCTGCGTGGTGCTGTAGGCGAGGAAGCTGATCGCCTCCGCCGCCATCCGGGACTCGGCGAGCAGCGCGCGCAGCGCCGTCACCACACCTTCGGCCACGCCCCGGCGCGCCGCGTGCGTGGTCGGCACCTTCGCCTGCGCGATCAGCTCCAGGCTCGCGGCGTCCAGCGCAACCGCGTGCGTGAATGTCCCGCCGACGTCGATCCCGATGCGATACTTCGCCATGGTGGATGTCCGCGGGCCGCCCCAGGTCGATGCCGACAGACCCCTTAGAAGGTCCGCTCCGGCATCACCTCGCCGCGCAAGTAGACCGTAACCGTGA
>JALGTG010000153.1 GCA_029821495.1 Candidatus Hebobacteria bacterium
AACCCTCCGTTCGGCAGGAGCTTGCTTGTCCTGCGAAGCCTCGGCGAAGCAGGGCCTCCTGCCCCTTGCGGCGCGGGCACGTCTTCCCACGCCCGCCGCCCACTCCTGTCGTCCTGAGTCCGCCTCAGGCGGGCGAAGGATCTTGGCCCCGCTCGCGCTCCTCGTCATCCTCACCTTCCTCCTGCCCGTCAATCCCTGCCCCGCGGCGGCAGCCGCACCCACGCCCGACATCCCCAACCGCGCCTACTGGCTCCGCACCGGCCTCCCCCTGCCGGCCCAACCCCAATCCATGGACCCCCGCCTCCAAGAGATCGCCGAGGCCTTCGGCCGCGGCGACTACCAGGAATGCCGCCGCCTCGCCGAGGCCCTCCTCGACTCCAGCGACGATGCTCAACTCCGCGCCGAGGCCGCCTCCTTCATCATCCAATCCCACCTCGCCCAAGGCGACTTCCAAGCCGCCCGCGCCGCCGCAGAACGCTTCCAGGACGAGGACGCCCTGGCTCGCGTCAACAACCTCCAAGCCAAGTACAACGCCGAAGTCGGCCGGCTACAGCACATCGTCGCCACCACCAAGGACCCCGCCGAAGCCGCCCGCGCCCAGCTCCTCACCGCCCACGGTCACCAGCACGTGGGGCGCGTGGACCTCGCCTTGGAGTCCTACTGGAAGGTCATACAACGCTACCCCCAGCAGACAGAGGCCGCTCAGGCGATCGGTCAGGTAACCCCCATCCATTCCGCCCGCGGCGAACGCGAACTTGCTCTAAGCGCCTGCGGGAAAGCGCTCCACCTTGCGCCAGACTCCGAACTCGGTGCAGCCGCATGTGAGGAGCTACTTGACCTCTGGCTCGACCAGGCCAACCCTCCTTACGAGCAACTCAGGCAGCGGCTTCGCGAGATCGCGGGAACCTACCCCGCAACTCAGGCCGGCGACATGGCCGCCTTCGGCCTCGGCAGTCTCTACCGGGCCCAGGGCATACCAGAGCTTGCCGACCAGCACTGGAGCGCTCTCCCCATCGACCGTTTCGGCACCCCCATTGCCACACGCGCTGCCCGCGAACTGGCGCAGCTCCGATATGATGTGGCCATGGCCGCCAACTCCAGCGGCGACCGCGTGAAGTCGGTGCGACAGATGGCGCTAGTGCTGAAGGAACCGGGATGGGACCAAGACTTAAAGGGACCACTCGCGCTCTACGCGCTCTGGTGTGACGACCTAGCTCAACACGAATCGACGGACTGGTATAGAGAAGTACTATGGGCCTATCAGCGGCTGGGTGAGATGAAGTCCGGACCTGATGAGCACCTGGCGTATCTGGCCGGGGCTGCTCTCAGCCTCCATGCGCTCGCAATGCACGAACAGGCCGTGGTCCAACTCAAGGCGGTCCTATCTCAAGGCATACACGATGAGGAGCTGGCCCAGAGATGCCGCGACGCGCTTGTTCAGAGCGAGGCCGCCCTGTCGGCCGAACGCGCGGCCGCGGCTCCGCCAACTGCCGGGATGCCGCGGGCCGGTATCGGCCTGGGAAACACCCGTATAGGAGAAGACAGGTGAGAAGCTACTCCCATACTCTACTGGTATTGGTGACGTTCCTGGGATGCGTCGTTGCCTGTAGCGGTTTCGCGTTCAGCTGCGTCGGCACCTACGCGATCGGCGTCTCTGCCGCTCCCACGAAGATCTTGTGCGGAGGAAGCTCAGCAATCACGGCCCACGTGACGATTAACGGCACCCCGATTCAGGGCCATACGATCTCGTTCACGGTGTCCGGCCCTGGATCAGTCAACCCGACCACGCGGGACACCAATGCCAGCGGAGATGCCAGCGTCACATATACCAGCCAGACAGCCGGAACAGCTACCATCACGGCCAAAGACCTGGACCAGATAGGTCAGCCGACTGCCACGTGCACGGTCCGCGTGTTCTGTATTAGCGTCTCTGATGACCCGATCTGGTGGTTCAGTGGAGCTACGCCGGCCAACTACGCGACAACATCGACTCTGACCGCGAGCGGACCGAGCGGCACCTTCAGTTGGGTGGTGACCGCGGGGACCGCCATTGTGGGCCTGGGACCTAACCTCCAGTCGACATACACAGGCAATCCGGTGGACGGAACTTCGAAAGGGCAGAGCGCAGACGAGGATGACGTGAGCATTCAGTTGAAGTGGAACGGCAGCGCCGTCGGGAGCGTGGCTCTGACGGTGAAGTCACCGGCTTCTTTCGAGGCCAAGGGGACAGGGGATGCGGCGCTTGGCGTGGGGTTCTATTCGATCATCTGGTACAAGTGCAAGGATCAGTTTGGTGATGTGCTGCCAAATGCCATTGACATCAACGAAGCATGGACCACCGCGGATACGTCGGACTTCGCTGGCGAAGACTGGCCACGCCCAGCGACCTCTCCGTGGGTGCAAAAAGACCCCGCCTTTTGGGCTGACAGGATCTGGGTCAATATCGTGGGTCTCAACCCCGCGGTGCAGAACCCTCAGAACCCCCTCAGCGCAACTAAGATCGATCACTGGGGGCAGCGGTTCCGAGTAGGGAGCACCGTTTCCCCCAATGGTAAGTTCATCCAAGACAATGCATTTCAGCGGTATCGGGATCACGCGAGACACGAGTGATGGGAGGCGGATCCGTAGGGATGCAGCCCTCGAAGAGGGGCTGCCGAAAGGACGCGAACATGCGACGAACGGGTGTTGAAACATTCGCTGTCATATGCTTACTGAGCGTCGCGTTTCTTGCGACGGTGACAAGTGCTGGTAACGCTGAAGGGCCGAATGCGGCCTCGTCGGAGAATCCGGCAGTCGCCGCTTCCTTCGAGCCGCCGGAGAGCTGCGCGGCCGCGGGCTCGCCCTTCCGCGGACCCCGCGTCGGCGCAGGGGGGTCCCCGGGTCGCCACATCGCCCCCTTGCTCGAGCGGGCAGATGCCATCGCGCGGGGAACGGTGCAGTCAGTCCAAGGCATCGGCAACGGCGTGCTGACGGTCGAGGGAAGCCCGGATGGTTTCGTTGCGCCAGTGAGATTCGAACTCTCTCAGGTCGAGCCTGGGCCGGATCAGTACGCGGTGACTGCCTACCGGGCTGTGTTCTACGTGGCGTCTGTCGTGAAGGGGTCCACCATGCAGGCAGGCTCTGCCATCGAGGTAACCTTCTACCTCCCCTATATGGGCCCTATCTGGGCGCCGCTGGCGGCCGGCCAGCACGGTCTCCTCCTGCTCGATGCGCATGGCAACCTGGCCGATCTCTTCTACCCGCTCTTGCCTATAGCGCCCGGCGCGCCGTTCGTCTCAAGTGACCTCGCGCCCCTCGAGGCGGTAGGGGAGTACTTCCTGCTCTCTTTCCGCCCCGATACGTCTCCGGCGGTGCTGCAGTTGTGCCTGGACGGCACGCTCGACCTCGGAATCGCCGCGGAGGCGATCGAATCGCTGCGGTCCCTTGCTGCATCGGAGGACCCAGCGGTCAGAGGGATTGCGCTCCGCGGCCTGGTCGAGATCAAGGATCGAAAGGCGGTGCCGGAGGCTGTAAGATACCTGCTCAACAATACCGCAGTGCCCGGCCTGCCTGAAGTTCCGATCCGCGTTGGCGTTGCCATAGGCAAGCTGGATGACCCGAGCTTAGCGCAGGCCGTGGTGCCGCTGTTGTCTTCGGCCAACTCGGTACTACGGGATGATGCCCTGCAAGCTCTTCGCCGGATGAGGAACCCGGCGGCCATCCCCGCGCTTGTAGGCGCGCTCGCCGACCCCGACGAATCGATCCAGTACGGAGCCATGATGGGAATCGCCAGGACGGTTGGTGCCGCTAGCGAGTGGTTGCCGTCACGCCCCCACTTCGACGAGGCTCCCCGGCATTATCTTGACCACTGGCTGAACTGGTGGCAGACGGAGGGCGAAGCGCTTTACGGGACGACGGGCCAGAGTCCTTTACCGAACGGATAGCAGACTATCGGTCGGTATCACCGGGTGAGACTATGGCTGTCAGACAGCGGCGATGCACCCTCATGAGCGCTCGGACAAGGCCGGCGACGGGGGTTCTGAAGGTGAAGGCAATCAAGGTTTCCTACAATGGTGCCCTGAAATGCTGTCACACGTACGATCCGGCCGTAACAGAGAAGTATGATAGTGGCGCTTTCTGCACGTTTGAGATTCCCAACAACACCAATGGTGTACTCAAGGCGACAGCTTGTGCTGACGACGATCAGACGTATGCTGAGGACACTCAGGCAAACCCCGTGGACAATGCCTATCTGATTTCTGTTACGCGAGGCACATGTGCAAGTCCTGGAACAGTGAAGTGGAAATACTGGAGCGGAAGCGGATGGAGCACACTCTCTGCCTACTGTGTCGGCGGCCACCTCAACACATCGTGCTCCGGGTGGGCGGGAAGCACACAGGGCGGCGCTAGCGGGTACTGCAAAGGACCGGGCGCCCCCGACCACGAGTGGTGCAGCCATCCTCCCAACTATCCCCTTCACCCAACCCCGAACTGCTACTACGGGGATATACCAGGATTCACCGGAAGCGGCCGAGACTACCCCACCATTGGAGGCAAGCCCGACCCCGATTGCCACACCGTCTATGGTACCGCCTGGATCGTGTTGGGCAGCACCACCGCCGATTGCGGGTGGTCGCGGACCGAGATTCGTATGCATGGTGACCAGATCAACGGCCAGTGCCCTGACACTCATGAATGGAACGAGACTCACGGTTGCGTCCGAATGCAGAACGGTAGTGTTGAGGCACTGTGTGACATGGTCGCGGCCGCATCTGGTAGAGTTGGGCTTGACGACATACACATTTCGGTTCCCAATCCATAATCCACTCGCTTGCACACTTGACGACGCGCAAGAGGAGCTAAGTCATGCTGTCCAATGAAGGTCTAGCTCTGCTTTCAATCGTATGTGTGTGCGCACTGGTTCTCGCTTGCGGTTCCTCCGCGGTTGCCTCAGGGTATTTCCCGGACGTATTGTCTTGTGGTTCGTGGCCTGACAATCTAGTGCCGCCTCCCGACGTTCTGGCACAGGCGGCGCCTGCGCCGCCGACGCCGTTGTTCGACGAATCATTCCAGGGCCTGGCGGACTCGGTCATTGCACCCAAGTGGCTGCCCGACCGACTTGATGATGCCCTGTATCTGGAGCATGGCGAAGGAGCCTACAGGGCACAGACTGCCCATCTGTGCAAGATCTATGAGCGATCCGGCTCTGCGGTTGTCCGCAAAGGTTTCGAGGACCGACTGGTGGCTATCGTGGAACCGATCCCTGTCAACATAACGCGTGAGGTGTACGAAGCATTGATGGAGGCGGCAAAGCAGACTGATCCCGACCCCTGCGTGGGGGGAACATACCCCTACAAGGAGGATGGCGCTCCCGCCGCGGTGGTCTCAATGTTCGCCTCTATCCGTGACGAACTCCTGGCACCTGGCGCATACCCCGTCAATCGAGAGAATTGGGACAGGAGGGCCAAGCTAATACGGATGGTAAGGGCCGGCCTTGAGCTCTCCTACTTGGCAAAGGGACCGATGAACGATGCCGCTGTAGATCCTGCTGTTGCAGCCAACGCTTCGAACTACGTTGTGAGCATATGGACCGATGGAACTACGCTTATGGTCGCGCTGCACCGCAACAACATAGTCAGAAGCGATCTGTACCGGCAATTGCAGCCGATCGTGGATATCTCGATGGAGGGTTTGCGGCTCCCCTATGTTTCCAGAATCGTCACGGCCGGGGAGTGGGTCGTAGTGGGGGAGGCGGGGCAGGGGGACGAGATCCCTGAGGAGCCTCTGGTTGCCACCCGCGAGCAAGCCAGCCATCAGAAACTCTACTTCGATCTCGGCGACGGCTCGCAGTGGATGGGTTTGGTCCACAACCTTACCAGCGCGACGGAGATAGAGGAAGCGGCCTGGTTGTGTCTGGCAAGGTCGAGCGTGCACGGCGTATCCAGTTGGGACTATGGCTACGTTGACCAGCAGGGCTCAGCAACTGAGGTTCTCCAACGGCTCAAACACAGACGGGCCAGACACCAGGCTGAGGTGAATCGCCTGGAAAGAGCGCCATGCCCTCAATCATTGAGTGACCTGCGTTATGCCGTCGTTTCAGCTTTTCGCCGCTCCGAGGCAGCGTGGGAACTCGCGTGGCCATATTGGGAATCGGCTCTCACTGATTCTTCGCAGCAAGCGGTAGACTATGACGCCTTGAGGGCAACGGTGAGGAAAGAGATAGAGTCCGGAGGTCTGGTGACCCCTCCGTTCACCTGGGGTGCCGAGCAGTGCTGGGAGCTCATATCCGATGCGGAACGCGCACTGGGCATGAGAACGGATGAAGTTGTTTATGAGCCCTGACCACTTCTGCCGTCCGGTGTAGCTGCCCCGATGCGCGCCTTCAGAGCGGAGCCTTCTTCATCAACAGCGCCCCCGACTGGCTCGCACACCTGCACGACCACGAGGGCCAGTGGGGCAAGCACTCGCAGCCCCACCGTCACCGACTCTCTCACTCAAAACAGGATGGCATCTCCGATCTCCGGCAAGGGCCGCACCGCCTCCCCCGGCATGTTCCTGCAATCCATCGCCCCCAACTGCAATGCCACAAACGCCACCACGGAGACTCTCCTGGCAGACCCGGCATGGTATGTGATCTGCGCCGATGCCGGCGCAATCATAGATGACTTCTGTACAGGCACTCTCGCCTATCCCGACCTGTGCCACCTCGAGTGCGCGGGCCCCGGCGACTGGCAGGCCGACTGGGAGAGCTGCCCCTGGAGCCGGCAGTGCGGGGCCATGGAGGCGATGAAGCTGGACCCCGAGCTTCGGCGGCCTTACGCCCGCCACTTCGGCGGTGTCAACATCGGGTTTGTGGACGGCCACGCCCGCTGGTTCGACTCCGAGCAGGTGATAGCCGAATGCCCCAGCCATGGCGACTACTCCCGCGGCCGGACTACTCCCGCGGCCGTCTCCGCGGCGTCGAGCCCTGGGGCCCCACCCATGACGCATCCTGGTACGACCCAGATGACGGCATCTACCCCCTATACTAACCCAACCCTCCGTTCGGCAGGAGCTTGCTTGTCCTGCGAAGCCTCGGCGAAGCAGGGCCTCCTGCCCCTTGCGGCGCGGGCACGTCTT
>JALGTG010000316.1 GCA_029821495.1 Candidatus Hebobacteria bacterium
AGCCGTTCGGAAAGATCCGCCGCCACCTGCGGATGCCCCTCCACAACATCCGTCAGCTCCTCCGGGTCCGATTCCAGATCGTAAAGCTGCCGCGTGAAGGAATCTTCGGACCCGCCGAAACCGCCGGCCTTTGCCAGATCGATCCACGGCGTCACCAAGTTCCACCGTGCAGTGCGAATGCACGCGCACGGCCCAAACGCGCTCACCACATAATCGGGTCCCGCCAAGGCGGGACCCGCTCCCGTCACCTGCCCCCAGACGTCCCGCCCCGTCACCCGCTCGGGCGCGTCCTCGCCTAAGAGCCCCAGCACCGTCGGCATGATGTCCTGGTGCTGGCAGAACCCCGCCACCCGCTCCCCCGCCCCCTCGCCGCGAGGATGGCGGATCAGAAGGGGAAGCCGCGTGCACTGGTTGCGCAGCCGATCGATCCCCTTGTGCATCTCCCCCTGCTCGCCCAGCATGCAACCGTGATCCGACGTGAACACCACCACCGTATCCCCCATCCGCCCCGTCTCCCGCAGCGCCTCCACCAGCCTCCCCACCCACTTGTCCACCAGCGTCACCTCGCCCGCGTAAGCCGCCCGCACGTTGGCCAGCTCCCGCTCCGTCAGCCCCTCCGCTCTGCTCGGCGGAATGCACCCCTGGAGACTGTCGCCGTACTCCGGATCATACGCCCGCGCAAACTCCGCAGGCGGATCCCACGGCTCATGCGGATCAAACGTCTCCACGTGAAGATAGAACGGCTTCTCCAGCGTATAGTCCCGCACCCAGTCCGCCGCGCGCGACATCGTCTGCGCAACAATCGTGTCCGCATCGGACTTCCACGTGTCCCGCAAGACAAGATGTCGGACCACCCACTCGTTCCCCGTCACGTCCTCCCGCCCGCACAGCACCCGTTCAAAGAGATGCCGCACCCGCTCGGGATCAGGAATCGCATACGCATCCGCCTCCTGCCCCCGTACCCAGAACCACTGGTCGAACCCCCGGTGGAAGTTCTTCCCGGGCTTCATCAGGTGATACACGTCGTTGAAGAGCGCGGTGTGATATCCCTTGTCCCGCAGGTGCTCCGAAAGCGTGACGTCCTCGTCAAAGAGCGCGTGCCAGCCGAGGCCCTTGATGCGATCGCCTTTGTCTGGTCGCAAATAGAACGGAAAACAGTGCCGCCCCGTCATCAGCACCCGCCGCGCCGGCACCGTCGGAAGCGCCTCCGCGTACGCATCGAGGAAAAGCGCGCTCTCCGCCGCCAGCGCATCCAGATGGGGCGTCCTGATCCACCCGTTCCCGTACGCCCCCAAATAGTCCCACCGAAGCGTGTCCGTCACGATGATGACGAGGTTCATGGCAATCCTTTCTCCGCTAGCCCCCGTTCCAGTAAACCCGCGCCGAAAAGCGCGCGATCTCCAGGATCGTCTTCTCCCATCGCCGCCGCAGCGGGAGCCACGCCGTCGACAGCATCCCCATCGCCCGATGCTCGACCACCTCCCGCGTCAGCGCCCGAACGGCGAGAAGCCTGGCGAGAAGCCTCTCCGCATCAATCCCCTCCGCCCCGTTCCCCCCGCTTCCCCCCATCACCTTGTATCCTTTCTTCCGCAATCTCCCCACCCACTGAAACGGTTCGCGCTCCAGATACCCCCACACCACGTTCACGATGTCCTTCGGAAGAAGCTCGATGGCCTTCTCGTGCTTGATCTGATCCCGCCTCGGCTGCCAGCGCTTCTCCAGGTCCACCCACCGCATCGCTGCGATCCCCCGCGCCTTCAGCCCCTTCCTCAGGATCTTGGTGCACCGCACGTACTCCTCCAGCGTCCGCTCGAAATCCTCGTCCATCCCGATGTGAAAGTACGTCGGCTTGTCAACGGCAATCAGCTCGTCGATCAGCCCGAACGCCCGGCCGAAGTACTCCTCGTCGTCGCGCAGCCGATCATAAGGCCGAAACCACCCGTTGTGATGATTCGACCGCCACCTCCCCGGCCCGCTCTTCGCGAAGTTCAGCTTCGGAATCACGTCCATCCCCAGCGACCGCGCCAGTTTTACAATCTCCGCATACCGCCTCATCGGCGCGCTCCATGCGCGCGCGACCTTCGGACATGACCGATACCGCACCGCGTCCCCGACATCGATCACCACGCAGTTGTACCGCAGCTTAGCCAGCTCAGTAATCACCCGCCGCGCCACGTCCATGTCGAACGCCTTCGCGCACCACCGCCGCTCCCGCCACAGCGGATCATAGTGCGTCAGGTGCACCAGATGCGCCCGCACCCCCACCGCGGGCCCGTCCTCGATCACACACCCGCTCCAGCACCCGCTCTCCTCATCGAGGCGCGCCAGCAGCGTCTCCGCAGCATATCGAAGACCTGCCGGACTCTCCGCCTCGAGCCTGACGCCCTTAGCGCTCACCGCCAGCCTGTACTCTTCCGAAGCGCTGGGACGTCTCGGCAGCGCAAGCTCAATCCCTCCCCCTCCCCCTCCCCCTCCCCCTGCCGACCTCGCAATCCTCGGTCTGTTCCCCGTGAGCCGACCCAGCTCGCCCTGAATCCACTCCCCCA
>JALGTG010000154.1 GCA_029821495.1 Candidatus Hebobacteria bacterium
CGTAGTCTCCTATACATTCTTCACAGCGACGCGCGATAGATCGATCTCCCCAGCCCCCATGCTGTGCGCCGCGCGCAGATGGGCTACCTGCCCTGGCTTTCGCCCAAAGAGCGTCGTCGCATATGCGTCGACCGCCAACGCATCCGCTCCGGCTACCACAAGGCCCTTGTCTGCTGTCGTGCCCGGGCCCTTGGGCCCGTTCGTCAGCAGGATTCGTACCGCGTCCAGTATCACCAACGTGGGCGGAAACTCCGCCGCGAAGTCGGCGATGCACTGATCCAGGTCGCTCCGATGCCACGCGCCTCGGTCGAGCACCGTCCCCATCAAGTTCTTGCACCCGAGCGTCAGCCCCGTCGCACCGTGCACCTTCGCTATCGGAACGTTGATGAACACGTCCGCTCTGCGCAGATCCCGCAGCACGTCGGCAGACCTGAGTGTCTTCGCCTTCTTCAGCTGCACCCTCTCGTAGAGTGCCGCGGAAGAAGCCATCGTCACTCTCGCCCCGGCCGCCGTCGCCGCCGACCCGATCCCGCTCATTCTCAGAACCAGCGCCTCGGGCCGGTCTACCGCGTGGTCCATCACCTTCACCTCGCGCGCCCCTGCCTGCTTGCACAAGCGCACGATCTCGGCCACCACCTCCGGGTTTGTCGTCGCCGCTTGCTCAGGGCGCCTGGCCCACGCAATGTTCGGCTTTACGAGGACCCTAGCCCCGCGCTTCACGAACTTCTCCATTCCGCCAAGCGCCCCCACTGCCGCCTGAACGAGACCCGCGGGCGCCTTCCGCGAAGCCACCGCGATAGTCGGCCCGCCTGCCGCCTCCGCGGCCACGCTCGTCAGATCGCCAAGGCCGCCCAGCTCGCCCAGCCCGTATGCGGCCAGACCGGCCCCCAGCGCGCGGCGGAAGAAGTCTCGGCGCGTTATGTCGTCCCTTCCCATCTCTCAAACCTCCTCCTCGGCAGGGGTCGGTTGAAATGCTACCCGGTATCTCGGTCGCCGACACGGCCCGCGCGTCACATGCCCCCACACGGAGCCGTACCTCGGACCGCTCGCCCGCTCCACCTGCTACTGCGCGGTCCGGCTCTCCTCGCCTTCGCCTTGCTCCTCCTCCGCCCGTTGCTGTGCCTCGATCTCTCTCTGTCGCGCCAGCTCTGCCTCGCGGTACTCGTCCAGCCAGGCTCGTTCCGCCGCGGCCAGCTCATCCTTCCCCAACCGCTCATAGACGCCCTGAAGCTGGATATGCTCCGCTGGGTCCTCGCTCATATCGCTCAGTATCTGATACCAGTCCAGCGCCTCCTCCACATCCTCCAGCCGCTCGTAGCAGCGCGCGATTCCCATCACCACCTCTTCTCGCGCCCCAGGCACTCCCGCTTCGGCGCCCGCGATGCTGTCGTAGCTGGACTCGTACGCTTCCACCGCCGCCTCCCGGTCCTCTTGCACCTCCAGCAGCGAGGCGAGCTGATAGAAGATCACTGCCGACGCCACCCCCTTCCGCCGCGTCATCTCCTCGGCGGCAGCTTGAAGCTTCGTCAGCGCCTCCTCGCTCTTCCCCTCCTCCAGCGCCTGCCACGCAAGCAGTTCGGTGCCCAGCACCTCTACCTGCGCCTCATCGCGAAGTGCCTGCCGGCGCTCCTGCCACGCTGCATTCTGCTTCTCCTGCACCATGCTCAGTAGCAGCTGATCCTTGTTGCTCTCGAAGTCATCCGGCAGTTCTCGCCTCAGCTTCTCCATCTTCACCACCGCATACCCCCACGGCAGCTTGATCGGATCGCTGATCTCGTCGGGCCCCAGCGCGAACACCGCATCCGTCCACTCCTCGGCCATCATCCGTCGCCCCACCGACTCTATCAGCCCCCCGTTCTCGCGGCCTCCTGGATCGTCTGTCTCCCGCCGTACCAGCCCGGCGAAGTCTCCGCCTCTCCTCGCCCTCGACGTCAGTTCCTCGGCTCTCTGCCGGGCCTCTTCGTCGCTCCTCTCCGGCTGGCCCTCAGGCCGCAGCCACACCTGTATCTCCCGCACTGTTGCCGTGTCGTACTGAGCCTGCACCTCTTGTTCGGTGGCCGTGATCCCGCCAACCACGGTCTTCCGCAACTTCTGCATGAGCAGCTCGTACTGCAGCGGCCGCTCTTCCTCCAGCATTCTCTCGACGAGCCAGTCCCGGTACCCTCGCTCGCTGACCGTCTCGCGGCGCGGGCCGCCCCCTTGCGCAAGGAGATTAGCCAGCACGTACTCCAACTCCTCAGGGCTGACCGCGTCTCTCACCCGCGCAAGCTCTCGATCGGCCAGCTCCTCGGCTCGCGCCCGCACTTCCTTCTTCGAGACGGTCAGTCCCTCGCTCGTCGCCTGCTGTAGCAGCAGCTCCTGCGTTACGGCCTCCTCGAGCGCGGCCAGCCTGTACCGCCACAGCTCGGAGAGCCCCATCCTCTGGCCCAGCGACACGTAGAAGGGCACAGTCTGCGACAGCACTCGGTTGAACTGCCCCTCCACCTCGGCGCGCGTGATCTCCAGCCCGTTGACCTTGGCGACCACCTGCGCCAGCTCTTCCTCGTGCGGCGGTTCCTTTCGCCCCAGGCCGCCCAGGCGGGGCACGAACGCCGCCGGCAGGCCGACGATGAAAACGCCGATCGTCACGTAGAGAACGATTCTCAGACGGCGGGACATCCGCAGCTGCATTGTTCGTATGGACATCTCTTGTTGTCTCTGCCCTTCGCGCTACTTTTCTTCAGATTCCTCGGGCGCCGCGCTCAGTCGCGAGCGTGCCGCGCGCACCGCGCTCAGCACTCGCGTGACGTACTCCTCCAGGTTCGCAAGCGCCCGCATCGCATACTCCTCCGCGCTGCGCCTGATCTCCGCCCCTTCCGCGGTGGCTCGCTGGATGATCTCCTCCGCCTGCTCCGTCGCGCGTCGCACTACCTCGTCGTTCGACACCAGCAGCGCCGCCTGCTCCCGCGCCTCCGCCAGCAACCTCTCCCGCTCGGCCTCCGCACTCGCCAGTATCTGCTCCCTCTCCTGCGCCACCCGATTCGCCGACTTGATCTCCTCGGGCAGCGCAGCGCGGATGCGGTTCACCTGGGCGAAGAATCGGTCGAGGTCGAACCCCCACGCGCGGTGCAAAAACTGCGGACGGTGCTCCTCTCCAATCCGCTCCAGTTCCTCCAACCGCCTTAGGATCTCGATGGGGACCCCTCCTTTCCAGCAGACCCGTTTCTCCCACCCAGCTTCTCCCGCAGCCTGCGCCCCACGTGCTCCGGAACGAACCGCGTCACATCTCCCCCGAACCGCGCAATATCGGATACCAAGCTCGCGCTCAAGTAATGGTACTCCGGCGCCGGCGTGAAGAAGACCGTTTCCACCTCCGGCGCGAGGGCATGGTTCGTCGACGCCATTTGCAGCTCGGACTCGAAATCGGAGACAGCACGCAGCCCCCGCACCAGCACGCGTGCCCCAACATCCTTCGCAAACTCTACCACCAGACCAGACACCACCGCCACCTCCACCCCCTCCCAGTCCTCGCACGACTCCTGCAGCATCTCCACGCGCTCCTCCGTCGAGAACACCGGAGCCTTTCTCGGATTCACCGACACTCCAACAATCACCTTGTTGAACAGCGCCGCCGCGCGGCGCACCACATCCAGGTGCCCGTAGGTGACCGGATCGAACGTACCCGCATAAAGCGCAGTAGTCAAGCGAGTGCCCTCCACTCTTACCGGCGAGCTACCCGTCTGGGTGCTCCGGCCGGTAGAAGTCAACTACCGTTTCGCCAAAACGCCGCCGTCTCATTCTCCTCAGCAGCCCAATCTCCTCATCCACATCCTCGCGTCGCGAGTGCTCGCACACCACAACTCCGCCTTCCGACACCATCCGCGGCCACTGCCCCAGCCGCGCCAGAGCCGCTCTCGCCTCTCCCGCGTCGTAAGGAGGGTCCACGTACACGACCTCGAAGGTCTTCCCTTCCCTCCTCAACCGCGCCATCCCTCGGGCCACCGACGCCACGATCACGCGCGCTCGCTCCTCCACCCCACACTGTCTCGCGTTCTCCCTGATGACTCTCCCCGCAGGACGGTGCGACTCCACAAACGTCGCCTCCGACGCCCCCCGACTCAGAGCTTCCAGACCCATCGTCCCCGCGCCCGCATAGAGATCGAGGAAACGCGCCCCTTCGATCCCCGCACCCAGCGAACCGAACACCGCCTCCCTTACCCGCTCCAACGTCGGCCGCAGCGCCCGTCCGCGCAGCGAGCTCAGCCGCCTCCCCTTGGCCATCCCTGCGATTATCCGCATCCGCTATCCCACCGCCTTCGCCATCCGCGCCCTCAGTGCTGATACCCGCGCCCCCAGCCCCGCATTCTCCTCTCGCTCCAGCATCGGGTCTTGCCCTACCATCTCGAATGCCGCCTCCCGCGCCTCCTCCAGTATGCCCACATCCCTCGCCACCTGCGCCAGCCGGAAGTCCGGCAGGCCATGCTGCCGCGTCCCGTAGAACTCCCCGGGTCCTCGCAGCAACAGGTCTTGATCGGCAATGGCGAACCCGTCTGATTCCTCCAGCAGAACCGTGATCCTCCGACGCGCCTGCCCCAGGGACTCCTCCGCGCCGGGCGCCAGTTTCCCCGACGGCTCGTACCTCCGGTCGGACACCAGAATGCAGTGCGACTCGTGCGCCCCGCGTCCCACTCGTCCCCGCAGTTGGTGAAGCTGCGCCAGCCCAAAACGCTCCACATTCAGAACCAACATCACCGTTGCATTCGGCACGTCCACCCCCACCTCTACCACCGTCGTCGCACACAGCACGTCGGTCTCGCCCCTGCGAAACATCTCCATCACCCCGTCCTTATCGGACACACCCATCCCCCCGTGCAGCAGCCCCACCCGCAGCTCCGGGAACACCTGCTCTTGCAGCTCCTCCGACAGCGCTGTCGCCGCCTCCGCCTGGAGCTTCTCCGACTCCTCGATCAGCGGACACACGACATACGCCTGTCTGCCCTCTCCCACCTCGCGGCGTACGAACTCATAGGCCTCCTTCTGTCGCTCGAGCGGCAGCCACGACGTCTTCACCGGCCTCCGGCCCGGGGGCATCTCGTCCAAGATCGATATCTCCAGGTCCCCGTACACCGTCATCGCCAGCGTCCGCGGAATCGGCGTCGCCGTCATCACCAGCATGTCCGGGCGCGCGCCCTTCGTCCACAGGTCCGCTCGCTGTCGCACTCCAAACCGGTGCTGCTCGTCAACTATCACCAATCCCAGCCGGTCGAACTCCACTCCCTCCTGGATCAGCGCATGTGTTCCCAGCACCACCTGCGCCCGGCCGTCTGCAATCCGCTCATAGACCCGCCCCCTCTCTCCCGCTCGCAGCGATCCCGTCAGCAGCACCACCTCCACCCCCAGCGGCGCCAGCATCCGCGACAGAACCAGGTAGTGCTGCTCTGCCAGCAGCTCCGTCGGCGCCATCACCGCCGCCTGATACCCGTTCCCCCGAGCGATCATCAACGCCCCGGCCGCCACCACCGTCTTCCCCGACCCCACATCCCCCTGGATCAGCCGGTGCATCGGCGTGTCGGCAGCCATGTCCCCGGCGACCTCGGCAATCACCCGCTGCTGGGCTCTCGTCAACCTGAACGGAAGCACCTCCTCCAGCTCAGCCACTACGTCCCCACGGGGCCGCATGCTGATCCCACTCCCCGGTTCCTGCATCTCCCGCTTCCGCTGCGCCACCGCCACTTGCACCGTCAAGAACTCCTCGAATGCCAGCCGCCGGCGCGCCGCCTCCCTCGCCTCCTCAGAGCGCGGCCAGTGAATGCTCCCCAGCGCCTCCCGCAGGCCCGCCAGCTTGTGTCGCTTCCGCAGCCGCCCTGGCAGCGGGTCCGGCAGCTCCTCCGGCAGCTCCCTCAGCAGTCGCCTGACCACCGGCCGCACCTGCCCCTGGTAGACCCCGTCCGTCAGGGGGTAGATCGGCAGCAGCGTCCCGGGCGCCAGCTCCTCCTCCTCGCCCAGCCGCTCCGCGCCGCTGAACTGCATCTCGATGAGACCCCCTGTCCGCCTGACCGTTCCTTCGATGAGCAGCCGTTTGCCCTCGGGATAGTTCAGGGCCAGCGGCGAGCCCGCGATCGCCTTCGATCTCTGTCCCCGCCGCGGCACCCGAGCGAACGATGCCACCCAGGCTTCCCCGCTGTCGTCCGACACCCTGAGCGCGTACCGTATCAGCCGGAACCCCCGCCCCTGCCTCACCAGCGTCTCCTCCCGCTCCCCCGCCTCGCACGCCACCGCCGCCCGCTCGCCGTCAGCCAGGTCAGCAATCCTCCGCACTGGCGCGTAGTCGCGCGGGAAGTGATAGAGGAGGTCCCAGTTGGTCTCGACTCCCAGCTTCCCCAGCTTCTTCACCCACCCCGCCCGCTTCAGCCGCCCCACCGCTAACGGCTCATCCAGATAGAAGAATCCCGCCTTTTTCTGCCCCCTTGGACATTCCGACCGTCCGTCCCCAGCCCCTCCAACAGCCGCTGCGCCTCCTCCACCCTCTCCCGCCGGCCCTCGACATCACACTCCCCATAGTCCCCGAGCACCTCGCAGATCCTCCCGCACAGCTCCCTCGCTGCTCTGCCCCGCACCGCCTTCCGCGTCCGCTCTCCCCACCCGCGCGCATACTCCCCGATGCTCTGGCCGATGACGGCCCTATCCCCATATCCTCCCCGCGTCTCCGCCTCCAGCGGACCCGCCAGCGCTCTTACCATCTCCTTCAGGGATTCCATCGGTCTCCGGCTAATCTAGCACATCACCCAGCATGCCGACAACCCGCTACTTCGGCGCCTCAACTGCTTCCGGCCTACCGCGCGACTGCCGATGTTCTCGCCGGGGTAGGGGAGGTCCTCGGCAAGAAGATGGCCGACGTCAGCCGTGTTGTGCTCCTCACTCCCGCGCGGCTCCATCGTCTCGCCTGACCTTCTGCCCTTGGCATCCCAGCAGGAACGCTCGCCGCACATCCCGAACCTCTCTCCCAGCAAGTTCTGCCGCGCGCTGCCGCCCTATGCTTCCTACTTGTCACAGGCAGCAAGCGTGCCCGTCGCGCGAGCCTGGGAACCAAAGCATGGCAAAGCAAGTACTAGTCGTAGACGACCATCCACCAACAGTCCGCCTCATCCAGAACGCCCTCGAGCAAGAAGGATTCTCCGTCACCACCGCGACCAACGGCGCCGAGTGCCTCATCGCCGTGCATGAGAATCGCCCCGACCTCGTCGTCCTCGACGTCATCATGCCGGTCATGGACGGCTTCCAGACCCTCCGCGTCTTGCGCGAGAGCGCGAAGACGAAGAAGCTGCCTGTCGTCATCCTCAGCATCCGGGATTCCGACAAGGACGTGCTCGAAGGATGGCGGGTCGGAGCCGACCTCTACCTCACCAAGCCCTTCCGCCTGGATGACCTCATCGCCGCCGTGAGGCGCGTGCTTGAAACCGTCGAAGAGGAGAGCGAATAGGCCTCGACTGCTTCTCCCCGAAACTCCCCGTATCGCGAAGGCCACGCGCCCACCGACGTCGAATGTCTCTTCTCGTGAGGCTAGTACCTGCTCTCCAATTCGTCTGCCTGCTGGCGACCCCGCAGGCCGCCGCCGCGGCCGAGCCGGCCTCAGCCCCCGCTGTTGACCCCGCCCTTCGCACGGCCGTTGTCCGCGTCGAGTCTGCCATCGACCCCGCCTCCCTCGGCCCCGAGTTCTCCACCCACCTCGCCGACCGCCAGCCATGGACACCCTACGAGGCCGAGATCGGCCGCCGCCTTCACATCGGCAGCACTGGAACGGGCTTCTTCGTCAGCGCCAAGGGGCACCTGGTCACCAATGCCCACGTCCTCCTCAGCGGGGTCCGCTATCGAGGGCTCCACTTCACCCGCGCAGAGTGGGATTCCATGGCAGTGCTGTTGGACGCCATCCGCGACATCTGGGTGACCGTCGGGGAAGGCGAATCCGAACGCGTCTACCTTGCCACCCCGGTGGCCATCGCCGAAGACCTGGACCTGGCCGTCCTCCGCGTTTCGCCCCCGCCGGGTGACACCACGAAGTTCACCCCTCTGCCGATAGCGTCTTCCACGCATCTTCAAGCGGGCGACGAGGTCCGCGCGCTCGGCTTCCCCGAGGACGGCTTCCAGATCACGCGCGGCCATGTCCTGGCTCTCATACACGGCGCCCGCGTTCACGATGAGATGCAGCTCGTCCGCAGCGCCGATCCGGCCACCGGCGACGAGACTGTCACTGTGACCGGCACTACTGCCGGCCCGGTGGTCCGCTTCCAGCACAGCGCGCCCACCGGACATGGCAGCAGCGGCGGCCCCCTTATCGACGCCCGCGGCCGCGTCGTCGGCGTCGCCTATGCTCTTCTCACTCAGCGGGACACCCCCACGGCGAACGCTCCCCAGATGGCCGGCTTGAACTTGGCGATCACCTCGGACGTCCTCAGGCGCTTCCTCAAGTACAGTGCCATCAGCTTCGCGGAGGCGGAGCAATGAGGATGATCCTGCTCATTCTCTTGGCAGCCTCGATAGTGACCTCGGCGAGCGCCTCGGGCGAACCGGCCACCCCAGGCGACCGGCCGGCCGAGAGTCCCTCCGCCTACGCCGAGCGCGAGCGCCTCGTAGAGGAAGCCTGGAACGCCGGGGACTACGCGGCTGCATACTACCACGCCGCATGGCTGGCATGGCTCGCCCCCCGCCGGCACTCCGAGTCGAGTCTCGGCGCTGCCTTCCTCCGTGATACCAGCGCGCGCACGCGGGCCGCACGGCATCAGACCGGCCCCGTCGCAGTGGTCCTCACCGCAGCCGCCGCGCAGCGCCTCATCGCCGACAGCTGCTGCAACGGAGCCGTCGCCCAGCAGGCCGGCCGGCTCCGCTCGGAAACCGACCGCATGCTCGCCCGCGCAGAGAAGATCGAGGCCGAGCTGGAGCGCCCCGACCCTGTCGCTCGCATCGCGCTCGCGCGCCTATGTCTCTCTCTGGACGACGCCTTGGCGTTCGAGCACGGCCCGGATGTCCGCCGGGCCCGCCTCGCCGCCCTCCGTCGGGCCGTCCCTCGCGCCGCCGCAGTCGCCGCCTGGCTGCCGGAGAGCCCCGGAGCTCACCGCACCCTCGCCGTGGTTCGCTCTCGAATCGCAGAGCTTGACAGCCGACCCGAGACTTGGGCTCTTGCCATCGCTGCTGCCGAACGCGCCCACCAAGTCGACCCGGACGACGACGGCCCCATCGAGCTCCTGTGGGCGCTCAATCTCCGAGCCGGCAACTGGACCGACGCCAGGCGCTGGCAAGCCGACCTCAGAGCACTTTCCCCTGGCGAATGTGCCCAGAACTGAACAATACTCGCCTCCCCGAAGTCGAATCACACTGACGGCTAGTAGTAGCGCTTGCGTGCTCTTGAGTTGAGTCTCGCGCTCTTTCCGCCTGTTGTTGGCATACCTGTTCTGGCCTTCTGTCAGAAGGGAGGTGGCCCGAGGTGGACGTCAACTGCCCGAAGTGCGGGGCGCAGAACTGGCTCGATAACCAGAGCCGCTGCTTCCAGTGCAACGCCGTCCTTCGCCGCTGCATCGACTGCGCCAACTACGAGCGCAGCGCCGAGACCTGCAAGGCGCTCTCCACCGACGTGGACCTGTACGAGGCGGAGAACCCATCCCTACTCTCGTGCAGCACCAACTGCACCAACTTCTCATTCCTCGGCCGTGCCGCCTAGAAGCCGCCCCCACCGCCAACGCGCACCTCCTACCTGGGCCCGCGCAGCGTGGCCCCGACCCTCCGCGGGCGGCGGACTGCGGGGGTGTCAGCGCGACCCCAGACCTCCCCCTCCTGCTCGCCAGTCCCGGCGCTCTCGACGTCAGCGCGCCCGGTCCACCCGCACTACATCGCTTAGCGCGGCGACTCGATCCATGATGTCCTTGAGGTGCTCCAGGCCCTTCACTTCGAGCGTCAGGCTGAACCGCGCCATCTTTGGCTTTCCCCCCGTGCGCACTCGCGCATCCAGGATGTTCGTCTTCCTGGCGCTGATGATCGCAGTGATATCGCTCATCAGCCCGACTCGGTCGAGCGCATCAACCTCCACTCCCACTGGGAAGTACACGTCCTCTGTCAGCGTCCATTCCAGCGGAACCATGCGACTCGGCTCGCGCCGCGCGTAGTACGCCACGTTCTTACACTCGGCGCGGTGAACCGTCACCCCTCTACCCCGCGTTACGAATCCCACAATCGGATCCCCCGGAACCGGCGCGCAGCACCGCGACAGCCGGAACAGCACATCGGTAACCCCTCCCGCGCTGACCGCCACCCGCAGGCCGCCCTGTTCATCCCTCTTCGCACGCTTCTTCCGCCTCGCCTTGCTCGGCTCGCCCCTGAGCCGACGGATCACCGTCTCCGCCGCCAGATCCCCGTATCCCACCGCCGCGTACAGGTCCTCGGCCGTGTTGCAGTTTAGCCGACCGGCTGCCTCCTCAACGGCCTTCTCCGCCAGCGTCTCACCGGGGCTCAGCCCCATCCGGTCGCACTCCTCCGCCAGCCTCTCCCGGCCCCGCGTAATGCTCTCGTCCCTCTGCGCCCTCCGGTACCACGCCTTGATCCGGCTCCTCGCTTGTGAACTGGCAGCGAACGAAAGCCAATCCAAGCTCGGCCGCGCCCCGGGCCGAGCAGTGGTGAGAATCTCCACCACGTCCCCATTCTTGAACACATAGTCGAGTGGCACCATTCGTCCGTTCACCTTCGCGCCCACACAGCTATTGCCCACCTCCGTATGGATGCGATAAGCGAAGTCAACCGGCGTTGACCCGGCCGGCAGATCGATCACGTCCCCCTTCGGCGTGAACACGAAGACTTGGTCTTTGAACAGATCCAGCTTCAGGGATTCCAGCCACTCGTGCGGATCCTTCAGATCGCTCTGCAAGTCGAGGAACTGCCGCAGCCACGACAGCTTCGCCTCCGTCTCCAGATCCCCGCTCCGGCCCTCCTTGTACCTCCAGTGCGCCGCCACTCCGTACTCCGCGCGGCGGTGCATCTTCCACGTCCTGATCTGCACCTCCATCGGCCCGCCGTGCGGCCCAATCACCTTGGTGTGCAGCGACTGATACATGTTCGACTTCGGCTTGGCAACATAGTCCGTGAACATGTCCGGCAGCGGCAGCCAGAGCGAGTGCGCCACCCCCAGCGCCGTATAGCACTCCGTCTCAGTGTTGACGATCACCCGCAGCGCTTCCAGATCCAGTATCTGATCGAAATCTACCGCCTGCTCTTGCATCTTCTGGTAGATGCTGTAGAAATGCTTGGGCCGTCCCTCGATCTCGGCCTCTAT
>JALGTG010000018.1 GCA_029821495.1 Candidatus Hebobacteria bacterium
TTCTGGATGATCTGCTCCGGCTTATACCGCTTCCCATTCATAGCTGACCTGCTCCTCTCCAAAGGCCCGGATTCCCTAACTCTCAACCTGGACCTGTTTTTGGGGGAAAGGTCAGAACTCGCCGGCCGGACGTGCCTGCAACCGTCAGCACGGTCGCCAAGCTGGCTGCTGGCGCGTGGCCTCAGCTGGGGGGCGGATACAGTGCCGGAGTCACAGAAACATGGAACGCTCTTGCCTGACAGAACAATGGCATGGCTCGTCCTCACTGGGCTCCTCAGTATGGTATTCGCCGCGTAGGGCCGGCTCCCTCCTCACCCGCTGGCTGGCGCCCGCTCCATGCCTGGGTGATCGTCCGCGGGTACCACTCAGGCGACGCCGGGCGTAGTGCAGTTCACCGTCCTCGCCCGGCGGTTGCGCTACGCAAGTCGCGGGACTGGAGGACCGACCACAGGGCTCGCAGAATCGTACTGGGGATCAGGATGTGGCGGAAGAAGTAGCTCTGGGAGAGTGCGGCAGGGCCCGCTCCCGCGGCAGGAGGGCACAGTGGCAGCTGCCAAACCGGCAGGCGGAAGAAGAGGCTATCAGCTGGCAAAGAGAGCGGCCGATGTTGTGCTCGCGGCGGTCGCACTGGGCCTCTCCACTCCGTTCTGGCTGTGGGCGATCGTGACTATCACGCTTGCGGATGGCTGGCCTTTCCTCTACTCGCAGACGCGTGTCGGACACAACCGACGCATCTTCCGCATTCACAAATCCCGTTCGATGATAAAGGACGCGGAGAAGGAGACTGGGGTGGTGTCCTCAACGAAGGACGATCCCCGTGTTACCCGCGTGGGCCGGATAATGCGCAAGACGGCGATAGACGAGATCCCACAGATAATCGGCATCTTCCGGGGGCATATGAGCTGGGTTGGACCTCGTCCTGCCAGGCCGGAGGAAGTGCGTCAGTACCTCCGCGATATCCCCGGATACGGTCTGCGCCATGTCGTCCGGCCCGGGCTCACCGGATATGCCCAAGTGCATGCTTCGGACTACGGCAACATCGAGCAGAAACTGCGCTACGATCTGTACTACATCGCACACCGAAGCCTGTGGCTCGACCTGACGATCTACGTCAAGTCCTGGGCCAATACCCTATTCGCTCGTTGGGATGTCGCCAGAACAAGGCGCTGAACCCGAGTGTGCTCGTCAAGGGCCTGTGATACTGGCCTGAGGGCATCCTAGGCTTGCCTGGTCAGTCGTGTTCCTGTACCATCTAGATCCAACAAGCGGCGCCTCCAGGCGCCGCTTTCCCCTTTGGAGGAGGAGCACTGACATGGAGGTCCTTCCCGCATCTGTCGCCCTCATCATCCGAGCCCTGGTGGTGAGCGCCCGGTGGGCGAGCAAAAGCCGACAGTCCACGCTTGAGGAGATGACAGCTGCGGCGGAGACATGCCGCGTCGCCGAGCTGGCGGCTCGAGTGGCGACGCTGGATGACATCGTCGAGCTGCGAGATGCGCATATCGAGGTGCTCGAGTCTCGGCCAGGAGAGAAGCGTCCCCGGAAACCGTATCCGCTCATGGGGCGGATGCGGATCATCTGGCCGATGGCGTACTTCCAGATCCCGTAGCGACGGCTCGAAAGCACCCTCGGTGTCTCCCGCTCCAGCGTACGACGGTGGCTGAAGGCGTTTGAGAGAGGCAGCCTCGGGATACCGCCGTACGCTACCCCAGTCAGTATTACTGCCAAGAGCGGCTATCAATGCCCTGTCCTCCCTCTGCACTTCACACCCACCGGCTGTTCCTGGCTGAATCTCGTGGAACGCTGGTCCCACGATCTCACTGCCAAGCGCATTCGACAAGGCGACTTCCACCGCGTGTCAGACTTGATCGTAGCGATCCAACACTACCTGCCACATCACAACCGTCAGTCTAGGCCCTTCATGTGGGCAGTCTTAGCCGAGACCATCCTGCCAAAGGTCGGTCGCTGTGCAGCTGTTCTTGGGATGGTGCACTAGTTACCGTGAGGTCGGCCGACGCTGATGTGCCGGAAGCCGAACTGGGCCATACGATCAGGGCGGTAGATGTTACGGCCGTCGAAGACGATGCGCCGGCGAAGCAGGTTGCCGATGCGCTCAAGGTCGAGGAGTTTGAACTCGTTCCATTCGGTGGCGACGACCAGCGCGTCGGCGCCCTCCACGGCCTGATAAGGACTCTCGCAGAAGGTCACCTCCGGCAGCAGGGGCTGGCTCTTGGGCATGGCGGCAGGATCGTAGGCGCGCACTTGTGCGCCCTCCCCGGTGAGGGCGCGGATGAGTTCTATTGGCTTGGCCTCCCGCAGATCGTCAGTATCGGGCTTGAACGAGAGCCCGAGCACGGCGATGGTCTTCTCGTCGAGGCCGTCCAGGATCTCCTTCATGCGGCCAAGGAAGCGTGGGACGCGCTGGCGATTGACCGCGATGGCCGCCTCAAGCAGGTGGAAGGGGGCGGCCGCGGCGGCGCTGGCCGCGGCGAGAGCTTCGGTGTCCTTGGGGAAGCAGGAGCCGCCATAGCCGAGGCCGGGGTTAAGGAAGTGGGGCCCGATGCGGTCGTCCGCCTGCATGCCTTTCACGACCTGCGCGATGTCCGCGCCCATCTGTTCGCAGAGATCCGCGATGCTGTTGATGAACGAGATCTTCGTGGCCAGAAACGAGTTGGAGGCGTATTTCACGAGCTCTGCGCTGTTTAGGTCCATCAACAGCACCTGTCTTTCGAGGGGGGCGTAGAGCTCGAGGAGCTTGGTGGCAGCCTTGCGATTGCTGCACCCGATGACGATGCGGTCCGGGTGGAGTGAGTCGGCGATGGCCGACCCCTCACGCAGGAACTCGGGGTTGGAGACCACCTCGAATTGCACTCCGGGCGGTGCATGGCGCTCCAGTGTCTCGCGGACGAAGTCCCCCGTGCCCACTGGCACGGTGCTCTTGTTCACGACTAGGGTGCTAGTGCTTAGGTTGCGGGCGATCTCCTCGGCGGCGGCAGCGACGCGGCTGAGGTCGGCTGTGCCGTCGGGGCCAGGAGGGGTGTCCACACAGACGAACACTACTTCCGCGCCGGGGACTGCTTCGGCATAGTCTGAAGTGAAGGAGAGCCGGCCATCCGCCTGGCTGTGCTGCACTATCTCTTGCAGGCCTGGCTCAAAGAAGGGGACGCGGCCCGCGCGCAGCTCTGCTATCTTCTCCCCGTCTACATCAAGGCAGGCCACTTCGTTTCCTAGGTCCGCGAAGACGGCTGCAGTGACGAGGCCAACGTGTCCGGCTCCAACAACACATAGATTCATGGTTTCTCCTGAGAGTGTTCTGTAGGACCCCACTTGTCCCAACAGCTCACAGGAGCGCGAGTGCGCGCCGTGGGGTCACTTGAGTCAGCCTCTCCTACCTTCCGGCTGTCACCGAACACACCTTCGCCTTCGATCCCCGGTTTCCCACCCTCCAGTGCAGATAGTCAGCGTTGCTGAGACGAATCGGGGGGTGAGCTGAGCAGCACTTCAGGTGTTCCTGTCCCGGTTGTCTCTATGTTCCTCACGGTCCTACGGTAGTGCTCCCGGGCAACGCCAGCATGCACTGCAACCTGCGCGTGACCTAGAAACAGCTGGGGAGACCGAAGGAGGCCGAGCAGACCTTCCGCCGGGCCAGTGAGCTCATGCCCACCTCCGTCAACCACGAGGCAGCTATCGCGGAACTGCTCCGCCAGCAGGGCAAGGTGGAGCAGTCTCTCCCCTATGCACGGGAGGCCGCTCAGCGGTGTCCCGTTCCTATGTGACAGGCGCACATTGTTGCGGTTACACGCGCCGCCGCGGCCGGCCGTGCGAGTCAGACCCAATCCGGGCCGCCTGATGGGTGTCCCACGCCAACTTGACGTGCGCACACCTCCCGATTCGTCTCAGCAACGCTGACGGCCTGCACCACACGTTCGGCCGAATACGCTCAGACTTAGCCCAAGAGGCTCCTTTTCCGTCTTGATGCCTTGGCTGTTCGGAACATCACGCGCTTGCCACGGTGATCTGATCGATGGCCTCTTCCGCCTCCGCTTGCGATTTGAAGGGCGGAAGCCAGATGAACAGGCCATCGGGCCCCACGTGTTTGACGGCCTCGATGGCCTCTTCGACGCTCAGGCAGTGCACCATGACCGCCAGCCCTTTCTCGCGCACTGTCACGCAGTCGTCAAGGCATCGCCCAGGATACTCGCATCCGGCCACTCTCGTGTACTGCAGCGCATTGAGTCCCGGCGATGAAGCGATCTGGTCGAGGAAACGCATGCAAGGGTCACCATCCAGGTGATAGATGGAGTAGTCAAAATAGGCCGTTTGGCGCCGGAGCGTGGGCATGTAGAACTGCTCGTACATATCTGGGGACATCATGATCGAGAAGTCGCACTGGACCGAGTCCATACGCCCCTCAGCCATGATGCCCAGCCAGGAGAGACATTCTCCCTGCCCGTAAGGCAGGCAGGCCTGGTAGAAATGCTCGTTGGCTTCGAGCTCCAAGGTCGTCGCAGCTTCCAGCCATTGCTCAACCTGCGCGGGACGTTCAATGAGGTCTGCGCAGAGGGCCGCCACCCCTCGAAAGCTGGACAACGTCGTGAGCGGGTCAATCCAGACCGGCTGCGAAACGATGGCGCGGCCCTCCAACGTCCGGCCGACGCCGTGGATGACTTCGGAAACGCGGGCTGCGAATTCAGAGGCCGCATCGAAGGCGGGAAGAGGTCGCTCCAAGACGTCTTCAAGCAGTTTCAGCCAAGCCGTTCCCAACATGGGCTTGCCGTTCTCGTCCTTGGGGTGATCGTAATCGCCGCCCACGAGCAGTGCCAGCAGTGGGAGATACTGGCCAATGTTGACTGTGTAGCCGGGCATGGCCTCCGCGAGCCATTGCACGCCTTCAACAGCGTTGACCGCCTGGATTGCCTGCCATTCGGGCGTGAGTTCCAGTTCCTTCAGGTCCGCTTCCGGGCCTTCCCACAGTTTCGGCTCATAATCGGGTTTGCTCACCACCACCTGCAGCGCAGGTCGGCCAAGACTGCTGCCTTCCCAGAAGGCCTGCAGTCGTTCTCTCGCTTCGTCCTCGTTGTGCTTAAGGCTGTACATACGTCTTGTCCTCTCCAGTAATCCTATCGGGGACTCCTGGGCGATGTCCTTCGTCTCTGAGTAGGTGCTATCCTGTCGCTCATGAATGCCCTTTCAACCTTCCTCTTCGGTGCCGGATGTATCCTTCGCCCCCTCTGGTAACTCGCTGGCTATGCGCTCAGGTTTGGCTGGGCGTTGTTGCTGCCGAAGGCCCTGCTCGCGGGACGCGTGGGGGCGCTGGAGAGTCAGCCGGGTGTTGAGGTGAGCGGATCCGTCGGCGGCAAGAAGCGACGCCGCCAGTTCACGCCGGCATTTCGCATCCTCTGGGTTGTGCTCTCGAAGCTGCTGCATGGCTGAGAAGACCTGGTACAGCTCATGAAGCCGGAGACGGTGAAGCGCTGGCACACAAAGGCCTTCGGGCTGTTCTGGGGGTGGCGCTCAAAGCCGGGGCGCAGACCGGTATAGGTCGAGATGCAGCAGCTGATCCGCCGTCTCAGCCGGGAGACTCCCTTGTAGGGAGGGGAGCGCATTCGAGATACGCTGGTCCTGTTGGGCTACGATCCGCCCTGTACGCAGACCATCTGCGGCATCTTCGGCTATGGGGTACGAGCGTTTCTGGAACGCTGTGGCATCCAAGAGGTGCGCACCGCCTACGAGTCTCCTTGGCAGAACCCCTACATCTCGCGGGCGATGCGGGACTACCTGGGCTTCCATGGACTGAAGCACTTCGGTGCCAAGGCCCATCATCCCCAGACTATCGGCAAGCTGGAGCGCTGGCATCGAACCATGAAGGATGAGGTGACGCTGGTGGTACACACCAGCCCGGCCCAGCTGCGGGAAGCGATCTCCAGATTCGTGGACTACTACAACCAGGAGCGCAACCATGAGGCGCTCCAGAACGTAACCCCGGACGACGTCTGGTTCGGTCGCAGGGAGGCGATCCTCAACCGCAGACAGCAGCTCAAGATCAGGGAGATGGTCACTCGGCGAGAGCACTACCGCAGGAGCATGAAGACGGGACAGAAAACCGGGACAGGAACACCGGATGTATAGCTTGTTTCAACCCGCCTTTTGTCTCACCAACGCTGACGACATACAACCCGGCTCGTGGCGGACGACCCACCGGCCCCCGATGATCGCGACAAGGCACGAATCATGGTGCCGTGTGGAGGAGACTACTGGCGCCCCCGGAAGCCCAGTGGAAGGCCGACTGGAGCAACAACGGCCACTGGGCGATTGGGCGTTTCAGGTTCGTGCGAGACGAGTGGGCGATCTTCACCGCGACTACAGCAGACGCGGAGACGCTTCGCCGCAACCCGCCGCCGCTATATCCCTAGGGTCACAGGGGGCTCTGTCCATATCTTCCCGAACGGGTCAGGCCACTTGCCTCGCCTCAGCACCCGCTGCGCACGGCGCCCAAGATGAATGGCTATGGATCAGGGGGCAAGTGTCGCCGCCTACTGCCCACGAATCCTCAGTTCGTACTCGCGGAACTGAGTAATCTCCGTGTCCAGGTCCCGGGGCTCGGTCACGTAGAACGTCGCCGGACGTCCCTCTCCTCGGCCGATGGCCTCCCCGTGGGGCACGTCGGCAAGCATGGTGAAGAAGCTCACTTCGGGGTCGTTGTATCTCAGGCGGAGGCAGATGAAGTCCTCCGGCGCGAGATCGTGCTGGGAGATTCTCCGATCGAGTTCTCGCTTCTTGTGAAGGGCTATCACGAGGTAGAGCGGCTTCATGGAATCGTCGCCGATGAGCAGGAACTCTTCGTTGTCCGAATGAGAGCCGAAGTCGTCCAGTCTAGTGCTGTTCACACTGACGGTGATGAGCCGATGTGGCCCGAACTTCTCCGACGAATCGTAGATCGGCTCCCAGAGGTTTTCGCCGGGCGAGGCCGGTAGTTCGTGTCGCCGCGGCGCGAGGCGAAGAATGAGACCAGACTGTTCGAGGTCGACTGCCACCTCGGGTGTGAGGTCGATAGGATCGAGATTGATGGTGTTCGCCATGACTGCCTCCTTCAGGTGGTACCGATTGGGTATCAGCCCCTGTCTGCGGGAGCTAGTATTGCCTCATCGGCCGAGGGTCAGCACCCACGTCTCCAGGGCCGGCCGTCCCGTCTGGCCGAGGAATCCGCCGGATATGACGAGAGTGCTGCCGGCTATGGCTCCGCCGCCACAACACCGACCCTTCGGGAGATCAGGCCCCCTGACGAAGCGCTGTCCTTCAATGTCGAAGTAACTGGTTATCCGGGTCCGCCCGGCGGCGGACCTGCCGCCAACGACGTACAGCCGGCCGTCCCGGATAACAGAGGCCGAGCACTGGGTCAAGTAGAAGACCCGGGGCATCACCCGCTTCGCCGCGAGACGCGTCCACTGGTCGGACGCCGGGTCGTATATCAGAGCGCCCTCGGCGAGCCCCCGCTCCTCTATGGTGTCGCCCTCGTGATGGGTGCCAACGACGGCACAGAGCTTGCCTGCGTGAGGTCCAGCCGCGATGTAGCAGCCGGTCTGCGGTGAGCTTGCGACGGGCGAGTAGGTGCCGGTGCTCGGATGGTACCGATAGGCTGTGTGGTACTCAGCCAGTACACCCCTGGTGCCTACGCCCCCTTGCCGGTTGTAGCCCATGCAGATGTAGATGGAGTCGCCAAGTGCTACTGCGCAGCCGTTCATCCGCTTATCGGGCATAGGTGGCAGGGCAGTCCAGCGATCCGTCTCGGGATCGTACACCCAAGCCTGGTCCGTCGCACAGAGGCCCAGGCCTGACCTGTGGTAGCCGCCGCCGAAGAGGTAGAGCTTGCCGTCGAGGGCGGCCGGCATGCTCCATCCAAGGTCCAGCGGCAGGTTGGCGGCGGAGGCCCAGGAATCGGCGACCGGGTCGTAGATCTGATGTCGGGTGGTGGGGCTCGTCCAATCGCTCGTATGGCATCCCCCCAGGAGGTGGACCTTTCCATCGAGTTCTGCGGAAGCATGTCCGTAGACGTGATAGGGAATCGTCGCCCGCGGCTGCCACTGGCCTGAGATCGTCCCGGCCCATGCCGGGGCGGCCGCGGCGACCGTAAGCAGGACGCATATCCCGGCGCACACGTGGGCGAAACTACTGCTGCTCACCATTCCCTTGCTCATATGGCTACTCCCTCTGAGCGCTGTGGCTCACGATGTCAGAGGCAGTGCGGGCGCGGGCACTGACCGTGAGCTAGATTGTCTAACGGCATTGTCGGAAGCAGAAGCGGCTTCCGAGGTGATGCACGGACCTTCAGTCCAGGTACAGCCGGATCGCGGCTGCCAGATCGCGGCCGAAGGCCCGGGCGGTCTCTGTGTTGACTTCTGCGCCCTGCGCATTGGCGTATGGGATCTCGATACAGGCGCCGAACCACACGCCGGGGAGATTCCCCAGCCACCTGCCGGCACTGCGGGGTTCGCCGCTTGCATCCTCGTACTCCTCAGGCGTGTTCCAGTCAACACCGAAGGGAAGGTTGTTCTCCTTGCGATAGGGCAGTGCGCCCCTCACGCTGTTCGCCAGCGCCTCACAGAACTGCTCCGTGCGAGCCCATTCGTCAGCGTTAGGAGTGCCGACGAAGTGGATGAGTTCGTGCCATTCTCCGCGCTGGCCTGGGCAGTGGAGGTCGAGGGAGAATCGCAGACGGTTCCCACTCCAGCGGAAGCCGAGCTCGCGGATGGCGGCGACCTCAGGGTAGAGGCAGGGCACCGCGTAGTCTCTGTTGTGGTCGTGGGGATGGCGCCCCTTGCCCTGGTCCCCGTCTTCGACGCCATCCTTGTCCACAAAAGGGACCGCCATGAACTCGACGCGGTCGCGGAGCCATTCCCCAACGGCGTCGTCGGCCATCACCGCGTCGATCACCCCTTCGAGCGCATAGCTGGCCATCATCTCGCAACAGTGATGACGAGCAGTGAGCATCACCCGGTGCTCTGCTTTGCCGTCGAGACGGCCGAAGGTGAGTGACTCGACGGGGCGGCCTTTGCGGCTCTGACAGAGGGTGACGGCTTTCAGGTTAGGGTGGCTCTGCCGATGGGCCAAGAACGTATCGAGATCTGCTTGGGTGTAGGGCATGCCGAAGGCGAAGCGCACGCCGCCTGCGTCCTCGGGAAAGGTGTAGAGGAAGCTCCGCTCGTCGGCTGACTCAGCGCCGAGCCAGCGCCACGCGCGGCCGCCCTCGAGGCTGACGCCGGGCCCGCGCACGCCGACCACACTGTCCTTGAAGAGGAACTTCAGCGGGCGGCCGGAGGCGCCGCGCACTCGGAAGTACCAGTAGAACCAAGGATACGCGATGGTGTCCCGCTGATCTTGGCGGAGCGAGACCTCATCGGCGCTGACGCTGTCGCAGAGGATGTTGCCTCCCGGAAAGCCGCAGTCTATAGCCGGCGTGTGCATGCGCTTCCTCCCGTGCTTGCTGCGCAAGCCATTCCCGACTCGATCCGCCCTCGCGCGCGTCTGGGTGCGCCAGGCCGACCCGGCAGCCGCGCCTCGTCAGGCACCGTCGCCATGCCCGGGGACGCGTGCAGCCAACTCAGGCGCAGTCGACCTGCCACGGGACAGCCGCGAAGGACTCCGGCCATCGCTGCAGCGCGTCGCGCCAGCGGCCAGCATCTCTGTGGTGGTCCATGTCCGTCAAGGCGCACAGCTCCTGATGGGCGCTTCCGGCAACGAGAGCGCGTGGGTCTGCGAGGAGATCCGCCAGTTGGAGGAGACCTTGCTTTGATCCGCATCTGGCGAGGGCGCGCGCAAGGTAGACAACCAAGAAGGCTCTTCTCTCCCTGAAGTAGTCCGTCTCGTAGTCACGCGGAAACACCGAGTCCCGCACTTCTGGAAGCTCCTGAAGTCTCTCCAACAGTGGAATGAACTCGGACCAGGTGAGACGTTCGGCGGCGACGGCGACGGTGCGCACGTAGTCGTAGATGCCAGCGCGAATGTCGCGGTAGTCCCGGTCTGCCTGCTCGAGGCGCTCGACGATGGTGCTCATAGTGCCGAAGATGCGACGGTCCGCGACTCGCACGAGGTTGTTGATGAGGAAGATAGCCTCCGGCTGGATCGCCTGCTCGGGCGAGCCGGTGGACCAGTCTATGTCACCGAGTCGTCTTGGCAATCCGTCACACGCGGAGAACTCTCGCTCCACCTCCTCAAGCACTACGTCGGCTCCATCGGCGCAGTGATGGAACAGGAGCAGTCGAGCCAGGAGAAGGCGCCGCCTTCCGTGAGCGCGCGCGAACGCCCGCTGCAGTAGGGGGACAACTCCCTCTGATGCTGCGAGACAGATATGGATCACGGGTGAGACGGAGGTGGCCTTCTCGCGAGAGAGCATCTCTTGCCATTCGAGGGGATCCTCTCCGGTCAGCCCCTCTACCAGCGCGCTCAAGTCGGGCGGCGTGGCTGGCGCGTAGGCCAGCGCTCGCGCCGGCAGGTTCTCGGTCTCGACAAGGCGGCGCTGGAGCTTCGCGACGTCCAGTCGCCTCGGGCTGACGTCGTCCTGAATGGCGAACGCGGCCGCCAGGCCAACGGCTCCGCCAAGGAGGATAAGGTCCCGCTGCATGCGAGGTGCTGCGCAGGCATCATGTGTCAGGGAGAGGGCTTTGCCGGCGACGATCACCTGCTCCAGTTCTCTGGGGATCAGAGCGCGATGCGGGATGTCGATGTCCTCGTGCGGTGGGTTAATCCCGAACTCCACGATGTCGGCGAACCACTGCCCTTTCATGTCCCAGTTGCTGAAGAGGACAGCGACGGTGTCCGGGTAGGTTCTGAGCATGAGTTGGTCTTCAAGGCTCACTGTCGTCTCGCCTCGGATGTGCCGACTCTCTCGGGGTGCGAGATAGGTTCCAGAGTCGTGCAACTGCTCGTCGTGGTGCATGCGTCGTTGTCGACTTGTGATGATGAAGCGAGTGTAGTCGAGAATGTTCTCTATGTCGGCTGCGGTCATGAAGTTGTTGCCCAGTCCTCCCGGCTCTCTGTAGAGGGCGAGCGAGGTGAACATGGTTTGGCGGTCGCGGAGGTTTCCGTATGTGTATTCGGCTCCGGCAAAGGCGGCGACGTCCCCGTCGCCGGTGGCGTCAACCGTCACTGTGCCAAGCGCGGCGCGAGGTCCGTAAGGCGTGGCGAGGAAGGCGCCGACGATCTTGTCGGCATCGACCAGGGCGCCAACCACGAAGCTGTCGAAGAAGAGCGAAACGCCTGTCTCCTGGCACAGCTCTTCCAGGACCTGCTCCTTTAGCTCGATGCTCCAGGACCCGTCCTCACCCCAGAGATACTCGTTCCCTTCGGAGTCAGTACGCCGCCATCCCCAACGACCTTCGGGATAGCCGACTCGCCGCTCCTTGTCCTGCACGCGTCGGTCAATCTCATCGTTGAAGGCATTGGGGGTGGACATCCAGTGCGCTTTGATGCCGCCCAGTGTTCCAGTTCCGCCCAGACGCGAGTTCATCTCAACCAGCGCCACGCTTACCTTCTCGCGGGCCGCGCTGTAGGCGGCCGGCGCGCCACTAGTGCCGCCACCCACCACCAGCACGTCAGTCTCTACGGCCACCGGGAGAGCCTCGGTCGTCACCTCAACAGTCTTCCCCGGCCAAGACGCGGCAAAAGACGATGTGTCGCTGAGGTCGGCCGCCCTGGCACTGCTTCCATCGGGCTTCCCGGGTTCTGCCGGCAGCGAGAGCAACCTCCAGTCGCGTCCGTCGACTCGGTAGCAGGCGTCGGAGCTAAGACCACCGGCCGCTATTGCCTTCCCCAACTCATCTCCCTTGGCCAAGGCCTCTGCCGCATCGAAATCCACATCCCGCATCACACGGAGCGATCCAAGCCCGAGCTTTGCGTTCCTGAAGGCGGGCACATGTTGGACGAGGTGCTCTGCGACCTTGAGCGATACGGCCCGGCACAGCAGCTCCACCTCGCGGTCGCTTTCCGGTGACCGCGTGCCAGCTTGCTCGACAGCAAGCGCAATATCCACATGCACGTGATCTTCTGAGAAGGCTCCTGGGTACACCATCACTGAATTGTCTACGACGCCTAGCTCGCTGGGGACCGCGTAGTGCTGCACGCCGTCCCGCGGCACGGCCGTGAACTCAATCGTGCGCCGCACGATGGTCGTCGCAGAGGCCGATGGTTCCTGCCCTGCCACGTAGGTCATCACTCCGTGTTCCGAGGCGTCGACGACGAATCGGGCCCGGACGGCCTGTCGTCCTGACTTGTTGCCGAACACAACGAGCCAGTGCTCCCCCTTTCGCCAGTATGTCACTGGGCGACTCGCATACAGTATCTGCACGCCCTGCTCGAGCAGCCGGCCCTCCAGCTTCACCTTCACACGGTCCATGTGGAGGGGAACGTACTCGCCATCGTCATATGAGTCGGCCGCCTCCTCGACGGGCAGCCAGGCTCGCAGGAGACCGGCCCGGCTCTGGCTCCACTTGATCCAGGGCCGCTGCCAGGCAGCGAACTCATACCCCAGGTAAGTCTCCGACTCGATCAGTGCCACCTTGGGCCCGCCCTCGGCGGCCGCCTGCGCCGCCGCCACGCCGGCGAGCCGGCCGCCTATGACGAGCATGTCGACCTCGAAGATGACCGGAACCTGCTGTGAGTTGTTGACCTGAATGACTCTCGACACTGATGCTCCCTCCGTAGTGAGTCCCGAGCTTCGTAGTTCCCGGTCGAACCGTGATATCCCACCGAATACGGCCGCGCCCAGCGCGCCTTGGAGAAAGCCACGGCGCGTCAGTCTCGAGTTCTTGGCAGGCACAGACTGCTTCCCGCAAGCCATGCCGCTACTCCCACGCTGCCAGGTGCATGTCGAGTCCGAGCAGCGGGTCAACAAGGCTTCGGAGCCCCATCATGACAAGGTGTCCGACAACCATGCCGAGGAACGCCGGGCGGACCGTCCGATATAGCTTCAGGCCGCCGAACCTGCGGATGAGGAAGACGAGCAGCCAGGCTATGAAGGCACTCGCCCACATGCGCTGTATCATCCCCCACGTCCCTCCCAGCATGAAACCGAGCGGGCTGATGGCGAACCAGATGAAGCGGCTGTGCAGCCACGTGAGCAACAGCATAACTCCCGCACCGGCCGCCAGCCCAGTCCAGAGAAACGAAGCTGCCGGGCGAGGGGCTCTGAGATCGCTGACGAGGGGGCCGAATTCCCATCCGCCCGTGTCGCGAAAGAGCCAATCGTCGAAGCTGAGTGCGCCGAGACGGTAGGCGTAGTGAAGAGTGACCCAGGGTGCTATCGCCACCATCAGCGCGAGAGCGGACAAGAGACAGATCGTGACGAGGCGACCGGGCAGACGCGAGGAGTGTGCGATCTTGAAGTTGTTGAGGGTGAAGTGAAGCAGATTGAGCTTGAAAAGGCCGAGGCATGGCACTTGGAGAACGGTCATCATCGTCAGCGTGGGGGCCGGGATTGAGGCCGCGCCGCGTGCGGCGACGACGAGATTCCTGGCACTGATGCTGACGCTAGGGACGTAGACGCCTCCTGCGGATACAATGCGGGCCATCGCCAGGGCGTAGGCGAAGAAGACAGCCATAAGCAACGCGAAGAACATCACATCCATGCCTGCGCGCGTCGCCCACAACACCAGTACGAGGCCGCTCCCGATCAGCCCAAGGAGAGCGCCTCGGGGTGACAGAGGAGCCAGTTGGTCGCGCGGTCCAGCACGGCCAATCAGGGAGGCCGCGCCCGCCGCGAAGAACGCTCGTGATCGCCATAGAAGGATGAGTGCGAACATGAGGCACGCCCCGGATTCCTCGTAGGCAATGAACGTGTTGGGATTGAAGATGCGTGCCCCGAACCCCTCCTGGCCATAGCCAAGCGCAGCGAAAGCGACGATCTGTGCTCGGTTCAGCAGGAAGAAGAACCAGAAGCTCAGCGATACCTCGAGCGGAATCAGCCCGAAGATCCCGATAGTGTCGAAGCCGATGTAGGCCGAGGTGTTCGAGATCGAGTTCCAGGCTCCCCGGTTCATGAACCACTGCCCCATGGGGAAGTACAGGCGGGAGTAGGGCACGGCCGGCGCGATGGCGTGCGCCATCTGCAGCAGCGATTGGCAGACGGGCAGGGCGACTCCCACCCAGAGATAGGGGTTCCGGAATACCGCGCTGCGGGATGAAGGGCGCTCACCTTCGGCGAGTTCGAGGGGGATGGCTGCGAGCGGAAACGACAGGCGCTCGGACTCGATCCAGTCCTTTCGCACGATGGCGCCGAGACAGAACAGGAAGACGTAAAGGCTCAGAGCGAAACTGGACCATCCTATGATGGGCATCAGCCACAGGCGCCACGACCATGCGGGAGCGCCGTGGAAGAAGCCATCCACCGCGGCCGCCTGGGGCACCATGAGCCACACGGGGAGGTAGGGAATGAAGAGCTGGGCGTAGCGATTCGCCGGTGAGGCGCCATAGAACGGATAGACCGAGTAGTAGAGGGCGTATCCCCAGAGCCCCTCGTACGCCAGGCCCGCACAGATAGCCATCATGGCGTAGACCAGCAGTAGTTCCGGTCCCGTAAACGCCCAGGATCGCCGGATGCGTCCGAGCCAGGTGTTGACCGGCCAGATGAGCACGAAGAGGAGGAAGACTGGCCCCGTTGGCAGCGGCCGGAACGCCCAGTCGTACTTGCGCAGCGAGAGGTTGATGTACGGCATGAGGAAGGCCAACGCGATAACGAGCGCGCACCCAGCTAACATAGCGCGCCCGCGGGGCACTGCCACCAGGGGCCGCTTGTCTGAGCCCGTGTCCATTTCCTCTAATCAGCCGCGTTCGCCGCGACCGCGCGAGCGATGATGGCGCGAAGGTCTCCCTCGAACTCCTCGCTGATGCCAGGCTCGGGCGGTGGGGATGACAGGATTTCCTGGATGCGCTGCTTCGCTCGGAGTCTGTCGGAGTGCGCCTCGGAGGCCAGCCATTCGGGCAGGGCCTGCCAGTCCCAGAGGTTCGGCTGCCACAAGTCTTGGCGGAAGCGCTGGGCGGTGAGAGGGCTGCCCACGAAGTTGCCGCCAGGACCGACGCTGGCGATGTCCTCAACGGCGAGCGTTTCGGTTGTGATCTCGACGGGCCGCAGCAGGTGTTGGAAAGCGCCGGTGAGCTCGGCGTCATGGACGAGCTGTTCGGGAGAGTTGATCTCGTCCAACGAAAGCAGGCCGGCGTCGAGCGACGCGCTGCCGCACGCGCACACGGCGATCGCGGAGGCGAGAGCCTTCTGCATTCCGGCCTGCGGTGACGGCTCTTTCGCATCGGAGAGGCCGCCCCCGCCCCCGGACCGGACACCGTACCACCGAGCGAGCTGCCCCAACACGATTCCGATGGTGGAGTTCTCGGGTCTGCCTCCCATACTGCGCGCGTTCCGCATCTCTCCCACTACGCCGAAGCCTCCCAGCGAGAGGCCTCGTCCGCCCCAGAGCGCCCGCCGGAGGATGCTGAGGAACAGCGATTCGGCCAGCTTCAGCACAGCTCCGCCCGCGATGGTTACGGGGGTGCTTAGGCCGAGAGACAGCATGTGGCCAACGCCCATGTGCAGTCCGCGGGACTTGAAGTAGAGAAGCTGCTCGCACTCGGAGCGCGCCAGCCGAAGAGGACTCAGGAGATAGCCGGTGGCCGAGAAGGCCTCGGGCAGGCTGCTACCCGTCTCCTCCGCATAGCGAGCGTAGATCTCCTCCAGATAGGGGCAGAGGCCGGTGAACTGGACTGTGCCGTCGGCATACGCGCCATACTTCCAGGCGTAGAGCTTCTCGGCGAGCGGGGTGTAGGCGGCTGGCGCCCAATCGGGTACGAATGGCACTCCGAGGATCCCGACCGACCCCACCTCGGGAAGCGCATGCGCGACGCGGACGTAATCGCGAAGGGTCTCCTCGGTGAAGGGCTCGAGTTCATCGGTCTCGGGGTCGAGGTAGAGTCCCTGGTAGATGCCGGCGGAGCAGTGGTGGCTCGGCCTATGGCACGTCCAGTCGTACTTGTCAGACTCAGCGATGAACTGCTCCACCCAGGCGGGGGCGAAACGAATCCGCTGGGCGCCGGAGTCCGGCTCCCCGCCGAACTCCGCGAGCAGCGTCAACAACTCCTGCGACTCCACCCGCACTCCGGTGTCGTGGAGTACGCGGAGCGCAGAGTGGTGGATATCCTCTATCTGGCTCTGCGTGAGAATACTGAAGAAGCTAGTGGACACTGATCCTCTCCTTAGTAGTGAGGTGCACGTGCTACCCTGCCTTTGCGCTGTTTGCGAACTGCGGGAGATGGTCGGCGTGGGCGGCCAGCAATTCGTCGGTCAGGCTCTCAGCGTCGTCGATAGATGCCACCGCGCCATCCAGCAGTAGCGCCGCCGCGACCTTGTCTCGGTTTCCCTCTACTGCCGCCTCGACCACGGTCTCGACCCACTGGAATCGTGTCGCCAGCGTCCCCGCTACGCCGGGCGAGAGCGGAGGCTGAGCGATGGGCCGCAGCCCTGCCGCCGTCGCCACCGTCGGACCCTCGATGATCGCGTCTCCCGGTAGGTTGGGTACCCACCCGTGGTTGGGCAGGTTCGCCGAGTAGACCGCTCCGTCGTCGGCCCTGATGCTGCAGACGATGGGTACGACATCCTCGCGATGCCCGTCGGCGACCTTCTCCAGATAATCGCTTGGCAGTGGGTTGGGGGAGAACGCCTCTTCCTGCATGCGGGCGAAGTCCTCATCCTGTCTGGATCGCTGCCGTTCAGACCCCAGCCCCAAGGTCGTCCCGAAGTAGCTTCGCTCACCCCGGATGAGATGCGGGAAGAACTCCACGACATGGCCGTCCCCCACCGCCGGGAACGCGTCCAGAAGCAGGAAGAGCCCACAGCAGAACGGTTCCAGCCTGCTAATCTCGTGCCGGACACTCTGTTTCTCCGGGCTGTCGTCCGCCGAGACCGCAAGCTCCCGCGCCTTGCGCACGTGCTCCGCGGCGATCTCTCGAAGCCGCGGCTTCGCGTCGATTCCGTCAACGCGAATCTCGGTGAACCATGTCAGGTGGTTTATGCCGACGGCGTTGTACCGAAGCCGTGAAGGGTCGACGTCCAGCATTCCGGCTATTCCTCTCCCGACATCGCGCACGCCGGTGCACAGGCCGACAACATCGGCCTCGGTCTCCTTGCGGATCGCCCGGCAGATGACAGCCATCGGGTTCGTGTAGTTGAAGTACAGCGCTCCCGGCGCGAGTTCGACGACGTCCTGCGCGACTGCGACCGCGGGCGGTATCGCCCGCAACGAGCGCGAGGTCCCGGCCGGCATGGCGGTGTCGCCACCTGGATGGTATACGCCGTACTTGCGCGAGATCATCACATCTGTGTCCCACGCGCGCCGGCCGCCGACGGCGATCGTGCTGATGACGACCGTGGCCCCTGGGAGCAGCTCGCGCCGGTCCGTGGACGCCCGCACCGTGATCGGTGCCTGCCTCAGTGCGACCATCTTCCTCGACAGCTTCTCCGCCGTCTCGCAGGCCGTTTCATCGGTGTCGACCAGGCCGAGGTCCATCGGCTCGCCTCGCTCTATCAGATCAACGACCAGCTTACGCGTGAAGTAGGCGCTGCCGGCGCCTATGATGACCACTTGCTCCTTCACTGCTGCGCTCCTTTCCGTCTGAGATGGCGGTTCGCTCTTGGCTCAGAGGAGGCGAGCCTACATCCATACACCGTACGTGGGCATTTCTACGATCAGGCTCAGCAGCGCCCAGAGACTCCCCGCGACACAGTCCCCCAGAATGAGCCCCAAGAAGAAGGGCAGGGCGGCCGCATAGGTTCTCAGACCCCCATACCTCAGCAGGATCAGCTTCACTACCCAGGCTATGAAGACCGGCAGCCACAGGTGGTGGGTGAACCAGAGCGGGGCCATCAGGTAGCCCAGAGGGTGGAACGGCCACCAGAGGAAGCGGCTCCTCATCGCATAGAGGAACAAGGTGAAGATGAAGCCGAAGCCCATGGCCGTGCTTCTGTATCCGGTAGCCGGGGAGACTCCCGTCAGCCAAGTCTCAAGCTCAGTGAATGCATAGACGCCGCTTGTGTTGAACTCCAGTTTGCTGCTGTCCGCGCCCAGCTGGTAGAGCGGTATAAGGATGGCGAGGTAGCCGTACACGAGTCCGGCTGCAGCTGCGATGAACATGGCTCCCAAGAGTCCACGCGTCGTCAGACCGGTTCTCTCCGCCATCTTGAATCCGCCCATCTGATGGGGGGTCGGGTCCACGCCATAGCTGCGAGAAGTCCAGCCGAGCAGCGTCAGCACGACGAGGCCGCGGACGGGAAAGGATGCAGGTGTCACGATCTGAGTGAGGATCTGTTGCGGCCCCGCGTCGTGGATTTCGTTCGCCGGCGCTCCCAGTTCCGCAGGGATCCTCGAGAGTGCGAGACTAGCGCTTAGATAAAGCGAGAGAAAGAGGGGCACCAGCCATATCGGCATCCCCGCCCGCCAAAGGAAGACGCTGAGGAAGGCTATCGACGCAAGAAGCACGGCAACCGCTGCGCGGTAGGGAACTGGCTCGTCTCTGTCGCCAAGATCCTGACGCGGGCGGACAACGCCACCCGCCACCCGCCACAGATGCTTGCGAGCCGACCAAACAGCGTAGAGCCCCACCGCCAGCAACGCCGCCGCTGATTGCTGGTACACGAACGGCGCGTCGGGCGCTATGTCCCAGCCTGTCAGGAGAGTCGCCCACTCCTCCAGCTTGACCACCCAGAAGAAGAACCAGTAGGAGAACGAGACTTCCAAAGGCATGAAGATGGCCACGCCGATCGCCCACGGATACGGGGGCCAGAAGGGTCCACCATGCTTCGAGAAGCAGCTCCATCGTCTCCCCAGGTGGGCGTTCAAGTTGCCGAAGTCGGGCTGGAAGCTCGGCATTGAGGGGAAGAGAGCATGGAGACCGTTGAGCATCCCCAGGGCAAGAGCCAGCCCGCAGCCAATCCAGAGCAGCCTGTTCCGGAAGACTTGCCCAGTCGGCTCCGTCACCGCGAGTGGAACCTGCACCAGTGGGAAAGTGAGGCGTTCTTCCTCGATCCACCGGCGACGCAGCAGGACGTTGAGTGCCATCATCACGGCAAAGAAGGCGACGAAGAACGCGCCCCACGAGAATGCCACAGGTGCCCACTCAGCGAGATGCTGCCGAGTGAAGAGCGTTGTGTCGCCGCGGAATAGGGCCTCCAGGCTGTCGCCGTCTGTGAGAACCAGCCAATCCTGCAGGTACTGCCAGAATAACTGATCCCACTGATTCTCCTTGGTGGCGCGACCGATTGGGGCGATCGCCCAAGAGATCACCTGTTGAAGTTGCCCGAAGCCGGCGATGACGCCGCTGATCGCCAGCATCACGTAGATGGTGAGTAGCTCGCCCTGGCTCAGAGCCCATCGCGGAAGGCGGCGTTTGGCGACCACGTTGGCCCCTGTAAGCAGAAGAAGGACGAAAACGGTCTCCAACGGCAGTGCCAGCATGCTCGGCCAGGTGTAGTTGCGGATCGCCTCCATATGGACGATCCACGCCGACTGCAAGGGCATGAGCACCAGCGCGATGGTGATCGCGCGCCACGTAACTACCTGCCGGTGCTGACGGACTGCGGACGCGTGGCCGCTCCGGCCATCCGAGGGTGTACCGTCCTGCTGACCACTTGGTGTTGTGGCGCGTTCTTCCATGTGGCGCCCCGCCAGGTTGTTCTGCCTGCGCCGCCCGCCAACGATTCCGTCCAGAAGCCGTGCCCTGAGCTCATCCTTCCAGGGCCGATCCCTCGTCTAGCCACGCTGTTGAGCCCGATCTCTGGCGGAGCGCTCGGCAGGAACAGCTGACGCGTCGCGCGCACGGGGACACACGTCCGCCACGACGCGGGAGACTGTGGCTCACTCGCTGGCGCGCCAGCTACTCCCGCGAGTCTCGAGTTCCTTACGGGCCGAGGCCAGCAGTCGCTTAATCTCGCGATCGACCTCCTCCGGCAGTGGCTCGGGCCGGTGTTCTCTGAGGAGGCGCTCTTTCTCCTCCCGGCAGCGCTGGGCCATGGTCTTCGCGCCGCCGTTAAGCCAGGCGTCGTAGAATTGACGGTCCAGCAGTTCCGGGAACCACAGCTCCTTCCGGAAGTGCATCGCCGTGTGTTCCTGGTCCATGAAGCCACCTCTGGGGCCGACCTCCTCGATGACCTCCAGCCCCAGGGCGTCGCCGTCGAAGTCGATCCCATGCACGAGGCGTTCGACGTACCCGATCAGCTCGTGCTGCATCACCAGCATGTCGAGCGAGGAGGCCTGATCGACTCCGCAGATGCCAAGGTGCCCGAAGATGTCGGCGCCGGCCAGCGCCCCACACGTGAGCGTGATGCCAGCCTCCATCCCGGCCTGTGCGTCCGGCGTCTTGCTGTCAGTGAGTCCCACGTTTATGTAGACCGGGAGACCGTAGTGCTTGCCCATCTGCGTCATAGCCACCGCCATCAGCGCCTGCTCGGGGCCGGCGAAGATCATCTGTGTGGTGCGCATGTCGAAGGCATGCGGGATGCCGCCATAGCAGACCGCCACGCCAGGAGTGATTAGCTGGGTGATGCACACCCCGGCGAGGATCTCCGCGTTCTCCTGCGCCAGCGTCCCCGCCAGCGTCCCCGGGGCCGACAGGCCCGTCTGTGCCATGGGCCCAATCGGCACCGGCAGCTCGAGGCGACTGGTGGCGAAGAGCGCATCCACGCCCTCGTACGGGAAGCGCAGGGGGCTGATGGGCTCGAGGAACGGGTAGGCGAGTGGGTACGTCTTCGCCTCCTCTTCGCTCCCGGCCACCGCAATCATAATCTCCACCATGGTGTTGGCGACGGCGCGGTTGTGAAACCACAGGCCCAGCGGCTTGGTGGTGTTGCGGAGCATCTCCGCCATACAGGCGGCGGCGCCGTACTCGGGCGACAGCTCGTGGGGGTCGGACATGGCCCCGGCGATGGTGAGGTGTGGAAGGGCATCGGCCAGCCGCGCGGCGGTGCCCGCGTCCTTCACACTCGCGTAGCGCCGCTGCCCCGTCTCGTCATCGATCCAGAGCGCCTCCCCGGAGATGGAGTTGTAGTTGCGCTGACCCTGGCCAAAGGCCGCCTTTCTCTGTCGGTCGCGGCCATAGATAGTGAACGACTTGCCGGCCTGCTCGAGGCTTTCCATCACGACCGCCTCGGGAATGCGCACCAGCTCACCCTCGACGGAAGCGCCCGCTCCTTCAAGTCGCTTACGGACCTCGTCGTGCGGCAGCTGGATGCCGACCTTCCCCAGCAGGTGGAGCGAGCCCTCGTGCAGCCGGGTGATCTGGCTGTCCGTCAGGACGTTGAGTTGCATGGATCCTCTCTCACGCGAGGTCGCACTCCAAGGTCAGCGGTGTTGCCTCCCCGACGGCTCAAGCAGAGCCAGGGGTATCGCCATAGGTCTTGGCCAAGTGCGAACCTGCGCCAGGCGCTCTCGCCTAAGCAGTAGAACCGGCTCTGCCGAACCGAGGAAGGCGCTCTGCGTGTGCCTCCAACAGCTCGTCTGCGAGTTCCTGAGCCATCGCAATGCTGCTGACCCAGCCGTCCAACACCAGCGCCTGCACGAACTTCTCTCTGCTGCCTTCCAGCGACGCCTGCACAATCGTCTCTACCCAACCCAGGCGGCTGGCCAGGGTGCCCGCCACGCCACTCGCCAACGGCGGCTGAGCAATAGGCTTCATCCCGGCGGCCGTCGCCATCGTGGGTCCCTCGAGCACCGCCTCCGGCGGGAGGTTCGGCGCCTGCCCACCGTTGGGCAGATTCGCCGAGAACACCTCGCCTTTGTCCTGCCGAATGCTGTCGATGATGTCGATGCACTGCTCGTGCTCGCCTTCGCCCGCGATCTTGTCGAAGTAGTCCGCCGCCAGCGGCTCCTTGGAGAAGGCCTTCTCCCTCATCTGCTGGTAGATCCCGTCCCCCCAGGTGATGATGTTCTCGAAGGGGTGCCATTCCACTCCTATCTTCTTCCCCCCGAACTCCCCGGCGGGGAACAGATTCGGGAAGAACTCTAGGACGTGTCCATCGCCTACCGCGGGAAAGGCTCCGAAGGTCTGCAGCAACTGCCAGCACAGCCCGCCCGGCAGATCGTAGGCCTCCGGCTCGGCCGCCCGCTTCGCGATCTCCCGCGCGGCGATCTCTTTCAGGCGAGGCATAACAGATCGCGGCCGATGGAGTATACGCCGCTGCACAGCCCGACGATGGGCGCTCCAGTCTGCTTGAGCACGGCCCGGCAGATGGCGGTCATCGGGTTCGCGTAGTTGAAGAAGAGCGCTTGCGGCGCTAGCTCGACAACGTCCTGTGCTATCTCGACCATGGGGGGAATGACACGGAGACACCGGGAGGTCCCCCCGGGCATGACGGAATCCCC
>JALGTG010000019.1 GCA_029821495.1 Candidatus Hebobacteria bacterium
TTGGTTCGAAAACGAGTCCATCTGGCTCCACATGTCCTACAAGTACCTCCTCGAGCTGATTCGGTGCGGCCTGTATCGGGAGTTCTTCGACGACGCGCAGACTATGCTCGTCCCCTTCATGGACCCCGGAGTCTACGGTCGCAGCATACTCGAGAACTCATCCTTCCTTGCCTGCTCCGACTGCCCCGACCCCCGCGCAGCTGGCAGGGGATTCATCGCACGCCTCACCGGTTCTACCGCCGAGTTCATCCATATCTGGATACTCCTCACAGTCGGCGAGCGCCCCTTCCGCCTGGTGGATGGCAGCCTGCAACTCCAACTCACGCCCCTCCTCCTGGGCGAGTGGTTCACCACCCAGGAGCAGTCCACGAGCTGGCGCGGCCAACCGCTCTCGCTGCCGGTAGACTCCCTCGCATGCGCCTTCCTGGGGAACATCCTGCTCGTCTATCACAACCCCGCCCGCAGAGACACCTTCGGCCAACAGCCCGTCCTCCCCGTCCGCTACGCCATCGACGGCGGCCCCCCCATCGAGAACACCCATATCGAGGGCGAACAGGCCCATCGCATCCGTCACCGGGAGTGCGCCCGCCTCGACGTCTGGCTAGGCTGAAAGCGCCCCGCCGCTGCGCCGACTAGTGCATCTCCGCCGCGCATGTGCCGATGCCGGGCCGGTAGAAGCTGAACCGCACATTCGGGTGCAGCGCAAGCAGAGACATCGGCACCGAGCTGTCCGCTATCTTCTTCGATACCATCAACGTCGTCAGGCGCATACCGAACGGGCTATTGTGCCGCCCGGCCTGCCAGATCGAGACCCGCTCCGCCCTCCACGTCTCCACGGGCCCCACCGTCAGAGCCTGCGTCGGAACCTCCGACGCCTGCCCCCCGCCCGACGTGCGCGCGTTCTGGATGATGGTCAAGGGATGCAGGTCTACCACCCGCGCTCCCAGCTTCAGATACTCCTCCGGCGGCGGTGGCTCGTCTCCATACTCCCCCTCTCGCCTCGGCGGATCGTTGAAGGCCCAGTGCGCCACCTCTCCCTGTCCCCCCTGCATCACCACACACCGAACCCGTTCGAAGCTCGCGCTGTAGTCCTCCAGATTCGCGACCTTCGGAAAGTGCAGGTTCTCCTCCCGCATCGTCAGCCCCCGGTCAATCCGATCGAAGCACAGCTCCCGGTCCGCTCGCTCGAACGACAGCTCGTGCTCGACCGGCACCTCCCCCCCGTCAGCGTACCACTCGTCCATACCCCAGAAGTGGGCGTGCCTCAGGTCCAGCCCAAGCGCGTTCACGAGCTGCGCCACCAGCGGGAGCTGCTCCGTCGGCCCGACCGGCCCGCAGATCCCGGCCGGCTGCTCCTCCGTCGCTTGCGCCCAGGCTTCTATGTACTCCAGCGCCTCCGCCAGGTAGAAGCTCTCCCGCGTATCGTAGAACACCACCTCGAAGCCCGGTCGCGACAGCCCCAGCATCTCCTCCGGCGTCAGCCTCGCCGCATCTCCGATCAGCTCCTTGTCGAGCGTCGTGTAGTCCCACCACTCCGGTGCAACAACACTCAGCGGCCTGCTCATCTCACCCTCCTGCTGTTCGATTCCCCCCCGCGCGCCCCTCCAACGACCGGCGATACGCCTCGTCCACTACGACCAGCTCCCCGAGCGCCTCCATCAGCGGGTCGGCCTCCTCTGCGCAGAACCCGAGATGGCTGTGCCTTCGCCAGCCCTCCGCGTACCTGAACCCTCCCGACATCCGACCCACCTCCTCGCACATCTCCTCCATCGTCCTCAAGTACGCGTCCAGCCCCTGGCTCGCGTCCAGCCACTCCTTCTGGCTCCGATGCTGCGCCAACATCTCCCTCTTCCCATCCAGCACCGACCCAATGTCCACGTGCAATTCCGCCCGGACCCGCCGCCGCATCCCATCGCACAGCCCCCACGGAAGCGCATGGTACACCGTCACCTCGCTCTCGACCGCCTCCGTCGGCGGCACGGTGGCGAAGTTCCGCATGCCTCGGCAGAACGCTGCGCTGACTGCCAGCCGGCTCGCGTTCACGTGGTCTTCCATATAGTCGTCCGGCGACGGCGCCAGCAGAATGCCCGGATTCACCTCGCGCACCACCGCGCCCACCCGGGCCAGCAGCTCCTTCTCGTAGAGAATCTCGATGTCATTCACCAGGCTTGGATGGACCGTCGCCCCAATCATCCTCGCTGCCGCCTGCGCCTCCCCCTCGCGAATCCGGACTATCTCCTCTCGCGAATGGACCGCCGTTCCGCAGGACCCGTTCGCAATGTTCATGTAGTGGACCCCATATCCCGCCTGCTTCAGCAGGATCAGCGTCCCCGCCATCATCAGCTCAACATCGTCCGGATGCGCCGCAATCGCAAACGCAACTCGTCTCCGATCAGACATCTCCGCTCCTGCCCACCGGGTCTCCGTGCCCGCCCCCGCGACACCTACTCCCGCCGCCCCCAAACTCCTGCCCGTGTAATCCCCGCCTCGCCATGGCCTCCGATCCACACCATGGCTTCACGCTAGCTATCGCCTCCTTGTTAAACCGCACGTCAAAGCGTGCTAGCCTGTGCACGACCGGGGACTATCATTCCAAGCCGAGAGAGGTCGAGTGAAGGCCCTGCTGGTCGTGAACCCTCGCGCTGGCCGCCTCCGCGGCCCCGCCTCTGCAGCGCAAATCAAGCGCCAGCTCGATGGCACCGGCCTGGAGGTCAGCCAAGTCGAAGCAGCAGCCCTCAGCGACGTAGCCCCCGCCCTCGCTCAAGCCCTCCAGCACACATCTCCAGAAGAGACCAGAGTAATCGTGGCCGGCGGCGACGGCACCATTAACGCAGTTCTCCCGGCCCTCATCGGGACCACCTTCCCTCTCGCCATCCTCCCTGTTGGCTCCGTCAACGTCCTCGCGCGCGAACTCGGCATCCCGCTGTCCCTGGACGACGCGCTTCCCGTCGCCGCCGCCGGCAGACTGCACCGGATAGACCTCGGAACGGCCAATGGCCGTCCCTTTGGCCTCATGGCAGGGATCGGCTTCGACGCCGCCGTCGTGAATTCCGTCACATCCGACCTGAAGAACCTTGCGGGATCCTTCGCCTATATCGCGCGAGGCATCGGACTGCTGGCGCGCTACCCCCTCAGCCGGTTCCGCGTCACGGTGCCTCAAGGGGCACTGGAGGCCGACGCCTGGCTCGCCGTCGCCGCCAATGCCAGGCACTACACCTATAGCTGGCGCCTCGTCCCCAATGCCGAGATAGACGACGGCTATCTGGATCTCTGCCTCTTCTCCACCCAATCCGCCGCACAGACAACTGGTCAGATCATTGCGGCGCTCGTCGGCCGCCACACCAGCTACCCCGGCGTCCTACACCTGAGGGCGCAGCAGCTCCGACTTCAATGCGACCCACCTGTGGCCGTGCAGCTCGACGGGGACCCGGCGGGGCAGACTCCGGTGGACCTACGCGTCGCAGCCAAGGCGCTGACCGTGGTAACCCTCTGAGTGCCTGGAGCGTCCCCCCGCGGTCCATCCCCCCTGTGGACAAACTTCGGCTGGCGCACCTTAGCGCCAGCCGATCCTCCCCGATAGGCCGCACCGCGGCCGTCCGGAACTCCTCGCCCTCCCCCCCGACCGCGTCTCCCTAGCGCAGAAGCTCTGCTCGCGGACCTCTCGATGCCTGCGATTCCGACGGCACCAGCCGGAATCCATTCTGCTCCAGCGCCCGGCCCAGCGGCTGATCCTCAGCGCCCCTCGTCACCGTAACGTAGCCCAGAACCTGCCCCGTCTCTTCATACCGGACTTCGTACCGGCCCCCTTCAGCCCTCGTTCGCCGTTCTGCCACTACCGTCATCGTTCCCTTCCCTTGCTCGGACTCGCCTCGGGCCGGCTCCCTGCCGCCGCTGAACCCGGCCGTCAGACAGGACCCACCAGAGCCCCTGCTAACGATGCTGACCGGCGCGGTCGCTTCAACCATCGCGCCGCCGCCCTCCTACCAGAGATACCACATGGCCGTCTGCCCACGCGACGCTGCGTGCAGCAGATCACCGGCCGCCGCCCCAGTTCTTGTCGCAGAGCGCGATTCTGGCCCCACTGGTGCCAAAATGACCGTCGAAATGCGCAAATCACACCCCGGATGTGGTTAGAATAGGATAGACGGTGCAGTCCAGAGCCGGGGCGCGTGTCGAGTGCTACCTTCAGTTGTCTTGCTGGTAGCTATCGCACCCAGCGGGCGACCCTCGCTCCGGAACCCTGAACGACGACCGGAGTACCGGCATCTACAGGCGGGATGCGGTGGTGCAGCGAGGGCAACAGCTCGCAACCGGCAAGCACTGGCTGGTCGGAACTGAAATCCCAGGCGGGAGCAGACGGACACGGGGGGTGGGGTCCCAGCTCGCGAGCTGCCACCTCCCGCGTACTGGCTCTTGGGTGACGCGACAGTGATACTCAAGGAAAAGAAACTCGGCGAGATCCTCCTCACGCGCAGGACTATTACTGAGGAAGACCTCGAGAAGGCGCTGGCAGAACAGCTCCAGACGAAGGCCTTCCTCGGCCAGATCCTGCTCCGGCGCGGCGCCATCAGTAAGCAAGATCTGGCGCAAGCGGTCGAAGATCAGCTTGGCGTCCCTGCCGTCGAGCTTGGTGAGACGGCCATCCCCGGCGAGCTCGGCTCTCTGCTGCCGGAGAGCTTCGTCCGCACCTATCGCGTCGTCCCCTTCAAGCTCGAAGACGACGTCATGCACGTCGCCATGTCTGATCCTCTCAACGTAAGCTCGATTGAATCCATGCGTCTTGTCACCGGCCTCGAGGTCAGAGCCTTCTTCGCCCCGGAAGAGGACGTCCTCCTGGCCACCAATCAGCTCTTCGACGGGCGTGTCGCTGCCTACAAGGCCATCGAGGACACCTCGGGACTGCAGGACGACGAGACCAACTCCGTCACCGTTCGGGACCTCGAGCGAATGGTCGAGGACGCTCCCGTCGTCCGCCTCGTCGACTCCATCGTCCAGGGCGCCATCTCCGGAAGCGCCAGTGACATCCACGTCGAGCCCCGCGAACGCGACGTCCGTGTCCGTTATCGCGTCGACGGCATCCTCTACGACATGATGCAGATCCCCAAGCGCCTCCAAGCCGCCGTCATCTCCCGCATCAAGATCATGGCCGGCATGAACATCGCCGAGCGCCGCCTCCCCCAGGACGGCCGCATCGCCGTCGCCAACAACGGCGGCGACTACGACCTCCGCGTTTCCACCCTCCTCACCGTCTTCGGCGAGAAGGTCGTCATGCGCATCCTCGACAAGTCTTCCGTCCTCCTCCAGTTGGAGGATTTGGGATTCCTTCCCGAGCAGCAGACGGTCGTCGAGTCTCTCATCGCCAAACCCTACGGCATGGTCCTGTCCACCGGCCCCACCGGCTCCGGCAAGACCACCAGCCTCTATACTGCCCTCAATCGCGTCAACCGAGAAGACTTCAACATCGTTACCATCGAGGACCCCGTCGAATACCAGCTCGCCAACGTCAACCAGAGCCAGGTGAACGTTCCCGCCAACATCACCTTCGCACGCGGCCTCCGCGCCATCCTCCGCCAGGACCCTGACGTCATTATGGTCGGAGAGATACGCGACCTCGAAACCGCTGAAATCGCAGTCCAGGCCGCTCTTACCGGTCACCTCGTCTTCAGCTCTCTTCACACCAACGATGCCGCCTCCGCCCTCCCCAGACTTCTCGACATGGGCGTAGAGCCTTTCCTCATCGCCTCCTCTGTCATCGGCGTCATCGGGCAGCGCCTCCTGCGCGTCGTCTGCCGCAGCTGCCGCACCACATACCATCCCGACTCCAACATTCTCGATCAGCTTGGCGTCCCCCAAGAAGACCGGGGCGACCACCTCCTCTTCTCCCGCGGCACCGGTTGCCCCGCTTGCAGCAACCGCGGCTATCGCGGCCGCACGGGCGTCTTCGAAGTATTGAGAGTCACCGACGCCATCAAGCGCCTCGTCATGGAAGGCCGCTCCGCCCTCGACGTCCGCGACGCGGCCGTCGCCGAAGGCATGGTTCTCATGCAGCAGTCCGGCGTCCGCCAGCTGCTCGACGGCGCCACCACCCCCGAAGAAGTTCTTCGCGTCCTTTACGTCCAGGAGGAATAGCTGCTCGCCATGCCCACCTTCCGCTACAGAGCGAGAGACGACTCCGGCACCGTCGTCCGCGGAACACTCGTCGCCGAGAACGAACGCCTGGTGAAACTCCGCGTCTCCGAGATGGGCTACTTCCCCGTCTCCGTGACCCCGATCAAAGAGCGCACCCAGAAGGCCCTCGGCTTCCTCCCGCGTCGCGTCCGCCACGACGACCTGGTCGTCTTCTCGTGGCAGTTCGCCGCAATGATGAGCGCCGGCATTCCCCTCATCCCCTGCCTCAGTGCCCTCAGAGATCAGACCGGCAGCCCCGAACTCAGCCGCGCCATCGCAGACATCCGCCAGAGAGTCCAGGACGGCCAGTCCCTCTCCAGCTCCATGGGCCGCTACCCGCACATCTTCTCCAACATCATGATCAGCATGATAAGGGCAGGAGAGTCCGGCGGCTTCCTCGAGCTCGCCCTCGAGCGCATCGCCGTTCAGATGGACAAGGACGCAGAACTTCGCCAGAAGGTCCGCTCCGCCTTCGTCTATCCCGTGCTCGTCATCGGCCTCGCCGTCCTCATCGTCGCCTTCCTACTCCTCTTCGTTATTCCCGTCTTCGCCGACGTCTACCGGAGCGCGGGCCTCCAGCTCCCCTCCGCCACTAGGACCCTCATGGCCATCTCCGACTTCTTCGTCAAGTTCTGGTGGGCCGTTGGCCTCGTCCTGGTCGCCATCATCATGGGCACTCGCGCCTGGGCCCGCTCCGAGCGCGGCCGTCCCAGGGCCGACGCCCTCAAACTCAAGCTCCCCCTCTTCGGAGTCTTGCTCCGAAAGGTCTCCATCGCACGCTCGACGCGTGTCCTCGGCACCCTCGTCAGCACGGGCGTCCCCCTTGTTGACGGCCTCGAGGACGCCGCCCGAGTCTCCGGCAACCACGTCATCGCTTCCGCCTTCCGCTTCGCCATCGTCCGCGTGACAGAGGGCGACAAGCTCCGCCAGCCCCTCGAGGCCAGCGGCGAGTTCCCCCCAATGGTCATCCAGATGGTCGCCGCCGGCGAAGAGTCCGGCGACCTCGGCGGCATGCTCAACAAGGTCGCAGACTTCTACGACCGCGACATCGAGTACACCGTCAAGCGTCTCACCACCATAATGGAGCCCCTTCTCACCATCGTCCTCGGCGTAATCGTCGGATTCGTCGCCATCTCAATGTACATGCCCATCTTCAGCCTCACCGATCTCCTCAAGCAGGGACCGAGTGCTGGTGCTGTACCATAGCCTGACAACATGTGCCTACCGGCGCTCCCCCTTCCAGGGGAATGCCGCCATCGATACCATGTCTGACCTCAGAAAGGAGGTGATAACATGACTGGACTACCGAAGATGCGCAGCAGGCGAGGCTTCACCATGGTGGAGTTGCTCGTGGTGATCATAATCATCTCTGTCTTGGTCGCCATCGCGCTCCCCAAGTACTTCGCTGCCATCTACCAGGGGCGCGTGCGTGCCTGTCAGTCCAACTTCAAGATCATCAACATAGCCTCCCAGGCCTACTTCGCACAGAACAAGGAGTGGCCTGTGGATGTGACTGACATGCTCTCCCCGGGCGACCCTGTAGCCACTACGCCAGCCGGGCTGAAGGGCGGACAGCTTACCGAGCTTCCCATCTGCCCGTTCGAGACTGCTGTCAGCCTGAAGCCCTACGGCCTAGTCGAGATCCACGAGGATCCTAACGACGCCACCAGTCCCGTGGTCGGAGTTGAGACCGACTGGGCCGGGCACTGGCTGAACGCCCAGTGGCAGGCCGCTGACGAGCACGTGCCGTAGCGCCTACCGAGATAGGTGGGAGGCGGGGCGCCGCCCCGCCTCCCTCGATCTCCCCACCGAGAACCGTGCTCGCCGCACTGCAGCGCACTCGCAGAACCGCACTCTACTGGAGAACGTGAGCGAATGCAGTTGAATCGCTGGCAGAGCAACTCACGACCGACCGCCCCGACCAGGGGCTTCACCCTGGTCGAATTGCTCGTCGTCATCCTGATCATCGCTGCCCTCATGCTCATCGCCGTCCCCAGGTACTTCCACGCCATCTACACTTCCCGTGTGCGCGGCTGCCAATCACAGATCGCCATCACCAACACTGCCACCCAGGTATTCTTCTCCAAGAACAAGGTCTGGCCCACCACTGTAGAGGAGATGTGCGAATCCACCGCCCCCGCCTGGGTCGCTTCGCCGCCGCTCGGCGAAGTGCCGCTCTGCCCCTTCGGCGTCCCCTATCGGCTGACTCCTGTCTTGCAGGACGGCACCGTCGGTGCCATCCCCACTCCCGACAACCCCCAGGTCGGCGTCGCAGTTGACGCTGACGACCACTTCGAGGGCTCCTGGAAAACCGCCCTCGAGCACCGGTGATAGATGAGCCCAGGCCCCTCCAGAGTTGTCGATATGCTTCCATCCTCACACCAACCCAACTCATCCAAACGAGCCGCCCGGAGTCCGGCCGCCGGCTGGACCTTCCCCGAGCTCATCGCCGTCATCGTCCTGGTGGCGGTCCTCGTTCTCATCGGCACCGTCTCCGTCTATCGCGGCAAACAGACCGCCGACCAGCTCGCCTGCCACGACAACATGCAGGCCATCCATTCCGCCCTTCAGATCTACTGGACCAAGAACAACCGCACTTATCCCGCCGGCCAGGCCGCCTTCGACCAGTTCCTCCAGGATCGCACCTACTTCCTCGAGGAACCTCGCTGCCCCCTGGACGATAGCCGCGCCTATCACTACACCTACACCTACGACCCCGCGGCCAATCCCGGCCCCGAGGGTATCACCATATCCTGCCCGGTTCCCGACTCCGAACACGGGTCAATCTGATGGCTGAACACTGCCCGCTCTGCAGCGTATGGGCACGAGAGGTAAGGCAATAATGGTCCGCTCAACTGGACGTCGGCAAGCCGCCTTTGGACGTCGGCAAGCCGCCTTCGCCTTCGTCGCCGCGCTCATGATAATGCTCGTCGTGGCCATCCTCCTTGCCGCCATCCTCACCATGACCATGACGGGCCGCCTCCTATCCACCTCCCGCCAGGAGTACACCCAGGCCCTCTACTTGTCCGAGGCCGGCGTCAACGCCCTCATCGCCGACTGGCGCGCCCGCGGTATGGACAACCCGCCCCCCCAGCCCTACACCGGCCAACTGGCGAACGGGACCTCCGCTGGCGACTACTCCGTCACCTGGACCACTCCCGATGCCGCCGGTGTCGTTACCCTCACCAGCCAGGCCGCCGTCAACCCGAACCTCGAAGAAACTGTCTACCATCTCAGCCGAACAGTCGAGATCAAGCTCGACACAGATGGCGACTGGGCCTGGAACCACGTCTACTACTCCGATTCCGACCTGCCCGGCATGGAGGATCCACCCTACGCCGACGTCAAGGGAGGCTCCGGCGAAATCGACATCGGCGGCGAGATCGGCGACCCGGAGGACTTCCTCGACCACCCCAATGGCCCGGCCGGCGGCGTCACGCTGCCCTCTCCCATGTGGGACCTTTGGCACGAATGGGTCCGTCTCGATCTCACCTGCGACCCCGTCACGAACGAGCAGCTCCCGCGCGACCCCGGGCCCCGCTACCCCGACCAGGCCACCCTCCCCGCCTGCACCAGTGTAGCCACTGACGGCGATCCCGAGAGACATCTCTACTGGTACGGCGATTCCCCCGACACGCCGCTCGACTACGCCACCCACTCCACCGACGGCCATGCCGCCTACGACGAGAACTTCTTCATGCCCGACTGGTACGGCATCGACAACCCCGTCGCCTACGTCTGCAACGCCGGGAACAAGCGCTTCACCGTCACCTTCTCCAAGGACGAGTACTTCGGCAACTACCTCGTTCACGGCGATATCCACGTCAAGAGCCGCGCCCACATCTACGGCACCATCATCGCCACCGGGAACGTCACCTTCTACGGCGTTGAGGACTGCACCATCATTCCCGAAATCGCCAACCCCGACGACCCCTGCGACGAACGCGTCTACTATCCCGCCATCATCGCTGGCGGCGACGTGCTCGTCCGCGACCAGGGCGTCGGCGACGACGATCTCCGCCAGCGCCTGCGAGTCTCGGGCATCGTCTGGGCCGGCAACAGCTACACGGGCCAGGCCTCCAATATCGAGGGCTGTGTCGTAGCGCCCAACGTCAGGCTCGGCGGCAACTACCTCACCCGATACGGGATAGTCGACGTTGACGGCTGCACGTATCTGCCGGGGGAGACTCCGCCCCCTTGGTTCCGGGAGCCCGACCGCGGCGAGATGCAGACCGTCCCCCGAAGCTGGCGGGAGCTGGAGCTCTGAAATGAGACCCCTCCGGCCCATCTCACAGCGCGGCGTCACCCTCGTCGAGGTGCTCATCGCCCTCACCATCTTGGCCGTCATCCTGCTCCCCGTCGTCGTGGCATTCCGGCAGTCTCTCACCACCACCAACGAGGCCACTCTCGCCGCCGCCGCCTCCAGTGTCGCTCGGGAGAAGATCGAGGAGCTCAAGATCGACGCCTTCGACGCGCTCCAGACACAGCCCCGGGAACCGCGCGACCTCAAGCCCGGCGACGGCTTCTTCGAGATAGCCGTCGCCGTCGAAACCATCAGGCCGGACGACATCTCCCACGCCGGCCTCAAGAAACTCCAGGTGTCCGTCTATCGCACCGGCGGCGCCGTGCCCCTCGCCATTCTTACCTCCTACACGACTCCCTTCGGTATCTGAAGACATGAACCGACCTCCCACCACAACTAGCTCGCGGCACGCAGCCGGCTTCACCCTCGTCGAGCTCCTTGTTGCAGCCCTCGTCGGACTGCTGGTGCTCGCCGGCGTCCACCGCATCTTCGTCGCGGGGCTGACCACTCAGCACACCACAGCCGCCCAGACCCAGGTGAATCGCACGGCCCAGGTCGCCATCGACGACATGATAAGCCGCCTCCGAGGAGGCTCCCAGATCCTTGACGCCCAGCCCAACATGATCTGGTTCCTCGACCAAGACGACTACAACGTCCGCTACTGGCTCGACGAGAGTGAGCTCCTTCGATACCGCTCCCTCGACCCAGGGAGCTACTCCGCCGGCGTCCCGCTCGCCACCGACATATCGCAGCTCACCTTCGAGTACTATGACCAGTACGACCAGCCCGCCGTCATCATCGAAGACGTCACGAGAGTCGTAGTCGAGTTGACGGCCCAACACGCCGCTCACTCCGCCCGCTTCAGATCGGCGGCCGCGCTTCGAAACAAGTAGCGCAGGAAAGGGATACTCATGCCTCCCCAAACCAACCCCATCCTGACCATCATCCTCTCGCCAAAACGCGTCACAGTCGCAGAGGCCTCCCTCCTCGACGGCCAGCCTGTCATCTCCGCTCTCGGCGACATCGAGCCCCCCGACGGAGTCTTCGACGGCCAACAGCTGGCCAGTGGGGATGCCCTCGGTCGCGTGCTCTCCGAATTCATCGCGGAGAAGCAAGTGACGGCCAAGGACGCTGTCATCGTCCTCCCGGGCCCAGCCGCCATCACTCAGCTCATCAAGCTCCCCAGCATGCCCCGCGAAGACATGCTCGGCGCGGTGCGCGCCGTAGCGGAGCGATATGCAGTCTTCGCAGAGCACGCCATCAGCGTTGACTGCGCCATCGTCGAGGAGATCGAGGAGGACGGCGCCCAGATGTCCAACGTCCTCTTCGCAGCCTCCCGCGAGGCCAACATCGAGCAGTGCCAGGAATGCGCCCGTACCGCCGGCCTCGAACTGCTCGCCGTCGAGGTCGCCCCCATCGCCGCCGTCAGGGCCTACCGCGAACACTTCGAAGGCTCTGGTGTCCTTGCAGTCGCCGTCGTCGGCGAAGCCAAGACCGACGTCATGATCTTCGACGAGGGCATCTGCCGCCTTTGCTACACCGCAAATGCCGGCCTCCCCGAGGAAGCGGACACGGGAGACTGGATGACTCCTCCCTCCTCCGACCACGACCCATTCATCCCTCCCCCCCAGCTCTTCTCTGAGCTCACTCACTCCTTCAGGTTCTTCCAGAACCAGTTCCCCCGGCGCGCTGTCCAGCGCGTCATCGTCGCCGCTGACCACCCTGGCGCCGAGGCCGCCGTCTCTCACCTCGCCGAGCAGCTTCAGCTCCCGGTCCAGCTCGGCCGCCCGAGCCAAGACCTCCAGCTCCCTGCGGAAGTGCACGAACCCACCGCCATCGCCACCCGCGCCCTCACCCTCGCGGTCATCCGCGGTACTGCCATCGCCGCTCTCGCCGGCGCTGACGTCCTTCTCCCCCTGGACCTAATCCCCGAGTCCACCGGCCTATGGCGGCCCGCTCGCCCCTTCATCAAAATCGCCCTCGCCGCCATGCTCGTTCTCCTCATAGCCGCCTTCATATGGGCCCGCACTGTTGGCAACAAGATCGAAGCACGGGAGCACACCAGAGCCTCCCTCCAGGCGCAGATCACTGCCCTGGAGCCCGAGATCGAGGCCCTTCGCGCAGCCAAGGCCACCGAGCTCGCGCTCCGCACACAGGTCGAGCGCCAGACCGCCCGCATCGCAAGAGAGAGGGCCGTCCGCTGGTCCCAGATCATGGTCGACGTCTCCGATCGTCTTCCCGCGGACATGTGGCTCACCCGCGTCGCCTCCCCGGATAGCTCCAAAATCAGCCTGGTAGGCATGGCCACCAACCGGGAGACCATCCCCAACGCCATCCAGTCGCTCTCCGGTTCCCCCTACCTCTCAAGTGTTGTCCTCGGCTCCCTCACCAAGGACGACGCCTACTCTCCCGGCTCGGTTGTCATCCGCTTTCAGATCAACGCGCGGCTGCTGCGCGGCCTGCTGCCCCCACCGCGATCCACCCCGGAGCCCGCGGCCGAGCCCGAATCGGGCAGTCAAACAGAACCCGGCCAAACGCCGGAAACGGAGGAGGAGCGATCATGACGCCAAAGGATCGAATCAGGCTCTACACCCAGCTCGCCGCCCTCGCCGCGGTTCTCGTCTGGGCGCTCCTCTGCTTCTTCATCATCCTCTCGCCCAGGCTCAAGCACCTCAACCGCGTCACTGACGATGTCAACTCTGCCGCCACGCAACTCGCCGACATGCGCAAGGAGATCGAGGACGCCAACATCGCGGGACCGCCCGTCGTCGGCGAATCCCGCTTCGAGAAATTCGGCATCCTCGGCGTTGACGAAGAGCAGCTCTTCCTCAGCGATCTCATCGACTTCTGCACCGAGACCGGCAACGTCCTCAACCTGGTCCGCCGCGCCGACGTCGGCCGCCCGGCCCGGCCGCCCGCCGAGCGCGGCCAGCAAGGCGCCGCGCGCGGCCGCTCGCCGGAGTCCGCCGAGTCACCCGAGGGCATCCCTCAGCCCACCATCGAGAGGGTCCCCCACAACGTCAGCTACTCCGGCACCTTCCTCTCCTCGTTCCGCCTCCTTCGGAAGCTCGAGTCCTACAAGCGCCTTCTCACCGTCGAGCGCATGGAAGTCACCGCCGACAACCGGGTCGGCTACCCCAGGCTCAATGGTACCATCACCATCGATCTCTACTTGGTGAAGAACGCGCACCTGCCTGCGGTGGCCCCCCAAGCTGAGACAGCCGCTCCGCAGACCGCCCCCGGCGCCCAGCCGCCGGCCTCGGCAGAGGAGTCCCAATCATGAAGTCTGACAAGAGCGCCAGAACCAAGGTTATCGCACTCTCCATCATCCTGCTCGCCCTGTGGGTCTTCATCGTGGTCTACTACGTCACACTCTCCCGCCACTGGAAGGCCAAGGTCGCCGCCCAAGAGCAGAGGCACGCCGCCGCCGCTGCCTCCGCCCCTGACCGCCCGGCGACCTCTCAGCCTTCGGCTCGCATTGCCGCCTTGGTCGCTCCCGTTCCCGCCCCTGGCAGCGACCCATTCCGCCCTGTCATATCGCCTCGCACCCGTTCATCCGCCAGCAGGCCGGGGGCGCCCCCCGATACTGCCGTCCCTCTGCTCCCACCTCCCCCCACTGTCCCCTCAACCAGAGACAGACTCCACGTGACAGGCATAATCGTCGGCAACCCCAGCGCCGCCGTCCTCCGCCTCGGTGAAGAGCACTACGTCGTCCGCGAGGGCTACGTCCTCGACAACAATGTCCGCGTCGACAGCATAGGGGAATCCAGCGTCACCCTGCGCGACAGCCGCGGAACCTACATCCTCCGCTTGGGCAGGTAGCTCCGCTCCCAAACCGCGCCTCCGTGCCGGCCGGCTGGCCCCGCCTGATGGCCCGCCGTGCCGTGCTCCGCCCTACCGCCTTCGCGGCCCCTACCGCCTCCGGCCCCTACCGCCCTCGCGGCTCCTACCGCCTTCGCGGCTCATACCGCCCTCGCGGCCCCTACCGCCTTCGCGGCCCCTACCGCCTCCGGCCCCTACCGCCCTCGCGGCCCCTACCGCCTTCGCGGCCCCTGCCGCCGCCCCGCCCTCTGCGCTCACCTCCGCCTGGCTGTCGCCTGGTGCCCATACGCAACGTAGGTCTCTCCTCGCGTGCTCGCAAGCCGGGACTGACTGCCGGTTCAGCTTCCGCCGCCGCGGCGGCGCGCAGAGTGTAGTCTGGCAGCGTCACCGGCGACTCGCCCACGGCGAGCGGCAGCCGCACTCCGTCCACGAAGTGCTCACGCTGCTCCCCCTCTTCCTCCTCCGGCACGGTCAGCGAAAACGCGGCGACCGTGTACTCCCCCTGCGGCGCGGAATCGAACCGAAACATCCCCTCCCCATCCGTCGTTGCACTCACGGCCGGCCCCTCCTCGAATGGCGAAGGCAGCCCCTCCGGCCCTGCCGCCGCCCCAATCGCCACCCTCACCTCCGGTGCCCCTCTCCCTCCCTTCACCACTCGCCCCCTCACCTCGGCCCCCGCGGGGACCGGCACTGGAGGGTGCGGCAAGCTCCCCGACAGGCCCGCATCACAGGCGCTAATCACCGCGTTCGAGCGCTCGAACAGCTCCCTCTTCGCCAGCCTGCTCGGCGTCTTCTCTCCCCTGATCGCGCGCTCCAGCGCCTCCTGCGCCGCAGCCCGCGCCCTCTCGTACCGGTCGCGTGCGACCTCCTCCTCTCCAAGCTGTGCCGCTGCCCTCGCCGCCGACAGCAAAGGCTCGGCTCTCTCGTCCCAGGCCGCCAGCCTGGCCGCCACGTCCGCCGCTCGCAGCGCCTCCTCCGCCTTCCCTTCTCGCCGGTAGAGCGCGCTCATCCTCCGCCCCGCTTCATATGTCTCCGGCGCCCTCGGGTAATCCGCCACCAGGCGCGCGTACGCGCTCTTCGCTGCCTCGAAATCCAGCACGCTCAGGCCGATCATCGCACGCTGCGACAGCGCCAGCGGCGCGAACGCGCTCTCCGGATACTCATCCGCAAGCTTCCCAAACTCCTCCAGCGCGCGCCCCACCTCCTCCCGGACCCACCTCCGCTCCGGCACCGGATCGCCGGCACGATAGCTCACCACCAGACGAGGCCGCGCCGCCGGTTGCGTTCGCCAGTGCGATGCTATCTCGAACGCCGCATTGTCGGCCCACATACTCGCCGGATATCTCTCTACCAGCGCTTTCATCCGAGGGACATCCACTCTCGTCCACAGTGAGTCGCTTCCCATCCCGCCGATGGACACCTCCCTCCCCACCTCGGCTTGAATGTAGAGGGGAAACGCCGGCCCGAACATCCATGCCACCGGAAGCGGCCCATACCCCCGGAACTGGCTCTGGTACCACAGCCTCGCCCGGAAGCCCAGCGCGCCTTCGTGACTCATCCCGTACGCTACCTTATAGGCCGCCCCACTCACGACATATACGGCCAGAACCACGATCACGGCCAGCGTGCTCCGCGCCAATGCCACCCACCGTCTGGGGGCAGCCGGCTTCCCCAGCATCCGCCGGTTCCACACATACAGGCACCCCGCCACACACACCAAAACGAGCTTCCCCAGCACCCACTGCTCCGCCATCGGCCGGCCCGCTACCTGGTCAGCAAACCCGTGAAGCGACACCAGCGGGTTGAAGTACCGGCCCACCAACAGGTCCAGCAGCCAGAAAGCCCCAGCCGCGCCCAGCCCGATCACCGGATGCCGCGTCGCACTCGCCACCGCCATCGCCAGCACCGACAGGAACAGCATCGAAGGAAGTGCCGCCACTATCGTCATCCCGAGCGGGAAATCGTCGATCCCCACCTGGTAGATCACGAACGCCGGCGTCATCACCGCCAACACGAAGGCGAAGATCACCGCCATCCTCAACAGCACCACCTTCTCCACCGACACCGGCCGCACGAAAACCAGCTCGCCGACACCGTCTTGCTCCGGAGCCAGCGCGTACGCACACAGGAACGCCCCTAGCATCGGTGCCAGAAGCTCGACCGTCTCCGCGGCCCGCGTCGCAGACAGCAGCGTCGCCGTCGCCATGTTCCAGAAGAGCACCAGCTGTGTGGCCGCCACCGGCGTCACCACTAGCCAGTACGTGTTCCCCGTCAGTATCCGGATGTTATAGGCCCAAAGGCCGGAGCGCCTCCGGCCCTGACCTTGCTCCCTGTCCCTCATCTCCCCTCCAACAGCCTCGCCACCCGCCACGCTACTCCATCCAGACGCTCCTCTCCGCGCCATCTCTCGACCAGCCGCCTCTCCCCGTCAAGGAAGAAAACCGTCGGCACCGCCGGAACATCATACGATACCGCCACCGGTGAATCCGCCCATTCCATCCCGACCCCGAAGTGCCGCCCCCGGTCCCACGCTACCGTCACCTCCGGCCCCGCCTCCCGCGCGAATCCCTCCATCGCACCCGCGTCGCGGTCCAAGCAGACAGCAATACATGCCGGCCCTTCTTCCCCGTGCTCGCGCGCCAGCTCCCCGAGCACCGACAGCGCGCGAACCGAACCCCGCGAAGCCGGACCCCAGAACGCCAACACCACCGGCCGCCCCCGATGCTGGTCCAGATCGACCAGCCGCCCCTCCCCATCTCGCAGCCAGAACCCCGGCGCCTGCCGCCCGTCGATTGCGGTCTGACTGGCCATCGCCCACAGCACCGGGTCGGCATTCACCAACCCGTCTTCTCCCCGGTGCACCGTCCTCAGCACGGACAGGCCCGCCCCCGCCAGCAGCAGCACGCTGAGCCAGCCGCCGATCGCCCGCCGCTCCCGCTCCCCCCGTATCGCTCTTGCGTGCAGACACGCAGCCAATGCCACAAGGCCCGCCGCCAGAAGCGCCGCCTCCCGCCAGTGTTGCGTAAGCGTCAGGTCGAGCGCTGTCGGCAGATAAGAGCGACCCAGCGGCACCACGATCCAGTAGATGGCCGCCACTCCCGCTGCCAACGGCGTAGTGAGCAAGCTCGCCAGAGAGAAGCCGAGCGCCGTCGCAAGTGCTATCGGCGCTGCCGTCCGCACCAGCCCGGCCGCATATGGCCCCAGCCGCCACGGCGTCCCACCCAGCACCGCCTGCCCCAACGACGAGGCCGCGAACACGATCGCCGCGATGCTCAGCATCGACAGCCACGTCCCCACGAAACGGGCCGCCACCAGCCCCCCCGAGCTTCCGCCGGACTTCGCCAGCACAAGCTCCGTCGCCCCCCGCTGCCGATCTCGCGCCGCGGCCGCGCCCGCCAGAAGGATGGCCAGAGCCCCCACCCCGTACGTCACCATCTGCCAGGCCTGATACGCGCCGAGCGCGGCCGTCGTGCCCCCCGTGCTCGCGCGCCACACCGCGACCAGCGCCCCCAGCGCCGCCACCGCCCAGAACGCCGGCGCGCGACATGCCAGCTGATACTCCCGCCGCACAATAATCGCAGCCGCCCGCACCTCAGCCCATCCCAACCGACCCTACCTCCTGATTCATCGCTGCCACATAAGCATCGTCCAGCGTTGGCGCTGTCTGATACCCCCCGGGATGACTCATCTCATCCTCGATCACTCGCACCTGCATCCCCGTCGCGGAGCGGAACACACCCGTCACGAACAACTCCTCCCGCACCCGGCTCAGCTCCTCTTCCTCGATGTCAATGATCCACGTTCGACCTTCCAGCCTCCCCAGCAGCTCCGCCGGCTTCCCCGAAAACCGCAGCCGCCCCTGATGCAGTATCGCCATCCCCTCCGATGTCACCGCCACATCACTCACGATGTGTGTCGACAGGATCACCACCCGGCCGCCCGCCAGCTCCACCAGCAGATTCCGCAGCCGGATGCGCTCCTCCGGATCCAGCCCCGATGTCGGCTCATCCACGATCAGCACCCGCGGATCGTTCAGCAGCGCCTGCGCAATCCCCAGCCGCTGCTTCATCCCCCCGGAAAACGTGCTCACCTTACGCCCCGCATACTCCCCCAGATTCACGTTCGCCAGTGACTGCTCGATGCGGGACCGCCGTTCCTTCGGGTCGTTCATCCGGCACAGCAGCCCGAAGTAGTCCAGCGTCTCGTACGCCGTCAGGCTCGGGTAGAACCCGAACTCCTGGGGCATGTACCCCAGCATCTCTCGAATCGCACCCTTCTCCCGTCGAACGTCATGCCCGGCGACATACGCCTCCCCGGCCGTCGGCTCCAGCAGCGTCGCCAGTATCCGCATCAGCGTCGTCTTCCCCGACCCGTTGGGCCCGAGTAGCGCGAACACTCCCGGCGGGATCGTCAGATCCAGGCCCTCCAGCGCAACCACACCCCCGGGGTAGACTTTCCGCAGCCCCCGAATCTCAATCTCCACTCACTCAGCCTCCTCACCTCGCGCCGTGAACCTCACCTGGCGCACGCAGTTGTTCCCGTAGTCCGCGACATAGAGATCGCCCTCGGGAGTCCCCGCCAAACCGGCCGGTGACCAGAACCGAGCACCCCGTCCGCTCCCATCCGCCCATCCCGGCGCGCCCGCTTCCTGCTGGCCTGCCACCAGCGTCGCACCCTCCGCCCCCAGTCGCCACAGACAGTGGCTTCCCGCGTCCGCCACATACACCCCCGGCCGCGCCGACTTCTCCCCAACCACCGCGATCCCCGCCGGCGCGGTTGGACCGCTGGCGGTTGGGCCGCCCGCGGTTGGACCGCCCGCGGTTGCCTCCCCCGCGCCCTCCCACTCCCTCAGCGGCCCCAGCCTCGGCCCCGTCCACACCTTCCCCCCCGAGGTGTCCGCCACCCAGATCCGGTCGCCCTCACCCAGCGCCACCTGCGTCGGCGCCGTCATCCCCTCTTCCCCCGCCACCGGCAGCGTGCTCACTTCCCCCGATGTGTCGATCCGGCGTACTGCCCGATTGCCCGCATCCGCCACGTACACCACCCCGTCGCCGTCCACCGCCACACCCACGGGATAGCAGAACTGCGCCTCCGCGGCCGACCCATCCCGATACCCGCCGACCTGCCTCCCGATATCATCCGGCGGCGTCTCCGAGCCGGCGTACGTCGACACCATCCCCTCCCTCGTCAGGCATCGAATGCGGTGGTTCCCCGTGTCCGCCACGAAGACCGAACCGTCCCTCCCCACGGCCGCGCCCGCGGGCGCACGGAACCGTGCCTCCCCCGCGGGCCCATCCACATAGCCGGCCTCCTCCCGCGCCCCGGCCACCGTTCTCACCTCGCCGCTGGGAGAGACGGCCCGTACGCTGTGATTCCGGCTGTCCACCACATACACCGTGCCCCCTCCGTCCACCGCCACACCGACCGGCCCGTCGAACAGAGCTTCATCTCCCTGCCCATCGCGGTACCCGCTGCTCGGCCGGCCTGCCACCGTTCTCACACTCACCTCCGCCAGTCCCGCCGGCGCAGTCTGCTCCGGCCCGAACTGCTCCTGTCTGCCCATCGGAGCCTCCACGCCGGGAGGCTCCCACATCAGGCCGCGCCAATACAGCACCTGGACCGCGGTCAGCGCGATCAGTATTCCTACAAGCGCGACAATGGGTGAGACCTCTTTCTTCATGCGCCTCAGTAACCGTCCCTCACATCGGCAATACGCCCCGCACCCTCGCCCACCACGTCAGCGGCTGCCGCGCCACGGCTAGACCTCCGCCCATTCGAACGACTGCGTATTCCTCATCGCCCACTGCCGTCGCCGTCACCAACCCCCGCGGCGCCTTTCGCAGCACTCTCTGCTCGCCTCGCTCATCGCCGATGAGCCACAGCCACTCCCGCGTCTGCACGTACACCTTCCCCTCCGACGTCAGCAGACTCCCCTCCACGTTCAGCCAGTCCCCAACCACCCTCGCCTCCGATCCGTCAAGACCTCCAACCCGCACCGCAGCAAACAAGTTCGTCTCGGCCGCCTCCCGTGACGGCGCCGTCCACACAAGACGGTCCGCCGTCAGCACCGCCCTTCGCCGGCCCTCCTCCCGCACCAGCACCTCCGCTTCACCCTTCGGCAGCGCCGCCCGACGCACCACCGTCATCCTCCCCTCAAGCGCGGCTTCACCCTCCAGCCAGTACAAATGCCCACCGGCCACGCCTATCAGCTCCACCTGCCTTGCCGCCCCGGCCTGTCGGGCCGGAAGAACCGCCAGCGTCTCGATCCCTTCTCTGCCCTCCTGGCGAGACTGCATAACCGTCACCGGCGCCGCGGCCGCCACAAACTCAACTCCGGGCAGAGCCCCCCCTCGCTCCTCCCTCCAGCACAGCCATCCATCCCCCCACACCATCTGGGCCGCTCCGTATGTCAGCGCGGCGACCTCTTCGCTGCTCCCATCCCTCAGGTCCACCCGCAGCAGCCGGACCTCGGAGCCGCCCCGGCCCGCATCCTCCGCCTGGGTAACAAACGCGGAGTCCTCGACAACCACCAGGCCGGACAGACCAGCGCCCGCCAACACTGCCCGCGCCTTCCCCCCGTGCCTCCGCGCAGCCATCAGACGGCACTCCTCTGGACCACCATCCAGCCATCCAACCCATTCCTCGCTTCCCGTCGGCGGCGACAGCACCCGCCCCTCCACGCGCCCCACCACCCGCGGCTGCGCCGAGCGCACCGCGCCCAAGTATCCAGCCCCCCCCAGAGCCAGCAGCACTATTCCCGTTAGCAGATGTCGCGCCATAGGGTGCCTAACACCAGGAGTTGACTCACCACTCCGGGGACACGCAGCACACGAAGTTATCGGGCCGGCGTCCTCCACCGGCCCGTCCCTGCGAACCCCTACTGCTTCGACGCGGACGCCTCGCGTCCTGCGCCTCGGGCCGCTCCCGAACACACCCCGCCCGCCCCGCGGCCTCAACACTCCCCGCGCACGGGATCACACCGGCCCGTCGCCCCCCCAGCTATCCCCTCCGCCCCTCGAACTCCTCCGGCAGCGCCTTCGTGGCTCCCGTCGAAATCCCGCCGTCCACCAGCAGCGTCTGCCCCGTCACATACTCGCTCGCATCCGATGCCAGAAACACCACCGCGCCGTCCAGGTCGCGCGGCTCCCCGGGCCTCTTCAGCGGAATCCGGTCACAAATGTAGTCCACCCACGCCTTGTTCTCGTACAGCGCCGCGCTCTGCGCAGTCTTGAACCAACCCGGCGCCAAGCAGTTCACCGTGATCCCATAGCTCCCCCAGTCGTCGGCCAGGCTCATCGTGAGCTGCTTCACCCCTCCCCGGCTCGCCCCATACGGCGCCAGCCCTGAATACCCGAACACGCTCGTCACCGACCCTACGTTGATGATCCGCCCATACCGACGCGGGATCATCTTCCTCGCCGCAGCCTGTGACAGGAAGAACGGCCCTCGCAGATTCGTCTCCAGCACCAGATTCCAGTCCTCCCAAGTCACGTCCACCGCGCGCTTCCGCACATTGCAGCCCGCGTTATTCACCAGCACGTCTATCTTCCCGTACGCCCCATGCGCCTCCTCGACCATCCGCTGAATGCTCTCGTAGTCTCCAACATCCAGCTCCAGCGCCAGCGCCTGCCGGCCCATTCCCTCGATCTCTTGCTTCGATTCCTCCAGCCGCTCCAGACTCCGGCTCGTGATCACGAGGTCCGCCCCGGCCCGCGCCAGCGCCCGGGCCATATACTGACCCAGCCCCCTGCTCGCCCCCGTCACAGTCGCCACCCGTCCACTCAAGGCGAACCCATCGCCTCCCATCTCTCTCTCCTCGTTCCATCGCTCCCCGCGGCTCCCTCTGGTACAACCGCTCGAACCACGCCGCCCCCTCGGACAGAGGTGCCGTCGCACTGATGAGTTCATCCAGTCGAATCGCCCCCCTCGCGATCATATCCAAGCAGATCCCGAATTCCCCCCGCGAAGCACACGATCCGTACAGCGATATCTCCCGCGCCACCACCACCTGCAGCGGAAGGCGCGCCTCCGGCGACAAGTTGCCCACCAGCGCGACCGCTCCCCCCTTCCGCAGACACCTGACCGCCGTCTCCGCCGTAGACGCCAGCCCCACCGCATCGAACGCAACATCCGCCCCCCGCCCCTCCGTGTGCCCCCCCACCACCTCCGCAACATCGCACTCATCGGCCTTCAGGCATACATCCGCCCCCACCTTGCCCGCAAGCTCCAGCCTGCTCGGCTCCAGGTCAACTCCGATAATCGTCCCGCACCCGGCCGCCCGCAGCGCCTGTATCATCAGCAGCCCGATCATACCTGTGCCCACCACCACCGCCGTGTCGCTCAGCGACCGCGGCATCCGCTCCACCGAGTGAACCGCCACCGATAGCGGCTCCACCATCGCCGCATGCTCGAACGACACCTCCTCCGGCAGCCGGCATACTACGCGCTCCGGCACCACCACATACTCCGCGAACGCGCCGTCCATCCTGTACTCATCGCACGACACCCCCAGCACGCTCCGGCTATCGCACAGGTTCACCTGTCCCCGCCGGCAGAAGTAGCACCGCCCGCAGTACACCGTCGAGTCGAAAGCCACTCGCTCGCCGGCCCCGAAACCCAAGACATCGCCTCCCACCTCCGCAATCACCCCCGACGCCTCGTGCCCCATTATCACCGGCGGCCGTCGCCGCCCCGTCGAGCCGTCCATCCCGTGCACATCGCTCCCGCAGATCCCGCAGGCCCTTACCTCGATCAGTACCTCATCCGGCGCGACCTTCGGATCGGGCACATCCTTGTAGACCAGCCGGCTGTACTCTTCGAGCACGAGCGCCTTCATATCTGCCTTCCCTCGCTGCCGCTCCCCCCACACTGCCCACCTCTTCTGCGGTTCCAGCAGCCGCCCCTGTCCCACCCCGCCGCGAGCCACTCCTCGTCATAGCCGCCCCACCCCACACACATCCTAGAAGCTACTTCAAGAGTGTTCACACACAAGGCCCTGCACTCCGCTCAGGGTGACAGCAGCCGCAGGTGGCCTCGTTCTCGTCATTCTGAGCGCAGCGAAGAATCTTGCGCCCGCATTTGCGAGTTCTGAAACGACTCCTCACCACGTCTCAGCAACCGCATGCAGGACGCCCTCTCTCCCGACCCGAACATCAGTCCGCGGCCACACCATCCGGCGCGGCTTCGGTGACGCCATGCGAAAACGCCAACTGATCGGGACGATCCTCATACTGGCGCTCGCCGCCCTCGTCGCCGTTGGCCTCTGGCAGACCTCAACACCGCGCGCCCCTCGCCTGGTTGCCGTCGCCCGTCATCCCGAGCGCATCATGGGCACGACCTGCACTCTCGTCGCAGTCGTCCCCGTTTCCGAGCGGCCGCGCGCCACCGAGGCGCTCCACCGCGCCGAGGCCACCCTCCGTCGCGTCGAGGCCCTCATGAGCGTCTGGCTCGCCGATTCCGAGATCTCACACCTCAACTCGGCCCCCGCACACCGCGAAGTCCCCCTCTCCCCCGACACCCGCCACCTCCTCCGGGCCGCCCAACACGCTGCCGCAGCAACCGGCGGCGCCTTCGACGTCACCATCCAGCCCCTGATCCAGCTCTGGCGAAGCGCGGGCGAGCGCGGCCTCCTCCCCACCCAGGCCGACATCGACCGGGCCCGCTCCGCCTCTAATTGGGACATGATCGAGCTAACCGACGTCGGCGCAGTCACACACGGCGAGGGATTCTCCGCCGATCTCGGCGGCATCGCCAAGGGCTACGCAATCGACCGCGCCCTTGAAGACATCCAGTCCTCCGGCGCGGCCGGTGGCATCGTAGACGTCGGCGGCGACCTTAGCTGCTTCGGCCGGCCCCCGATAGGGGAGGAGTGGCTCGTCGACATCAAGAGCCCCTTCCCGGAGACCGACCTCGGAGAGTTGCGCATCCCCTCCGGCGCCGTCTGCACCAGCGGCAACTACGCCCGCTTCACCACCATCGAAGGTACGCGCTACAGCCACATCATCGATCCCCGCTCCGGCCGGCCCGCCGACGCCATCCCCTCCGTAACCGTCGTTGCCCCCGAAGCGACGACGGCCGACATATGGGCGACCGCGCTCAGTGTCCTGGGTCCCGACGGGATACTACTGCTGCCGCGGGAAGCGGAGGCGCTGATCGTCCTCGGCCCCCAGCCCGACCGCCGCACCATCTGCACGCCCGGCTTCCTCGAGTTCCTGCAGGACCCCCCGGACGCGCTCACCATCTGGGAGAACGACCACCCCTCATCCCAACCTGGCTAGCCCCGCCACTTCGTATCGTCAACCGTAGTCTTGAAGTCGGCCTGGATGCGGTCCGGCAGCTCCTCCCCCGCCACCGCCGCCAGTTCCTCCTCCGTCGGCCTCCCCACAAAGAGCAGCCTGTGCCTGGGGCACTTCTCCAGCGCTTTCGCCAGCGTCTCGTCCGTCGGGTCGTAGTTGTCGTAGTTGATCGTCGGCAGCGCCCCCTCCATCTTTATCAGGTCCGGCGCAACCCGCATGCACGCTTTGCACCCCAGACACCCCACCTCGCACACCGCTCGCACATCCGCCGCCGAGTCCTGGTTCGAGCACGTCACGACCAGCATGTGCTCCGACCTGAACGGCACGACCGTTATCAGGTTCCGGGGACACGCCTGTACGCACGCCTTGCACCCCACACACTTCGCATAGTCAACCCTTGACAGACCGTCGATCACCCTGATCGCGCCGTAACTGCACGCCCGCTCGCAGTCGCCCAGCCCCAGGCACCCATACGTGCACCCCTGTATCCCCGCCACCAGGTTCGCCGACACGCACGTCTCCACACCCCGATACTCGGCCCGCTGCAGTCGTTGCTCCCTCGTCGCCGAGCAGTGCACCACCGCCCGGTACGGGAAGCTCTCCTTCAGCTCTGTCCCCATGATATCCGCCAGCGCCTGCGCCACCCGTGGCCCCCCCGGCGCACACAGATTCGGCTCAACCTCCCCCTTTACCACCGCTGCCGCATACTCCGCGCACCCCACATACCCGCACCCCCCGCAGTTCGCCCCGGGCAGCGCCGTCAGAATCTGCTCGACTCTTGGATCCCGCTCCACCCGGAACGCACGGTTTGCCCAGCCCAGCACGTACCCCATGATGATCGCCAGCAGCCCCAGAACACCGGCCGCCAGAATCGGCGCTACCCACATCAGCATCTGTCCCGCATCCTCATCTCAGCAATCCGCTCACCGCGGCCTGCACGCCCTTGTCGACTCCCACGAATCCCATGAATGCCATCGCCATTATCCCAGCCACCAGCAGCGCCACCCCCGCCCCCTTCAACGACGCCGGAACATCGCACATGTCCAGTTCCTCTCGAATCCCCGCCATCAGCGCTATCGCTATCGTGAATCCCACTCCCCCGCCCAGCGCCAGCGCCAGCGCCTCGTGCAGACCCCACAGCTTCATCGGATCCTGAAGGTGTTTCATCACCTCCAGCGACCCGAACAGAATCGCGCAGTTCGTTGTTATCAGCGGCAAGAACACCCCGAACGACCGGTACAGCGGCGGGAAGAACTTCCGCACGTACATCTCCACAAACTGCACCGACGACGCTATCACGAAGATGTACACGATGTAGCTCAGCACCGACAAGTCAACCTGCGCCCCCGCGTCGCCTCCCACCGCTCGCCATACCCACGACGGCAACGGCGCACCCGGCCGCAGCACGAAGTAC
>JALGTG010000155.1 GCA_029821495.1 Candidatus Hebobacteria bacterium
GCCCATCCACAAGCAGCCCGTCACCCTCCCCGCCGGCACCACCGCACTCAGAATCCCCCTCTCCATCTCCGATGCCGGCTTCAGCAAGGTGGACGTCCTCCTTGAAGCCCCCGACGAGCAGTCCCGCGAGAACAACCGCGCCGCCGCCTTCGTCCGCATCAAGGGCGAGCCCCGCATCCTCATCGTCGACAGCGACCCCTCCGATGCCGCCGCCCTCTCCCGCACCCTCAAAGCCCAGGACATCCTCGTCGCAGTCGGCGGCCCCGCCGCCCTCCCCACCAACACCGCCGACCTCGAGCGCTACGACGCCGTCTTCCTCTCCAACTACCCCGCCTACAGAATGGACCCCCACCAGATGACCATGCTCCGCGACGCCACCCGCGACCTAGGCGTCGGCCTCGGCATGATCGGCGGCGAGTACTCCTTCGGCGCCGGCGGCTACTACCAGACCCCCATCGAGGAAGCCCTCCCCGTTGACATGGACGTCAGGAAACACCGCGTCTTCCCCGCCTCCTCCGTCCTCCTCGTCATGGACACCTCCGGCAGCATGTCCATGATTGAGGACGGCAAGGAGAAGATCCAGCTCGCCGCCGAAGCCGCCTGCGCAATCGTAGACCTCCTTCAGCCCTACGATTCAATCGGCTTCATCGCCAGCGACCCCACGCCCACCCTCGTCTGCAAGCTCCGCAACGTCCAGAACAAAGCCAGCGTCAAGCGAGACATCCGCTCCGTCCGGGCCGGCGGCGGCGGCATCGCCTGCTACCCCTCTCTCAGCGCCGCCTACGACGTCCTCCGCGACAACGACTCCGCCGTCCGCCACATCATCCTCCTCGCCGACGGCAGCGACTGCGACCAGCAGCCCGGCTCCGTCCCACTCGTCCAGCGCATGGCCTCCGAGAACATCACCCTCACCGCCGTCGCCTTCGGCGACGGCCCCCACGTCCCGTTCCTCAAAGACGTCGCCGCCTCCGGCAGCGGCCAGTTCTACCTCACCGAAAGAGCGCGCGACCTCAAGAAGATCTTCACCCGCGAAACCCTAACCGTCGCCCGATCCGTGCTCGTCGAAGAGCAGTTCCAGCCCCGGCTCGCCGACAGCACCCCCGTCATCCACGGCCTCGACTGGTCCTCCGCCCCACCCCTGCTCGGCTACGTCGCCACCTCCCCCAAATCCCTCAGCCGCGTCCCCCTCATCTCCCACAAGGAAGACCCCATCTTCGCCCACTGGCAGTACGGCCTCGGCAAGAGCATCGCCTTCACCTCAGACGCCAAGCCCCACTGGGCCCCCTACTGGCTCCGCTGGCCCGAGTTCCCCAAGTTCTGGGGCCAGACCGTCCGCTGGACCCTCCGCCAGCTCTCCACCGAAGTCCTCTACCCACAGATTCAGCTCCAGGGCGACACCGCCAGCCTCGTCGTAGATGCCGTCGCCGAAGACGGCGCCCTCATCAACGGCCTCGACCTCCGCGCCTCCGTCAACCGCCCCACCGGCGAGCGCGCCCAGGTCCCCCTCGCCCAGACCGCCCCCGGCCGCTACCAAGCCTCCATCGAGGCCCCCGACCGCGGCTCCTACGTCATCGGCCTCACCGCCTCCGGCCCCGGCGACTTCGAGGCCCGCCAGACCGTCGGGTTCTCCGTCTCCTACCCTCCCGACTTCGCCGACACCCAGCCCAGCGAGTCCTTCCTCGAATACATCGCCGATCAGACCGGCGGCGAAGTCGTCGCCGACCCGGAGGGAGTCTTCCAGCGCCCCGCCGTCATGCCCCGCGTCCCCGTCGACATCTGGCGCACCCTCCTCTGGATCGCTGCCCTTCTCCTGCCCCTCGACGTGGCCGTCAGGCGGCTCATCATCAGGCGCGAAGACCTCGCCCTCTTCACCCAGCCCCTCCGCGCCGCCGCCCGCCGCCTCCGCGTCACCCGCGTGGTCACCCGACCCGCGACCATGGAGCGCCTCCTCACCCGCAAGCAGGCCGCGCGCCGCCCCGCCGCGCCTCAGCCGCCGACCGAGCCGATCGAAATCGCGCCCCCCGAGCCCGAGGCCCGGCCTGCCCCCTCGCGTGAAGCCACCGAGCCTGCCGCCGAACAGCCGGCCCCTCCCCGCGAGCCCGAAGAATCCACCACCTCCCGCCTCCTCCGCCGCAAACGCCAACTCCGCCAACCCAAACCCCGCGAGTAGCCGTTCCCCATACCGCGCCCCAGCCCGCCTACCTCCCCATCTCCCGCAGATTGTCGAGGCACCGCGCCACACACTCCAGCGGCGCGTGCGCGTAACTCTCCTGCTCGACAATATACCACTCAGTATTACCCGCCGCCTCGCAGATGGCGAACACCTCCTGCCACGCCACATCGCCCTCGCCGACCAGCGCGTCATCCTTCGTGCTCGAATGCTCCTTCAAGTGCACCGTGAACCCTCGGTCCGCCCACTTCTTCAGCACCGGTATGATATCCGCGCCTCCGTGCATCGCATTCCCAAGGTCCAGCTGCATCACCACATCGGGGGACGAATTCGCCGCGATCAGATCCCACGGCGTCTCCCCATCCAGAGCCTTGAACTCCGCAGAATGATTGTGGTAGCCCGTCCGCATCCCGTGCGGCGCGACCTTCTCCCCGATCTCGCTCAGCGTGCGCGCGAAGTTCACCACCGCCTCCCGCGTCTCCATATGCTCGCGGCCCGCGCTTGCGATAATCGGGTACTTACTCCCAATCCTCTTATTGAACTCAATCGTCCCCTCCAGCTCATCCCCCTGCAGCTGCGGCAAGCTCAAGTGGCTCCCGGCCACCTTCAGCCCCAGATCGTCGAGCATCTTCCTCAGCTCATCCGCCGTCCGCCCGTAGTACCCCGCGAACTCCACCCCCTCGTACCCCATCTCCGCGATCGCCTTCAGCGTCCCCGGCAGGTCGCGCTCGCAGTCCTTTCGCACCGAGTACAACTGCACAGCAATTGGTATCCGCACCATCTCCTCCTCCTGACATATTACGCCGCGGGCGCAGACTCGCGCCCGGCGCTTCCTCCTATCCGGCCCGCCTCCGCACCCACTCCCCCACCATCGGCACCTGAAACCGCCGTCTGTCATCCACCGCCTCAATGATGCTCCGCCCCTCCAGCACCCTCAGATCGGCCTCCACCTCGTCCCGCGCCGCCCCCGCGGCCGTCGCCAGTTCCTCCACCCGTGCCCCCGCGCTCGCCCGGGCCATCTCTCGCAGCACCCCCTTCTGGCTCTCGCTCAACTGCCCCCACATCTCCGCGAAATACAGGTGCGCGCTCTCCAGCGCCTGCCCCACCGCCGCCTCCACATCCTCCCTCCGCGCCTCCCGTCTTCCCTCCACATTCAGATGGTTCACCAGCTCATAGCACACCGCTTGCACCAGGTTAGGCTGGCACCGCGTCACTTCCACTATCCGCTCCACACTCCCCTCCCCATAGCTCACCCCGAAATCCGGCACCGGCTCCGTGATGAGCTGCCTCGCCTCCTCCTCCCGCAAGTAGCTCACCCGTACCAGCCTCGTGCTTATCAGCACATCCGGCCAGTTCAGCTCCATCTCATCCGGCCTGTGCGACCCCGCAAACACCAGCACTATCCGCGGATGGTGCTGGATCACGTGCCTCACCTGATCCATCAGCTCCGACGGGAGCTTGCCTTCTCGGATAGACGCCTCCAGCCGCTCGAATTCGTCCAAACACAGCAGCAGATAGCGCCCCTCCCCGAGTCCCTCCTCCACCTTCTCCATCCACTCCGCAAAAGCGCCGAACGGACTCTCCCTCAGAGCCGACTCTTCCAGCTCCTCCACCTCCACCCCCCGCCGCCGCAGCGCCCCTGCCGCCGCCTGCGTCACACTCCTGAAGAACGCCCGCACGCTCTCCCTCACCTGCACCGCCTGCATGTCCACGAACGCCGGCGCAAACTCCGACCCCAGCAGCCTCGGAAGCTGCTTCAACACCGACGTCTTCCCCATCCGCCTCGGACCCCACAACACCAACGTCGGCTTCTGCGCCGCACCGAGCAGACTAACCTCGATCTCCCGTACCACGTCGCGGCGACCCACGAACAGGTTCGTCTCCGTCTCCTCGATCGGCTGCCCGAACACGAACGGGTTGTAGATGAACCCGGCCGCCTGCTCCGCCGCCCCCATCTCCTCCAGTGCCGCCTCCGCCACCTCCCGCCACTTGCCCGCCGCCCCCGCCCACACTCCCGAGAAGCTCGCCCCCGAAAGGATCAGCTCTCGCTGCAGGCTTTCGGCCCCGTCTCGCAGCCGCTCCAGCGCTCGCCTCCGATTGTGCGGAAGTGTCGCCGTCACGTGCTGCTCCGCAAGCCGCGCCAGCTCCGCCAGCGCCGACGCCGCTCTTCCCACATCGTCTGCCAGCAGCGGCACCGGCCGGCCTCCCGCCAGTTGCACCGCCCGTTCCTGCCCCCGCCTCATCCCCTCTGCCGACGCCGCGATCTCCTGCACCGAACCCAGCTCCGCCATGTGCCTCGCCGTGGTCTCCATCAGCGTCGCCCGCGCCACTCGCCGTTGCGCCGGCCGCTCCAGCATCACAAACAGGCACTCCTCCAGCGCGGCGTGAGGATCCTCCTCATCCACCAGCCGCAGCAACGACTTCAGCCCGATAAGCGGCAGCCAAATCGGCTCCCGCCAGTAGATCGGCGACCTCCGCAGCAGCGCCCGCGCTCGCCTCGGACTCCTCCTCGCCCTCGCAAGCTGCCACAGCGTTGCCGCCGCGTCCAGCGGATACCATTCAAGCCGGAAGTACCCCACCATGAAGCTGAACACCACCATAGCGAGTCCCGAGTACCCGACCATGATCCGAGTGAACACCGCGACCAGTCCCCCGCCGCCGCCCGCAGCACCCAGCACCGCACCAAACCCTATCCCCAGAGCCACTCCCCACCATGCACCCCTCGCCGCCCGCAGCGTCACCCCCAGGCCCACCCCGAAAGCCAGTCCCAGCGGCGCCCCATGCCCGGCCTTCGCCAAAGCCAAGGAGAGCGAGATCAGCAGACCAACCGCGCTCGACGCTGGCTCCAGCGTCTCGGCGAACCTGACACCCTCCGTGATCACCCACTCAGCCGTTCCCCACACCACCCCCCACGCCACCCCCATCGTCACGCTCCACGCCGCGCCCCACACAATGCCCCCCAGCAAGCTCAACACGCCAAACACCACCGCCGCCCGCGCGTCGACACCGTCCGCCCCAAGTGCCAGTGCAACCAGCGAGACCCCCGCCATGATCGCCAACTGCGCCAGCAGCATCGCCGGCGCCATGCGCACCATGAACCACAGCCGCCTGCCGAACCGCCACCCCTTCGTCTCCGCCAGGAATGCTGTCGGCTGGCAGAACACGCGGTAGAGGGTCACGACAGACTCATACATCTAGCCTCTCCAGCTCCCCCTCACGGCCCCCCGCCACACCCCCCACCCCGCCCACTCCCAACAGCCTCGCCCCAATCGCCCCCGCGCACCGCCGCTACTTCTTCCTCATCATCCCCGCTATCTCCGCCTCCGCCTGCTCCCCCAACAGCCCGAAGTCCACCTCCCCCCTCCCTCTCGCCTCGAACAGATGCCACGCCGCAACCTGCAGCCGCAGCGGATGCTGTCCTCCCACCCGTGCGATGAACGCTTCATCCGATGGCTCGAAGCCCCCCACCCGAATCGCCCGCCGCACGAACGCCTTCGCGTCCTCCTCCGTGAACTCCTTCAGCCCCATCTGCGCGAAGATATTGTAGAAGCTCGAAGTCAAGCCCGACTCCTGCGTCACCTCATCCAACGGCCGCGCCGACGTCGCCACGAAGGCCATCTGCCCGCCGTTGCCCAAGCTCCGCCACGACTCCAGCAGATCATCCCCAAGCTGCTCCGTCCGCGACCCCAGCGCCTCGAACTCATCCAGCACCACCACCGGCAGACACCCCTGCCTCCGAAGCTCCCGCACCTCCGCCTCGAAAACCGCCATCGCCGCCTCCGACGACTCCGCCTCCACCTGCTCCACCTGTCCCCCCAGCCCCGTCAAGATCGCCCACAGCAGGCCCTGCAGGCTGTGATGCTTCGCGCTCAGCATGTCGATATAGACCACCCTCGCCTCCGACCCCAGCTCCTTCCCCGCGCGCGCGCTCGCCTGATACGACAGCGACGACTTCCCTATCCGCCGCTCCCCCACTATCGACACACACCCCAGCGTTCGCAGCCGCGCGAACACATTTGCAAGCTCCCGCTCCCGCCCCACAAACGCCTCCGCCTCCGCCACCGTCCCGCGCCAGTGAAATGGATTCCGTGCCGTGCCCATCTCGCTTACCTCCTGACCCACATCCTCCGACCAACGCCCTACCCTTCTTCCGCTTCCCCTCCTCACCTTCCGCCACCCTCCCCCGCCTCCTGGTAGCGCAGGTTTCCAACCTGCGTACCCGCCGGC
>JALGTG010000156.1 GCA_029821495.1 Candidatus Hebobacteria bacterium
CGGGCGTCCTGACGGCTCTCAGGCGTGTCCGATCGGCAAGTAACAAGGGCGCCGAGTTTCGACACGACTTCTATAGTGTCGGCAGGTCTAAGGAGTCGCCGGTGCGTTCCTGCCAGCGGCGGATGCGGTCGGCCAGGCCAAGGACCACAGGATGCATTTCCCTGAGGGAGGCGGGGTGGGCGTCTCGCCCGCCAACTGAACTCATTTCGCGACCGAGACGGCTGTGCCACCAAGCAGCTGCATGGTCAACGTAGCTGGCGAACATCAATGGGCCCCTCTCTCGGCCGCCGACGTCATCGCCGTCAGAATGTCTGCATCACTGATCATTGCGGCCGCCTCCAAGACGTGAGACACAGGGCTGGGAACATCACGCGAGTTCGCGCGCAAGACGGGCCCGTTGAGCCGTTCGAAGTAGCGTTCAGTGATTCCGGCGGCTATCGCTGCTCCGATCGAATGACTGGTCGGCGCCTCCTCTACCACCACGGCAGAGCCTGTCTTGGACAGGGATTCCCCGATGGTGCGATAGTCGATGGTCGGGAGATCGACGCTGCGCAAGTCTATCAACTCGACGGTAGTCCCCCGTTCGCTCAGGGGCTGACGCAACGCTGCACAGCGGTGCACCATCGCGCCATAGGCTATCGCGGTCAGACTACTACCCGTCTCGACCACCCTCGCTTTGCCGAAACGAACGAAGTAGTCCAGGTCCTGCTTGGGGGCCGGGAATCTGCGATTGTAGAGACTGTGATGTTCCACGATCAGCACTGGGTCGCGAGAGCGCATGGCCGAGTTGAAGAGGCCAATGTAGTCGAAAGAATCGCTTGGGACTACGATTCGCCAACCGGGAAACAGGGCATAGAGGCCCACCGGGTCCATCGAGTGCTGAGCACCGTAGCCACAACCGATCGCCACTCGCGTGCGCACTACCAACGGCGCATCGGCGCTGCCGCCATACATGTATCGGATCTTGGCGATCTGGTTGAAAAGCTGATCCGCAGCTACGAGTGAGAAGTCCGGGAACATGATCTCCACGATCGGCCGCAGCCCCGCGGCCGCCGCGCCGCACGCCAGACCTACAAACCCAGCCTCGGAGATCGGAGTGTTGAGAACGCGGTCGGGGTACTGAGCGGGCAGATCTCTGGTGGCTCCATAGGCGCCGCCGCCGAAGTTGGCCACTTCCTCGCCCAGGACGAAGACGCGGGGGTCGTTCTCTAGCCACCGACCCGTGACCGCGGAGATGGCCTTGAGATAGCGCATGTTCTGGAGATCGGCGTAGTCCTCTCTCTCGCGAAAGACGACCCCCGACCACTCTTGGTCGTCACTCCGCACCCCCTCCAGGCAGGATTCCGGCGCAGGCCACAGGTCGGTGCGAACGGCGCGAGGAGTGGACGAGACGGTGCAGTAATCCACGGCCTGAGCTACCGCCTCCCGCGCGACCTCTTCCAACCTCGCGATCGCCGAGCCCTCCAACAAGCCGGCTCGGGTTAGGGCTGCGGGAAGAGTCACGAAGGCGTCCTTCTCTGCCCACTCAGCCTCTTCACTCGCAGACCGGTAACCATACGCGCTGCCGGGCCGGTCGCCCGCGTGGTGATAACTTCGATAGCACTTGGCCTCGACAAGGTAGGGACGGCCGCCCCCGCGAATGTCGTCCGCAGCCTCGGCGACGACCTGATAGACGGCAAGCGGATCAGTGCCGTGGACGATACGGCCTTTCATGTCGTAGGCGGAAGCCCGGAGGGATGGGTGCTCCACCGCGCATGCCTGCTCGACCGATGTCCCCACCGCATAGGAGTTGTTTTCAACGAAGTAGATGATGGGCAAGCCCCAGATTCCGGCCAGGTTGCATGCTTCGTGAAAGGACCCCTGGTTGATGGCGCCGTCGCCGAAGAAGCATACGACCACGTTTCCGGTCCGATTGAATCTCTCCGCAAACGCGGTCCCGGTTGCCAGCGGTATGCCGCCCGCGACGATGGCGTTGGTGCCAATGACGCCAGCCGGGCCGTGACGCAGGTGCATGGAGCCGCCGCGGCCTCCGCAGTAGCCGGATGAGAGCCCGAGGATCTCCGCCATCGTCCGCTTGAGGACCTCTAGGCCCTCGTCGGGCAGATCGTCACTAGACGGGTCCCAATCGTCCGCCAGGGCATACTTCATCGCCTTGGCGAGGAACTGATGGTGCGCCCGGTGGGTACCCGCGATCTTGTCGGTCTTGCGCAGAGCGGCGATGGCGGCAGCGGCTACTGCTTCCTGTCCAACGCTCGAGTGCACAGGCCCCCAGACACAGCCGTCTTTCTGCAGTGCCAGCAACCTGTGCTCGAATTCCCTGATCAGGAACATGTCCAGGACAATGCGTCCGACAGTAGTGGCATCAACGGTGTGCAAATCCTGCTCATCTGATCGCCACCACTCCCAGTCGAACTCCGGATCGAGTCTCTGCTTTTTCATGGCGCTCGTCGAGCTTAATCCCCTTCGGCGAAGTACCGGATGTACACCGCCTTGTGTTCGGTGAAGAACTCGGCGCCGGTAGGCCCGGCCTCCGGCAGACCCCTGCCGGAATCCTTGATGCCGCCGAATTCGAGTTGGGGTTCCTTCCAGGCGGTCGGCATGTTCACATGACACAGTCCTACTTCGCTCTCATCCGCGAACCGGTGTGCCTTCTCGAGGTCGCGGGTGTAGACGGAGGAGGCCAGACCGTAACCGGTATCGTTGGCAATCGCGATTGCGTGGTCGAAGTCCTTCGCCTGCATCACCGAGAGCACCGGCCCGAAGATCTCCTCCCGCGCGATCTGCATATCAGGTGCCACCTCCGCGAACACGGTGGGCTCGATGAAGTACCCCCCGGCCAACGCGCCGTCCGTCAGGGCCCGCCCGCCGGTGCAGAGCCGGGCGCCCTCGTCTGTTCCGGAGGCGATGTAGTGGAGAATACTCTCGAACTGCTGGGGACCGGCTACCGGGCCCATCGTGGTTCGCTCGTCCAGCCCGTTGCCTACCACCAGCTGCTGGGCGCGGCGGGTCAGCATCGAGACCAAGGGGTGGTAGACGGCCGCCTCCACGATCGCCCGGCTGGTTGAAGTGCACCACTGCCCGCTGCAGCTGAAGGCGCCCAGCGCGGCCGCCTCCGCCGCGCTCTCCAGGTCAGCGTCGGCCAGCACCACCAGCGGGTTCTTACCCCCCATCTCGAGCTGCACCTTAGTGCGCCCGCCGGCCAACTTGCCGGCGATCGCCAGCCCCACTTCGCTGGAGCCGGTGAAGGAGACCGCCCTCACCGCCGGATGGCCGGTCAGCACCTCCCCGATTACCGATCCGCGCCCGGTGACGAGGTTGACCACGCCCGGCGGGAAGCCGACCTGGTCCATCATCTCGAACAGGAGGGCGGCGGTCATCGGCGTGAAGTCGGCCGGCTTGAGGACACAGGTGTTTCCGGCGATCAGCGCGGGAAACAGCTTGCGGCAGGCCACGTTGAGCGGGAAGTTCCACGGGGTGATGATGCTGACCACGCCCAGCGGCCGCCGGGTAAGATAGCAGAGCACACCGGGCTGCTCCGACGGCAGGTGTTGGCCACCCAGACGCCAGCCCTGTCCGATCTGGTAGTCGGCCTCCTTGATCGCGGCCAGGAACTCGGCCCGCGACTCTGGCAGCGTCTTGCCGTTCTCCAGGGTGATGCTGCGAACCAGGTCCTGCTCGCGATCCTGCATCACCCGCCAGAGCTCCCGCAGGATGGCGGCCCGGCGCGGCGCGGGCGTGCTGCGCCAGCCGGGGAAGGCTTCCGAAGCGGCCCTCACCGCTTGCTCGGCATCCTCTGCACCTGAGAGCTGTACCTTGCAGAGCACTTGCTCGCGATCGGCCGGGTTGTAGTCTTCAGACGTCTTCCCGGACGCCGCTTCCACCCATTCTCCGGCGATGTAGTCTCTGAAGACTTTCACCGCCCTGACCTCTGCGCGAACGTGAAGGCCGACATGTGCACCTCCGAGAGTCCGTCTATGGCCACGGCCCGGCAGGGCGAGCCATCCCTTCCCTTGATCCGCAGCGGGAGCGCCACCAGCACGATCCGGTCATTTCGGAGCGCTTTCAGGTTGGCGAGGCCCTCGATCACCAGCACCTCCGCCTCCAGCAGAGTGTGGTGCACCTGCACGTACTCCGGGGCGTAGATGGTGGGCATGTCCAGGGCAAGGCAGGCGATTCGCGACTCGGCGAGGTACGTGCAGGCCCCGGCGTCCAGCCCGGGGCCCTCCGAGAAGTATCGCTGATCAGGAAAAGCCTGGTCCCAGTCGGTGCGGATGACCACCCGTGAGCCCTCGGTGATCTTGTCCGCTTGCTTCTCCAGCTCGGCGCGGGTGATCACATCGCCGGCGTCCTTGGCGGTGAAATCCAGCACCCAGGCCGGCCCAAAGCCCTTGGAGAGGTCGAGCTTATCTACGGTCAACCCGTCGTCGAAGAAATGGAAGGGCGCGTCGAGATGAGTGCCCAGGTGGGTGCTCATCACCAATTGGGTGATGTTGTACTTCAGGTCCTCGATCTTGAGGTGAGGGGTCACCGCGGTCTTGGGGTCTGGCGAGAAGGTGGGGGCCTTGTCGTAAATGTCGAGTGACAGGTCAACCAGGTGTGCCATAGTCGGAATCCTCCTGTATTCAGTCCATCACCAGGCCGCCGTTCACGTCCAGGATCTCGCCGGTGATATAGCGAGCCCTGTCCGAGGCCAGAAAGGCCACTGCCTCGGCCACATCCTCCGGCTGGCCGTACTCCTTCCACGGGATGGTGGCGGCGAAATCCCGGTTCACTTGGTCGCCCCAGGCATCGGTCATCTCGGTCTCGGTAGGGCCGGGACAGACGGCGTTGACGTTCACTTTGTAGGGAGCGGCTTGCAGGGCCAGGGACTTGGTGAGGCAGATCACGGCGGCCTTGGAGGCGGAATAGTGAGCGCCAGCGGCCAGACCGCCGATCTTGGCGGCGGCGGAGGCCAGGTTGATGATCCGGCCGCTCCTTCGCTCTTTCATCAGCTTGAACGCCTCGCGGCTCATCAAGAAAGTGCCCCGCAGGTTCACCGCCAGCACCCGGTCCCACTCCTTCACCTCGATCTCCAGGATGGGGACCATCCGGCAGATCCCGGCATTGTTGACCAGGATATCCACCGGACCGAGACGTTCGGTCACGGTCGCGTACAGCCGGCTGACCGACGGCTCCGAGGAGACGTCGGTGTCCAGTGCCAGCGCCTGTCCGCCCGGGACCTCGGCCGCGGTCTGCTGGGCGCCGGCCATGTTGGTGTCGGCCACCACCACCCTGGCCCCCTCTCGGCCCAGGACCAGCGAAATGGCTCGACCGATTCCCCGGGCACCTCCGGTGACGATGGCAACCCGCTTCTCCAGCTCGCCGTTCATAAGCTTGCTCCGTGCCACGCCATCAGACCGATCCGGCAAACGTGCTGGCCTTGCCCAGCCCTTCGCTGCCCATCCCCTGGTATCCGCCGTCAATCGGCAGATCGGCGGCGGTGATGAACGAAGCGTCATCGCTGAGGAGGAACAGGATGGGGCCGGCGCATTCCACCGGCTCGCCGCAGCGCTCCAGCATATGGAACTGCCCCCATATCGGCTCCCACTTGGCGCGGTCCCCGCCGGCGGCCTTGTCCACCTCCCTTGTCCAGATCCAGCCGGGACTCACGCTGTTGACCCTGATGCCGAAGGGGGCCAGGTCCAGGGCCATGCATCTGGTCAAGGTGTACACCGCACCTTTGGCCGCGTTGTACGTCCACCGATCAGGCTGGGCGGCCAAAGCGGAGATACTGGACATGTTCACGATGGCCCCCCCGCCCTGGCGCTTCATCGGCTCGGCCACCAGCTGGGTCATCAGCGCGTAAGCCATCGGCCCTACCTGGAGGACGCGCTCCCAATCGGCCCGGGTGGCATCCAGTCCTTTGGCTGCGAAGGAGAAAGCGTTGTTGACCAGGTAATCTGCCCGGTCCCATTGTCGGAGGGTGCTCTCTACTACCTCCCGGCAGAAACCCTCTTCAGCCATGTCGCCGCGCAGGAAGAGCACGTCGTGGCCGGCCCCGGCAAGCTCTCGGGAGGTGCTCAGACCGGCATCGCTGATCCCAGTGAAGGCCACGGATGCTCCTTCTTTGCACAGCTCCTCGACCACTGCCCGTCCGATCCCGGACGATCCCCCGGTGACAATGGCCACCTTGCCCTTGAATCGGCCTCTGATGGCAGTCCTTCGCTTCATCAGATGGTCCTCCTAGCTTCTTCTGTCTACGATCAACGCCCTGACGCCCTTCTCCTTCATCAGCCTGACCGCTTCTGCCACCGTAGCCGAGCCGTCCACCGTCACCACGTCGGTGGTCATGATATCCCT
>JALGTG010000157.1 GCA_029821495.1 Candidatus Hebobacteria bacterium
GCTGGGTCGCTTCCGGCGCGCTTGCTGAGCTACACGCTGAGGGGTCCCGCATTCCCTATCCCCGGTGACGCAGATACTCAATGCTTCGATAACGATGCCTGAGTCCCTGTCCGGGCGACAACACTTGCTGGCATAATGTGGCGCGACCCGCCACTGGGGCTACTGCTCCATCAGGGAGGGGATGGCGGTGCGCCAGATCCGATCCATCTCGGACACTGCAAGCGTCACCGGCTCTTCTGCCCCGGTTGAGATTACGAGGTCGTCGCCCCCGACTTCGCCGAGCACAGAGGCTGGCGCGCCGACGTCGGCCGCGAGCGCCTGGATGCCCTCAGCATTCTCCGGGGGTGCTGAGAGGATGATGCGGGAGGGCGACGCGCCACGTTCGCACCTACGCGGCCGTGGATGCAGCTCTCGGCAAGGGCGACGGCGAGGCCCCCGTCCGAGCAGTCGTGGGCAGAGGCGGCCAGGCCCTCGCGCACGGCTCGTAGACAGGCGGCTTGGACTTTCTTCTCGCGCTCGAGGTCGAGGGTGGGAGGACGGCCGGTGACTTGGCCGTGGGAGCGCTTCAGGTACTCGGTACCGCCCAGGTCCTCGTGGGTCTCACCGAGCAGGATGATCACATCCCCCGCTCGCTTGAATCCGGGCGTGCAGTGGCGCCGCACATCGTCCAGCACGCCGACGACGCCGAGGACCGGGGTTGGGTAGACGGCCGTATTCGGGGTCTCGTTGTAGAAGCTCACGTTTCCGCTGACCACGGGCAGACCGAATGCCCGGCTGGCGTCGGCGAGGCCCTCGACGCACCTCTTGAACTGCCAGAACCGGTCGGGTTTCTCCGGGTTTCCGAAGTTAAGGCAGTCGGTGACACCGGCGGGGTCGGCGCCGACGCAGACCAGGTTGCGGGCTGCTTCGGCGAGCACTAGCTGTGCCCCGACATAGGGGTCGAGGTAGCAGTAGCGGCCATTGCCGTCGGTGGTAACAGCGATGCCCTGTCGGTGTCCCTTCAACTGAAGGACGGCCGCATCCGCGCCTGGGGCCACGACGGTATTGGTCTGGACCATGTGGTCGTACTGATGGCATGCCCATGCGGCGGCGGCGATGTTGGGGCTGGCAAGCAGATCGCGCAGCACAGCGTTCATATCGTTGGGGAGCGGAACCTGCGAGAGGTCGGCGGACTGCACCTCGCGGTAGTAGTCGGGCTCCTCCGCGGGCAGATGGTACACCGGCGGGTCGGCAAGCGTCTTCGCCTCCAGCTCGGCCACGAGTTCGCCATTGTCTCGGACGCGAAGCATGCCGTCTCCGGTGACGCGCCCGATGGTCACCGCGTTGAGCCCCCATTTGCGGAATATCCCGAGCACCTCGTCCTCTCGGCCCTTCTGCGCGACGAGGAGCATTCGCTCCTGCGATTCGGACATCATCAACTCCCACGGCTCCATGCCCGGCTCGCGCCGCGGGACCTTCTGGAGGTCAATATCCATGCCGTGGTCGCCGGCCGCCGACATTTCGCAGGTGGTGCAGGTGATGCCGGCTGCGCCCATGTCCTTGAGGCCGATGACAGCGCCGGTCTCCAGGGCTTCCAGACAGGCTTCGATCAAGCATTTCTCAGTGAAGGGGTCGCCGATCTGGACCGTCGGGCGCTTCTCCTCGTCCTCGGCGAACTCATGGCTGGCAAGAATGCTGGCACCGCCGATGCCATCACGCCCGGTGGAGTTGCCGACGATGATGACCGGGTTGCCCTCGCCGACGGCGCGGCTGGTGGCGACCTTGTCGGTCTCGACGATGCCGATCGCCATCACGTTGACGAGGCAGTTCCCGCCGTAGGGCGCCTCGAACCGCAGCTCGCCGCCGACCGTCGGCACACCGAGGCAGTTGCCGTAGAAGGAGATTCCTTCGACCACCCGGCGGAAGAGGTAGCGGGCGAGGGGTTCGTCGAGTTCGCCGAACCGAAGGGGATCGAGCACGGCAATGGGCCGCGCGCCCATGGTGAATATGTCTCGGATGATGCCGCCGACGCCGGTGGCTGCGCCCTGAAATGGCTCCACCTGGCTCGGATGGTTGTGGCTCTCCATCTTGAAGAGGATGGTGATGCCGGGAGCGACTTCGATGCCGCCAGCGTCCTCGCCCTTGACGCGAGCAGCGTACTTGCCCTCCTTTGGGAGCAGACCTAGGAGAGGCCGGCTCCTGGGGTAGCCGCAGTGCTCCGACCACTCGACCGAGAACATGGCGAGCTCAGTGGGGCTGGGCTCGCGCCCGATCACGTCGACGATGCGCTGGTACTCCGCGTCGGCCAGGCCCAGCTCGCGCCACATCTGTGGTTCCATTGCCATAGGTTTCTCCCGCGTCTCCGCTTATCCGAGCAAGCTGTCCCAAACCAAGCGGCCGTCGGCCGAGCCGAGGATGGGATCGGTGCAGCGTTCAGGGTGGGGCATCATCCCCATGACGTTCCGTTCGCGGTTGCAGATTCCCGCGATGTTGTCCAGAGAGCCGTTGGGATTGGCCTCGGCGGTTGTCTGGCCATCGGGGGCGCAGTAGCGAAACACGATCTGGTGGTTCCGCCTCAGGTCCTCTACGGTGGCCTCGTCGGCGTAGTAGTTGCCTTCGCCGTGGGCGATGGGGATGCGGAGCACAGCGCCCTTCTCCATGGCGCGGGTGTAGGGTGTGTCCGTCGCCTCGACACGGAGGTTGACATACTTGCAGACGAAGGTCTGCCCGACGTTTCTCATCATCGCGCCCGGCAGCAGGCCCGCCTCGAGGAGGATCTGGAAGCCGTTGCAGATTCCGAGGAGCAGCCCTCCTTTGGCGGCGAAGTCGGTGACGGCACCCATGACAGGGGAGAACCGCGCTACCGCGCCGGTGCGCAGATAGTCGCCATAGCTGAATCCCCCCGGGAGTATGATGCAGTCGAAGCCAGTGAGGTCGGTGTCCTCGTGCCAGATGTAGTCTACCGGGGCCCCCATGCCGTCATGAAGGGCATGCCAGGCGTCGGTATCGCAGTTGGTGCCCGGGAAGACGACGATTCCGAAGTGTAGCTCAGTGGCAGTGGCCATCGGCTAGTCCTCAATCTCGAACTGGAAGTCCTCGATGATCGGATTGGCCAGCAGCTCTCGGCACATCTTGTCAAGCTGGGCCGATAGCTGCTCCTTCGGGGCGCCGTCTAGCTCCATCTCCACGACCTTGCCGATGCGGAGGTTGCTGACGCCCCGGTAGCCCAAGTTGTGAAGTGCGTTCTCGGCCGTCTGCCCCTGCGCGTCCATGATGGTCTTCTTGAGGGTGATGATCACCCGCGCCTTGGCCATTCCTTCTGCCTCCTGGTGCTACTCCGCGAAGTGGCCATCGCTACGTAGCACGAGTCTGCGCTGTGTTGGCTGCTCGTCCCTACCCCTGCACCCTCTGTGTCTTTTCCGCGTGTCCCCCGTCGGCTCCTGCTACCTGGAACTAGAAGGTCAATTCACGCCGGGCATGGGCGCGCCTGCAGGAGTGCGGCCGCATCTGAGGCGGGGCTTGCTGTTCCATCGGCGCGAGCGACGAGGGCGTGTGCCACTCTGGTGTGAGGCAAGTGGCCTGCCGGGAGAGCGCAAGCGTGTCGGCCGTTCCTCTCGCGGCTCACACGGCCCGGATGGCTGTCAGCCCATCCATGTGGCCAACGAGCGCGTCCGGCACCTTGACGGATCCATCTTCCTGCTGGTAGCTCTCGAGGATGGCGGCGAGGGTGCGGCCGACGGCGAGGCCGGAGCCGTTGAGGGTGTGGACGAACTCGGGCTTGGCGCGCGGTTCTCGGCGGAGGCGGACGTTGGCGCGGCGGGCCTGCCAGTCGAGGCAGTTGGAGCAGGAGCTGAGCTCCATCCAACTTCCCGTGCCGGGGAACCAGGCCATCGGATCGTAGGCCTTCGTTGCCGCCACGCTCATCTCGCCCGCGCAGAGCAGCGCCAACTTGTAGGGGATGCCAAGTCGCTGGTAGACGGTTTCCGCGTTCCGGACGAGGGACTCCAGCTCGTCCGCCGAGGCTTCGGGGGGGACGAACTTGAACATCTCTACCTTGTCGAACTGGTACTGGCGGATGAGGCCGCGCGACTCCTTGCCGGCGCCGAACTTCTCGTACCGGAAGCAGGGCGTGTAGGCGACATAGCGGCGCGGCAAGGTGTCGCCGTCCAGGATTTCGTCGCGGTGGATGTTGACCAGGGCGGCCTCCGCGGTGGGGATGAGGAACATGTCGCTTTCGCGGAGGTGAAACTGCTCCCCCTCGAACTTCGGGAGATGGCCGGAGGCGATCAGGGAATCGCGGCGGGCGATGACGGGTGGGGCGACCTCGGTGTAGCCGTGCTCCTTCGCGTGGAGGTCGAGCATAAAGTTGATGAGGGCGCGGCGGAGGCGCGCGCCGGCCCCTTTGAAGACTTCGAAATTGGCGCCGGCGATTCTGGCGGCCCGCTCGAAGTCCACGATGTCGAGGGCGACGGCGAGTTCCCAGTGGGGCTTGGGCTCGAAGTCGAAGTGCCGAGGCTCTCCCCACTCGCGGACGATGACGTTCTCGTCCTCTGTCGTTCCCTCGGGAGTGTCTTGCGAGATGAGATTGGGCAGCTCCAGCGCGAGGCCCTCCTGTTCGGCCTCCACTTCACGGAGCTCTTCCTCAAGGGCCTTGATCCGGTCGCCAACCTTGCGCATCTCGGCGATCGTGTCGGCCGCGTCGCCGCCCTCTCGCTTGACCTTGGCGATCTCCTCACTGACGCGGTTGCGCTCGGCCCGCAGGGATTCGACTTCCTGAAGCAGTGAGCGTCGCCGCTCGTCGGCATTCAGGAGGGCATCAAGGGGCGCGTCATCGCCCCCGCGCTTCTTGATGCTCTGGCGGACGAGTTCAGGATCGCTTCGGATGAGTCGGATGTCGAGCATCGCGGTCTCCCCATCACTGCGGCCGGCGTGAGATTATAGCCAGTCTGTTGAGCGCCGGTCAACCGCGGCGGAGCAGCCTCCGTTGAACGAGGGGAACCAGGCTTACTTCAGCCTCGGCACCATCTTGCCGTGTGCTTCGAAAAGATCATCTACCAGGGAGTAGATTTCATCGAGGCTCAGCTCCGCAGAGGCGTGTGGATCGAGGATTGCGGCCTGGTAGATGTGATCCCTCCGTCGCTGGAAGAAACCCTCGACTGTCAGTTCGTGGACGTTCACGGTATTGCGGATCACCCCCGCTAGCTGGGGCGGGAGGTCGCCGACGTGGCAGGGCTGAATGCCGTTCCGGTCTACCAGGCAGGGCAGCTCGACAGAGCAACCCTGGGGGAGATTAGTGATGATGCCGCTGTTGGGTACGTTGCCGTAGATCACGCAGGGCTCGCCGGTCTCGTGCGCGTGCAGGATGTAGCCGCAGTACTCGTGGCTGCGATGGACCTGAAGCGGCTCGTCGCTGAACATCACGCGCTTGATGTGGCGCCAGTGCTTGTCTTGGGCTACGCACCGTCTCAGGTACTCGTCGATGGGGATGTCGTAGCGGTCGATCAGGTCGGGTCGGTCGCGCCGGATGAACCAGGGCACGTACTCGGCGAAGTGCTCGCTCGACTCGCTGACGAAGTAGCCGAGGCGGTTGAGGACCTCGAAGCGCACTGGATCGTGCTTCCGGACGTCGGGATTCTGCATGGCGCGCCGCAGCCTGGGGTAGGCATCGCGGCCCCCATACTCGAGCTTGAGGTAGAAGTTCATGTGGTTGATGCCGGCCGCGCGGTATGTCAGCTTCTCGCCAGGTACCCCCATGTAACGGGCGAGCTGCATGGCGGTTCCCTGGACGCTGTGACAGAGGCCGACTGTCTGAATGCTGGTCGCCTTTGTCACTGCCCAGCAGACCATGGACATTGGGTTCGCGTAGTTGATCAGTATGGCGTTGGGACAGAGCGTCTCCATCTGCCGAGCCATCTTGACCATCACGGGCACGGTTCGCAGGGCGCGGAATATGCCGCCAATGCCGTTGGTGTCGGCTATCGTCTGCTGGAGGCCGTACTTCTTAGGGAGATCGAAGTCGATCTTGGTGGCAGGGAAGCCGCCCACCTGAATCGTGTTGATCACATAGTCGGCCCCATCGAGCGCGGGCTTCTGCGTTCGGTGGGCTGTGATCTTGGGTCTGGCGTCCAGGCTCCCCGCCAGCTTGTGGGCCATCCGCTTTGCCACCGCGAGGCGATCGGGGTCGATGTCCATGAGAGCGATGTGGGGTTGCCGCATCTCCGGCCAGGACATGATGTCGCCCAGGAGATGATATGCGAACACTACACTTCCGGCCCCGATCATCGCGATCTTCGGAGAGTTTGCCACGGTGCTCCTCCCAGTAAGGGGGCGACTCGCGAGAGCAATAGGTCGCCACTGGCATCCCGCGAGTTAGTCCCCGCCTATCGGCGGTTCGTCGCCGGGCTGCGGAGTCCTGCTCCTGCCGGATTGTCGTGTAACTCTCAAGACGGGTCGAATCTGTAACTCCAGAGTGCTACAGGCAGAGGACCATACTTGAGAGGACAGATCGTGAGGAATCGAAGGAGAGAA
>JALGTG010000158.1 GCA_029821495.1 Candidatus Hebobacteria bacterium
TCGCGGTACGGGGTGGTGGCGTTCGCCAGCTCACTCGATCAGGTCGGGCCTATAGCCAAGGACGTCCGCGACTGCGCTCTCATGATGAACGTGCTGGCGGGGCACGACCATCGGGACTCAACCTCGATTGACGCGCCCGCGCCGGATTACTGCCGGTCGCTGAAGCTGGACGTGAAGGGGATGCGGATCGGGCTCGTGAAGGAGTTCATGGCGTACCAGGGGGTGGGAGTGGACGAAGAGGTGGGGGCGGCAGTCCGCGCCTCGGTGGAGCGCTTTCGCGAGCTGGGAGCTGACTGCGGTGAGGTTTCGCTTCCGCACCTGAACTACGCCATTCCTGTCTACTACATCATCGCGCCGGCGGAGGCCAGCTCGAACCTCGCGCGCTACGATGGCGTGCAGTATGGCTATCGCAGTGCGGAGGACAGCCGAGCCGACATCGTCGAGATGTATCGCACGACGCGCGACGAAGGATTCGGCCCGGAGGTCAAGCGGCGCATCATGCTGGGGACGTACGCACTGAGCGCGGGCTACTATGACGCATACTACGTGAAGGCCAGCCAGGTGCGCGGGCTGATTCGGCGGGACTTCGACCAGGCGTTCGAGCAGTACGATGTGCTGGTCGGACCGACGAGCCCGACGGTAGCCTTTCGCCTGGGGGAGAAGACGGAGGACCCGATCTCGATGTACCTGTCGGACGTGTGCACCATTCCCGTGAATATGGGGGGGCTCCCGGGGATGTCGGTTCCCTGTGGCTTCTCGTCGGATGGTCTCCCGATCGGGCTGCAGCTTGTGGGGAAGCCGCTCGGCGAAGAGGCCCTGCTGCGGGCGGCCCATGCGTTCGAGCAGAGCACAGACTTCCACCGACGTCGAGCACACAGAGCAGAGAAGGAAGACGGACGGCGAAGTGTGGTATCGCGCGGGTAGAGGATGGGCCGGACGCCGCGGCGAGAATGGTTGAGATGAAGAGTCAGGATCAGAAAGCTCGGCTGCAAGTTGCCCTGGATTTCCTGGAGCTGGACCGCGCGCTGAAAGTGGCCGAAGAGGCCGCTGCGGGCGGCGCTGACATTCTGGAGGCGGGCACACCTCTCATCAAGAGCGTGGGCCTGGAGGCGGTGCGTCAGCTGCGGGCGCGGTTCCCGAAGCTGGACATAGTGGCCGACATGAAGGTGATGGACGCGGGGCGGGTGGAGGTCGAGTCTGCGGCGAAGGCGGGCGCTGCGGCCGTGCATGTGTTGGCCGCGGCCTCGGATGCCACGATTGCGGAATGTGTGGAGGCGGGTCGGGAATACGGGGCGAGGATTGTAGCCGATCTGCTGGGGACGGCGGAGCCTCTCGCGCGGGCGAGGGAGGTGGCGAAGCTCGGAGTCGACTTCATCGGAGTCCACACCGCAATCGACATGCAGATGCGAGGGAAGAACCCGTTCGAGCTGCTGCGGGAGGTCGTCGAGGCGGTGGATGTGGGGGTGTGCGTGGCAGGGGGGATCCACTCCGAGAACGCGGCGCGCGCGGTTGAAACCGGGGCCTCCGTGGTCATAGTCGGTGGGGCAATCTCGAAGGCGCCCGATGCGCGTCGGGCGACAGAGGAGCTGAAGCGCGCCATCACCGAGGGCGTCAGCATTCCGACCGACCTCTACAAGCGTCAGACCGGCGAGGATATCAGGAAGGTCCTGATGCAGATATCGGCCGCGAATCTCTCCGACGCAATGCACCGGCGCGGTGCGCTGCCGGGCGTGCGTCCGGTGGCTCCCGGGCTCAAGATGGCCGGGCCCGCACTGACGGTGCGGACCGCCCCTGGGGACTATGCGAAGCCGGTGGAGGCGATCGACAGGGCGAAGCCCGGTGATGTGATAGTGGTGGAGGCCGGAGGAGTGGGGCCGGCGATATGGGGCGAGATGGCATCTCGCAGCGCGATGAACCGGGGAGTCGCCGGGGTCGTGATTGACGGCGCGCTGCGCGACAGCGGAGACATCCGGGAGCTGAAGTTCCCCGCCTTCTCGCGAATCGTCTGCCCGAACGCCGGGGAGCCGCGCGGGCTCGGCGAGATCTGAGTCGCGATCACGGTGGCCGGGGAGGTGGTGGAGCCGGGGGATTGGATTCTCGGGGATGACGACGGGGTACGAGCGGGAGAGCAGAATCCGACGGGAGATCGTGGACGGGGGAACCTACGGCAAGCTGGCCGAGCTCGAGAAGTGGGAGAAGCGCCGGGGTTAGCATGGCGCGGGGTGAGGGGTACACAGTGCCCGCATGTGAATGACGGCGTGGCTGGAGCGCGCGCCGGGAACAAAGCCCGCGGGCGGGAAGAGCTATGAAGATCGCAGTCGTGGGGCCCGGCGCGATTGGGTGTCTCTTCGCAGGGGCCCTAAGCCGGGGGGAGCACGAGGTCTGGCTGGTGGACCGCCAGCACGAGCGGGCGCGTCTGCTGGCCCGCAGGGGCATCTGGGTTTCGGGAGTGACGGGAGAGTTCAACGCCCGAGTGCGGACGACGGCCTCGCCGCAGGATGCCAGCGACGTCGAGTTGGTGCTGATTGCCGTGAAATCATATGACACGCGGGGCGCGGGGGAGACGGCCCAACACCTGGTGGGCGATGGAGCGACCGTGCTGACGATCCAGAACGGGCTGGGGAATGTGGAGGTGCTGCAGGAGATACTGGGGGAGGATAGAGTTGTCGGCGGCGTGACCTCGCAGGCCGCGACGCTTATCGCGCCGGGGCAGGTGCACCACGCCGCACAGGGCATCACCACGATAGGCGAGCCGACCGGGGAGGTTACCGAACGCTTGATGGAGATGGTGGAGGCATTCTCGTCGGCTGGGCTACGCGCGGAGCTGACGACGAATCTGACTTGGGATCTGTGGTCGAAACTCGTGGTCAACGCGGGAATCAACGCGGTTGCAGCGCTGGCGCAAGTGCGCAACGGGGGGATTCTGGAATCGCAACACCTGCGGGCGTTGCTCTCGGAGGCGGTGGCCGAGGCCTCGGCGGTGGCCAAGGCGAAGGGGATCAAGCTGCCGCGGGATGATATGGGCGCGTACGCTCAGGAACTATGCCAGCGTACGGCGAACAACGTCAACTCGATGCTGCAGGACATCCATCGCCGGCGGCAGACTGAGGTCGATGCGATCAACGGCGCGGTGGCGAGAGAGGGCGAGGCGGCCGGTGTGCCCACGCCAACGAACCGCGCGCTGGCGGCGTTAGTTCAGGGACTCGAAGATACGTATGCCGCGCGAGTAGCGCGCTGAAGGAGGGAAGCTGAGTGATAATCGTCGGCGAGCGGATCAACGGAAACACTAAGCGCGTGCGAGATGCCATCATTGCGCGCGATGCGGGTTTCATAGTCGAGCAGGCGCGGCTTCAGGCGGAGGCGGGAGCGGACTACATAGACGCAAACGCGGGGACGGATCCGGCACGGGAGCCGGAGGACATGGTCTGGCTCGTGGAGACGGTGCAGAGCGCAGTGGAGCAGCCGGTCTGCGTAGATTCGGCCAATCCAGCCGCGCTCCAGGCCGGGTTGGAGGCCCATCGAGGCCAGGCTCTGGTGAACTCGATGAGTGCGGAAGGGGAACGTTTGGAGCCCCTGCTCGACCTGGTCAAGAAGCATGAAGCACGCGTAGTCGGGCTCACGCTGGACGACAGCGGCCTGCCGAAGACGGCCGATCGGCGTGTCGCGATCGCGAAGAAGCTGGCGGCGGCCGCAGACGAAGCCGGGGTGGCGCGAGAGAACCTGTTCATCGATCCACTGACACGCGCCGTTGGCGTGGAGAGCGACCAAGGCGCGGCGTTCCTGGATGCCGTGGCGCCGATTCGGGAATCGCTGCCGGGCGTGCACGTCATCTGCGGGCTGAGTAATATCTCCTTCCAGATGCCGGCGCGGCGCCTTCTCAATCGCACCTTTCTGGCGATGGCGATGGCCAGAGGGATGGATGCCGCCATCGTCGACCCTCTCGACGGCGGGCTGATGGCGGTCGTGTGCGCGGGGAGGGCGCTGCTGGGGCAGGACGATATGTGCATGGGGTACATCCAGGCCTACCGCGAGGGGGACCTGGAGCAGTGGGCGTAGAGAACTCGGCCTGCGCTGAGAACTACACGTGTCAGGAAACCAGAACCTAAGAGCGCTCTTCGAGCCCGGGTCGGTGGCCGTCATCGGCGCTTCGACGCGGCCCGGCAAGGTGGGGCACGACATACTTCGCAATATGCTGTCGTCGGGGTTCGAGGGCGCGGTCTATCCGGTGAATCCGCACGCCTCCGAGATTCTGGGCGTCAAGTGCTACCAGAGCGTGGTGGAGATCAAGGAGCCCGTGGATCTGGCGGTGGTAGTGGTGCCGGCGAAGGCCGTGGTGCCGGTGGTGGAGGAGTGTGGGCAGAAGGGCGTCCCGATGGCCATTGTCATCTCCGCCGGGTTCAAGGAGGCCGGCCCGGAGGGCGTGGAGCGAGAGCGGCAACTGGCAGAGACTGCGCGGCGACTCGGGATCCGGGTCGTGGGGCCGAACTGCCTCGGCGTCATGTCGACGAGCAATGGCCTCAACTCGAGCTTCGCGCGCGGCTTTCCCAAGCGGGGGACAGTGGCCTTGATGTCGCAGTCGGGGGCGCTGGCGACGGCGATCATAGACTGGTCGATCCAGAACGGCGTGGGGTACAGCAAGTTCGTGAGCTTCGGGAACGGAGTGGATGTGGGGGTTGTGGATCTGCTGCGAGCATGGGAAGACGACCCGGAGACGAAGGTGATCGTGGCCTACGTGGAGGGGCTGCCGAACGGCCCGGAGTTCATGGAAGTGGCGCATGAGGTGTCTGCGAAGAAGCCGGTGATCGTGATGAAATCGGGTGGGACGGCGGCCGGCGCGCGAGCCGTCTCGTCACACACCGGGAGCCTCGCGGGATCGGAGCAGGCATACGACGCCGCGTTTCTCCAGAGCGGAGTGGTCCGAGCGCAGTCGATGGAGGAGCTATTCGACCTGGCGATTGCCTTCGCTTACCAGCAGATTCCAGCGGGGAGGAAGGTGGGGATCGTCACCAACGCGGGCGGGCCGGGAATCATGGCGACCGATGCTGTGGAGCACTCGGGGCTGGAACTTGCGAGCCTGGACGTCGGCACGGTGGAGGCGCTCCGCACGCGGTTGCCGGAGGCCGCCAACTTCTACAATCCGGTGGACGTATTGGGCGACGCGGAGGCCGGTCGCTACACGTTCGGGGCGGAGACGCTACTGGGGGACGCGAACGTGGACGCCATGGTTGCCGTGGTGACTCCCCAGGCGATGACGCAACCGGAGGAGACGGCGAAGGGGCTGGCGCAGGCAGCGGCCGCTTCCGAGAAGCCGGTGCTGTCGTGTTTCATGGGCGGCGAGGCCATGAAGGAAGCCGTCGAGCACCTTAACAACGAGCACGTGCCGAACTACCGTTTCCCCGAGCGAGCGGTCCAGGCGCTTGGGGCAATGGCGCGCTATGGGGAATGGCGAGAGGAGCCGCCGGATGAGGTGCGCCGGTTCGAGGCGGATGAGGATGCCGTGCGGGCCGTGTTCGAGAGGGCTCGGGCTGAGGGCCGGGTGAATCTTGGGGAGGTGGAGGCGCGGGAGGTGCTCAGCGCCTACGGCATTGCCGTACCCGAGAACCGAGTGGCCGAGAGCGCGGAGGAGGCGGAGCGGCAGGCGGCGGAAATCGGCTTCCCGGTGGTTATGAAGATCATCTCCCCGGACATCCTGCACAAATCGGATATAGGCGGAGTCCGAATAGGGATTCGCGATCGCCAGGGAGTCATTGACGCCTATGACCTGATGCTCCTGCGAGTACGGCGGTACGCGCCGAATGCTGAGCTGCGGGGGGTCGCCGTGCAGCAGATGATCCACGGCGGGCGCGAGGTCATTGTGGGCAGCACGCGAGATCCGCAGTTCGGGCCGCTGGTGATGTTCGGGCTGGGCGGCATCTATGTGGAGGTTCTCAAGGACGTCAGTTTCCGAGTGGCGCCATTCGGGGAGAAGCACGCACGGCAGATGGTGGGAGAGATCAGGTCGGCGCCCCTGCTGCACGGCGCGCGGGGAGAGCGGCCGTGTGATATTGGTGCCATTGTCGAGTGCCTGCTGCTGGTGTCTCAGATGGTCACCGATTTCCCAGAGATTGTGGAGATGGACGTGAACCCCCTGCGAGCCCGCGAGCCGGGCGCTGGGGCGGTAGCAGTCGACGCGCGCATCACGATTGCGGAGGAGTAGCGCCGGGAGGTAGGCGATGGTCACTCTCTACGTAGCCTCAAACGAGCCGTACGCCGGGAAGACGTTGACATGTCTGGTACTCGGCAAGCGCTGGCAGCAGCGCGGCAAGCGCGTCGGATATACGAAGCCCCTGGGGCTGATGCCGGTGTCGATGGACAACGAGGGCACCGACGAGGACGCGCAGTTCGTCGCCCAACATCTGGAGCTGGAGGCCTCTCCATCTCAGCTGTGCCCGGTTGTGCTGAGCGCGGAGACGTGTCACATGGAAGTCGATGAAGCGCGGCGACGCGTCAAGGATGCCTTTGCGGAGAGCTCGCGCGGGATGGACGTGATGCTGGTCGGGGGGTCGGGCTCGCTATTGAGCCGCGGTAGCCTGCTGGGGCTGGACGGCGCAAGCGTGACGGAGATGCTCGACGCGAAGGTGCTGCTCGTAGCACAGTGCGAGTCGTTCCTGAATGCGGACAGCATAATCGCGTGCCACCGGCTCCTGGGCGACCGTCTCGCGGGTGTGATCCTGAATCTTGTCCCCGAACGAGAGAAGGACAGGGTCTGGGACGATGTGGTGCCGTGCCTGGAGGAGCGGGGGATGACTGTGCTGGGCGCGCTGCCGGTGGATCCGATCCTGCACTCAGTGACCGTGGGCGAGTTGGTGGAGGCAACGAGGGGAGATCTGCTCTGCGGCGCTGAGACGACGGACGAACTCGTGGAGAACTTCGTCGTGGGGGCAATGGGCGTGGAGCGTGCTCTGCACTACTTCCGAAGAACGCCGCGCAAGTGCGTGATCACCGGCGGGGATCGAAGCGATATCCAGCTCGCCGCGCTGGAGACACCGACGCGGTGCCTGATTCTGACGGGCAACCTGCAGCCCCGGCACACGGTGCTGGCGCGCGCAGAGGAGCTGAACGTTCCGGTGCTGCTGGTGAGGGACGATACGCTCAGCACAGTGGCGACAATCGAGGGAATGCTGGGGAGGCTGCGGGTGAGGGAGCCAAGGAAGATCGCCCACGCGGTGGAGCAGTTCGAGGCCTACTTGGAGCTGGCGAAGCTGGACGCGTCCCTCGGGCTGGGCTGATGGCGAGCCGCCGGAAGGCGCGAGGGGGAGGGCGCGGTCTGTTGGTGGGGGCAATCTCGCTCGGGTGCGCCAAGAACCTGGTGGACACCGAGGTGATGTTGGGGCTGTCGCAGGAAGCGGGGTTCTCGGTGGTATCGGATCCCGAGCAAGCCGACGTGCTCCTCGTTAACACCTGCTGCTTCATCGAGTCGGCCCGCGAAGAGGCCGCGGAGGCCCTTTCGGAGGCAGCAGAGTGGCGGCAGAGGCGGGAGGGTCGGGTCCTGGTATGTGCCGGCTGCTGGCCGCAGATGGATGCCGCTGCTCTCGGCGCGCGGTTCCCAGAGATCGATGCCTACATGGGACCAGGCGATATTCCCGAAGTTGTCTCGGTGTTGGAGAAGGCACTACAGGGGGAGTCGTCAAGGGGTCCCAGTGCCTCGCCTTCCTCTTTCCTATACGACGACGCCACGCCCCGGGTGCTCGCGACCCCGCCCTGGACGGCCTATGTGAAGATCGCGGAGGGGTGCAGCCACCGGTGCCGGTTCTGCGTGATCCCGCGGTTGCGCGGGCGATACCGGAGCCGGCCGATGGCTTCCATCGTGCGGGAGGCGCGGGGGCTGGTGAAGCACGGCGCGCGCGAGGTCAACTTGGTCGCCCAAGACACCACGGCCTACGGCGGTGAGGGGGAGGGGAGTATCGCCGATCTGCTGCACGAACTGGCGAGCATTGAGGACCTGAGGTGGCTGCGGTTGCTCTACGGTTTCCCGACCCGAGTGACGGCTCGGTTGGCAGACGTGATGGCCGGCGAGCCCAGCATCTGCGAGTACCTCGACCTGCCCTTTCAGCACGCCGATCGCAGCGTGCTGCGCCGGATGGGGCGGCCCGGTGACGGGCGGCCCGGTGACGGTGACGCATACCTCCGGACGATCGCGAGGCTGCGGGAGGCGATGCCCGACGTGGCCATTCGCAGCACTTTCCTGGTCGGATTTCCGGGAGAGGGGGAACAGGAGTTCCGTCGGCTGCTCGAGTTTGTGGAGGCAGCAGAACTGGACAGGGTTGGAGCTTTCTGCTTCTCGCCGGAGATCGGAACGCCTGCCGCCGACATGCCGAATCAGGTCCCGGGAGATGTCGCCCAGGCGCGATTCCACGAGTTGATGGTGGTGCAGCAGAGGGTCTCGCTCGCGCGGAACCGGCGGTGGATCGGGAGGAAGATCG
>JALGTG010000159.1 GCA_029821495.1 Candidatus Hebobacteria bacterium
TACGGCCGAGCGCGTGGCTTCCATCATGGATGCCGTGCACCTGGAAAGCCGCAGCGGCTGGACACTACATACCATAGTCGCCGACCTGGCAGAGCGCCGGGTCTACAGCTACGCCATGTTCCAGTATGACGCGCCCATCGTCCTGGATGTGGAGGCAGAGATCGCTCGCGCACCCGCTCCCGGACCCCTGAGCGCGCTGTTCCCCCCGGAGGTGGTGAGCCGGGCCGACCAAGCCCATGAACGGCTTACGTCACCTGTCTCGCTTCCGGATCCCAGCGGACCATATGCGGTTGGCACCCGCTACCTGCACTTCTGCGATGAGAACCGACCGGAGCCCTTCACCGAAGCTACAGAGGATGTCCGGCAGCTTGCAGTTCAGGTGTGGTACCCGACCGACGAGAGGGAGGGGACGGCGGCTCCGTATCTGCGCGCGGCAGAGCTGCTGCCGGTGCCGGAGTGGTTGAAGACTCTCAACACGCACGCCTGGCTCGACGCACCTGTCTCGCGGCACGGGGAACCGTTCCCGGTGGTGGTGTTCTCCCACGGCTGGGGTGAGTACGCGGCACAGAACACGGTCCTGATGGAGGAGCTGGCCAGCCACGGGTATGCGGTGTTCGCCATCTCCCATCCCTACGAGTCCAAGCTGTGGTTCGGGCCATCAGGGCAGCCGATGGGGCTGGACATGCAGAGCGCGGAGCTGCAGGCGCGGCTGAAGGAGCAGAGCAACCCGGAGGTGCTCGCCCTGTTGCCGAAGATGAAGACCGCGTCAACTGATGAGGAACGGGAAGCCGTCCTTCGGCGCACTGCGGAGCTCCTGCCGAAGATGCTCATAGAGGGCAGTCGTCTCTGGTCGCAGGACATCAGTTTCGTCATCGGTGAGGCCATGAAGCTGACGGCTGATGGGGGGCCATTCGCGGGGCGACTCGATGCATCGCGCATCGGCGCGGTCGGAGTGTCCCTGGGTGGTATCGCAGCAGGTAATGTCTGTGTGACAGACAACCGCTGCCGGGCCGGGGTAAACCTGGATGGCGGGACATATGCGCAACTGGACGCGACCATCGCGCGACCGTTCCTGTTCATGAGCAGCGAGCGATACCGGGGCTACGATGAGGTGTTCCTGTCTCGGACGGCTGGGCCGAGCTACGCCATCGTCGTGGGCGGATCAGACCACGTCAACTACGCCGACATCTGCCTCCTTGACCCGCCCCGTGTGATGGTAGGAGACATCGATCCCGAGCGGATGCTGGCGATCATCAACGCCTACGTGTTGGGGTTCCTCGACCAGCATCTGAAGGGAGAGAAAGGCCCGCTGCTGGAGGGTCCGAGCAGCGACTACCCGGAGGTGAGCATCAATGTACAGGCTGCACCATAGGCCGCCCCACCGGGCCTGCAACATCCGACTGACCAGGTATCGCGTCAGGGGCCCCGATGGCACTCGACCGCGAAGACCAGTTCGTGCACGCGCTCAGACCAAGCGTAACCGGCCACGCGATTCGGACCTGCCACATCGGTCACGACCGAGCGGACCGGAGTTGCTCAAACGCCTTCAGTTGACCGGCCTGCGAACGCAGACCGGCAACTGCCCTCAGGCATCGCTCAGAGCAGCGAAGCTGTTCCTCCTCCGACAGACCTGCGACGCAGTCGAGGATCTCCTGCGGCAGCTTCAGCAGATTCATCACCTGCGTCACTCTCGCGCGGCTGACTCCGTACCGTCTCGCGATCTCAGCCCTGTTCTTCACCGCTCCGCTGTCAAGGAGCCTCTGGAACTCGTATGCCCGTTGCAGGGCTGGAACCCGCCGTGCCCTCGACGGCTTCTGACGGTTCGCGTCACAGGCGCTGAGAGCACCTCGACGTATCATCCTGAACTGATCGACGAAGGTCTCGCAGTTGCCCGTGCTGGGGAGCCACGACAAGTCAACTGCGGGAACCGTGCCCGAATGGTGAACGGTTCCCTCTTTGCTGGCGCCCATGCCCAGGCTGCACAGCCTGGAATCAGCAACGATGTATCCTGCAGCTCTAGGACTGTGAGCGGTAACGTTGACGGGGGCAGGCCACGTATGCTTGGAACTCTGAGAGAATCGGGAACGGCTGAAGCCACTGGGCAAGCCACTGATAGATGGAGGATATATCGTGACAAGTGGTCGCTGTTGGTGTCTGATTCTTGTGGTTTCTCTCTTTGCCGTAGCGATGCCGGATCGCCCAATGGCTGAAGCCGAGTCGAAGGTCGTAAGGTACCGGGCGCCGATCGCTGTCTCCGGCGCACCCGACTATGCCGTGCGTGTTAACGGTCGGCGTGTTTCTGTCTACAACTCGCGGGTGGCCGCTTTTGCGGGGTTCTCCTTCTCGGGTGAGGTCGAGGTGGCGGTCACGCCCCTGGCCACGGTCGAATCCGTGGACCTTCGGCCTTTGAGCCACGGGATTGAGACGGAGCGGGACGGCAACACCATCCGCTTCAGGCTGACAGAACCGTGTCATCTGAGTCTCGAGATCAACGAGAACACCCGCCGTCCCCTATTCCTCTTCGCCAATCCCCTGGAGGAAGATGTGCCAGAATCGGATACTCCCGGTGTGCACTACTATGAAGGCGGCAGAATCCACAATGCCGGTCTTGTTACGCTCCAGGATAATGACACGGTGTACATTGAGGGCGGGGCGGTAGTCCGGGGCGCCTTTGAGGCCCGCGGCGCGAAGAACGTGCGGATCATGGGTCGGGGCATCCTCGACGGCTCCGGCTACGGCAAGGGTCAACAGCGTATGGTCCAGTTCACGGAGTGCTCGGACGCGTCGCTGCAGGGCATTACCATACTGAACAGCGGCCACTGGACCGTAGTCCTGGACAGGTCGAAGCGCGTCGACATCGCCAATCTCAAGATCATCAACTGGCGCGATTGGGACGACGGGGTCGATATCTGCGGGAGCCGGGATGTCTCGGTCGATAGCTCCTTCATCCGCACCAAAGACGATTGCGTGGCGGTCAAAAGCGTCCACTACGGCTGGGACGGGGGCGCCGTTAATTCGGTCGACCACGACTGCCGCGATATCTCGGTGACGAACTCGGTGCTGTGGAACGGCATCTGGGGCAACGCGCTCGAGATCGGCTTCGAGACGCGGACGGAGACGATCCGCGACATCGTCTTCCGGAACAACGACATCCTCCATGCGCAGGGGCGGGAGTCCACCTTGAGCGTCCACAATGGCGACCGCGCCACGGTGAGCAATGTCCTCTACGAGGACCTGCGGATCGAGCGCGTGGACGGCTTTCTCTTCGACCTCAAGATACTCCACTCGCGCTACACGAAGGACGACGAGCGAGGACACATCAAGAACATCACCTTCCGGAACATCGCCTACGTCGGCGAGCGCTTCCCGCCCTCCATCATCCGCGGCTTCGACGACGACCACCTCGTCGAGAACGTCGTCTTCGAGAACGTCACCATCCAAGGCAAGCACATCGACAGTCTGGAGGCGGGGAAGTTCGATACGTCCCATTGCCGAGACATCATATTCCGCTGAGTAGCTCCGCAGCTGCATCGGGCACCATGCCTTCCGGCCGGCCCATGTGAGGAGTATCCTGTGACGATGGGTAAGGAGGAATCGCGGCGGCCCATTCATCCCGGGGCCCTGGGGCGGGTCGACCCGCCGCGGCGATGCAGTCTACCTGCATATCCTCGACTGGCCCGAAGATACGCTGACGCTGCCCGCCTCCAAGCGGAGGATCGTCGCTAGCCGGAGCCTTACGGGCAAAACGGTGAGCGTGCATCAGACGGACGAGGCAATCCACATCGCGGTGCCGCCGCATGACCGTGAGGCCATGGACACGATCATCGTGCTCGAGCTGGCGAAGCCCGTGGCCTAGAACGAGGTACGCAACTACCACGCCTGGGACGTGGGTCAGCGGGCGCCCGAGCAAGAGCCCCTGGCGTCCAGCAACTCAGCCGTGCCCCAAGGTGCCCCCAAAACCGTCTCACGGACGCTCCACATCCGCAGGGGGACTAACATCGTGAGTGGTAACGTTAAGGTGGGCAGCTCACTGCCCAGCCAAGGAGGAAGCAATGGCAAGAACGTTTCGTGCAATCTCCATCCTGACGTGCGGCATAGGACTGATGCTCTCTACCCTCGCCTGCGCAGAGGACCTCAAGCCGATTGACCTGCCCAAGCCTCGTACAGAGGGCGGCATGCCCCTGATGGAGGCATTGAAGGCGCGCAAGACTTCCCGGTCATACAGCTCGAAGAAGCTGCCGGAGCAGGTCCTCTCGGATCTCCTCTGGGCCGCCTGGGGGGTCAACAGGCCCGGTTCGGGAAAGCGCACCGCACCCAGCGCGGTGAACTGGCAGGAGATCGATGTCTACGTCGCCCTGGAGGAGGGCGTATACCTCTACGACGCGAAGGCCAACCGGCTGGAGCCGGTGCTGGCGAAAGACATCCGCGCCATGACAGGGACCCAGAGCTTCGTGAAGGATGCGCCGGTCAACCTCGTTTACGTGGCGGACCTAACGAGGATGAGGGGAGCTAGCGACAAGGACAAGGTCTTCTACTCGGCAGCCGACACAGGCTTCATATCGCAGAACGTCTATCTCTACTGCGCGTCAGAAGGCCTGGCTACGGTGGTGAGAGGCCTGGTCAACAGGCCTGCCCTGAAGAATGCCCTCAATCTTCGTGCAGACCAGGAGATCATCCTGGCGCAGTCCGTGGGATATCCCAGGGAGTCAGAGTAGCGTCCGTTCTTCCGCGCCAAGACCCGATCCGCAGCCCGAAGGACACGAAGGGAGAGGCAGAGGCGAACGGCACTCAGTCAATCCTCATCGCCTTGATGGGTTCGCTGTCGAACGCTCTTGCGCAGAACTCGGCGAGAAGAGCGCGATCGTCCGCTGTGTATGTGACATCACCCGAGAGAGTCTCGATGTTGGCATCGATCTCTTCCTTCAGACGCATGCCGATGGTGAGGAGATGGATGCGCTTGTCGTCGAGCACATAGCGGATTGCGGCGGCGGGCAGCTGCTCGCGACGCTTCTTGTCGAATCCGGGCACTATGTATCCCGACCAAGCGCCGAGAAGTCCCGCGCCGATGACCTTCATGGCGGCGATACACATGTCGAGTTCATGGGCTTTCGCCACGCAGGCATTGCGCAATGCGACCATTCGGGAGGAAAGCACTTGATCGTGCCCTCTCGGGAGGTACCCGTACGACAGCATGCAGTGGTCGAACCCGCCGGTGGAGATCAAGGCCAGCGCCTTGTCGAAGTAGGAGTGTGCGGAGAAGCCGATGAGCCGGACGATGCGCTCGTCGCGAAGCTTGAGCAGCTCGCCGTGAATCTTCATCGCTTGCGCGACGCTCATCTGCTCGATCCCCGGCGTGCCGTGGATCTGGATGACGTCTAGGTAGTCCGTCTTCAGTTCTTCGAGCGATTTCTCAACCGCCTTGCGCACCTGGCCCGGAACGGTCGTCTCGACCTTCGTGGCCAGATATACATCGTTGCGCACGTCCTTCAGGGCCCGGCCGAGAATCCACTGGCTCTCCAGGTAGTTGCCCGCCGTGTCGAAGTAGCGCACACCGCGATCGTAGGCGTAGCGGACCAGCTTCGCACGGTCCTCGTATGAGAGAGGATTGCCCCATGCTGTCGGAAGCGCAGCGCCGCCGTAGCCGAGGATCGGCAGTTCCACCCCGGTCTTGCCGAGCGCGCGGGTCGGAATGGTATCGGATAGAGGGACGTTCTTCTCCTCCGGTACGGCCGCGCGTCCAATGCCCCCGGAAACCACAGCGGCGGCGGCGGCCTGCGCAGCCCTCTTCAGAAACTCGCGCCGTCCCATTCCCTCATGCAGCATGTTCATTCCTGCGGCTGTATTGCGATCTTATCCGATGTTGTCGCCGGCGAAGGTGCAGAGGCAGTCTTACTTCGGCGTCGCCTCGCCGTGGGGGTACCGGTAGTCGGCACCCGCTTTCGTCGAAACTTGCCTGGTGGCCCCGTCCTTCAATGTGTACAGGTAGAGAGCGGCCTTGCCCGCCTCGTGGGCGTGGTACACAATCGCCGTCTCGTCCTTGGTCCAGCGCGGGTAGGCATACCAGGCATCTGGATTCGGCTCCTCGTTGGCAATTGGCTTGGCGTTTGTGATGCTGCGTTCGTCCGCGTCGAAGTCGGCGATGTAGAGCGTGCGCCCGGCGTCTTTGTAAGCGAATCCCGGCTGGTACTCAAAGCAGACCTTCTCCTCG
>JALGTG010000160.1 GCA_029821495.1 Candidatus Hebobacteria bacterium
GTTGTCACGCCACACGTGCAGATGAACTCCCGCTGCGCCCGCCTGGATCGCCGCCTCGATGGCGCGGAGCACCGCGAGCTTGCCGAGTCCTTTGCCGCGCCAGCGCGGCGCGACTTGAACGCTGGTGATGCCAAAGAGGCGCTTGCTATACTCGCGACTGTACTCCTCCCACAGGCCATAGGCCGCGGTCGCCACTGTCTCCGCGCCCCGGACGAGGTCGACACACTCTCGCCTCGAGAGGAAGGTGGAGACAAGGGGACGGACAGACAGCTGCAGGCCGAGCTCACGCTGTCGCGGTCGCAGCTCCTCCCCCACGGCCTGCAGATGGTCAAGTTGTGCGCGGTCGGCGAAGTCAATCTCTGGGGTGTCATATTCGGCAAGGCGCTCGAACCCGGCGTCGGCGGCGAGATCAACCAGAGTGTGGCGCGCGGCGCTGAGGCCCGGGAACTCGTAGGCTCCCGCGATTCCGTTGTAGAAGGGCTGCGCGCCATAGACCCAGCTTGGCCCGAGCAGTATACGCCGTGCGCCGGCCGCGGTGAGTTGGTCGACAGCAAAGGCAATGAGATCGCACACGAGAGAGCGGTCTGTTTCCGGTGCAACGACGGCGTAAATCTGACCTTCGGTCGGATCGGCCCGCAGCCCGGAGGGGTCATGCCAGAAGTTGGAGCGCGGTCCGAAGTGCACGAACCCCCGCACGTGATCCTCCTCGGCCGCAACAGTAAGGTTGGCAGGTTCGAAGGAGGGCTGACGCACCACGCGACAGAGGAGGTCGGCCTGAGCGACGCGCACGAAGTTCGGCTGGCCGACGAAGGTCTGGTTCCAGATGTCGGTGAGGCCCGGAAGGTAGTTGTCGCGGTAGGTCTGCAACTGGATCATCTGGGAGGTTCACCTTGCCGCCGCGGCTGCACGCTCCGCGAGGTTCTGCCAGTAACGGCCAAGGTCCTGCGTGGGTCCGAGCCTTGACATGAGCGCAGGCAACTGGATACCATCTCTCCGATGACACTTGGACAGCATGTGCGGGACTGCGGGCCGGTGAACTCGGCGGCGAGCAGGAAGCCGGCGGTGTGGATGCTTCGGTGCCTCGTGTTGGCGGCAGCGTGGCTGGGCCTCGCTTCTTGCGCATGGGGGGAATCCGTGGCGGAGGAGGTGCAGGTCGGCCGGGAGGTAATGGCCGCGGTGCGCCGATTCGGGCTGACGGACGATCCCACACTGACGGCGATCGGGAACGATCTGAAGCAGGTGGTGGAGCGCAAGGACCTGCCGTGGCGGTTCTGGGTGATCGAGGACCTGAGCAGCTACAACGCCTTTGCCGCGCCGGGGGGATTCGTGTTCATCACGCGGACGTACTATGAGAAGTTGAACGACGACGAAGCGGCCTTTGTGATCGGCCACGAGATGGCCCACGTTGACCTGCACCACCATGAGCGGCAGTCGAAGCGCCAGCACGAGGCCCAACTGGGGAACCTTCTCCTGAACATACTGACGAAACGGAGGGGCGCCTGGCGGACGGCTGTGGATGTGGGCTCGACGGCGTATATGACTCACTACAGCCGAGCACTGGAGAAAGACGCGGATCTGGCCGGGTACGGGTATGCGAAGGCGGCGGGGTATGATGCGCGCACAGCGGTGACCGCTCTGAGCAAGCTGGGAGAGCAGCCCAACCTGCATCCGTGGATCGTTAACGTCTACGCCACACACCCGGTTCTGAGCAGCCGAGAGGACAGGCTAGCGGCACTCGGTGACGAGCAGGCGGAGGAGGCGCCGGTACCGGAGCCGTCTGCCTCCCACGCCCGAGATCTGACGCAGGGGTTGGAGCCCTTCGATCCGGCGGTGGCTATCGCGGTGCGCATTCTGGCACCGGAGGGCGGCCGATGGGAGGACCGGCGGCGCAAGAACTTCACGAAGCACCTGCATCTGCGCCTGATTCCGCTCGGGTTCGAGATCGCGGGCGACGACATCATGTACAAGCCGGACATCGGCGACCCGGTGGAGGCTGCGCGGAGCCGCGGTGCTCAGTATCTGCTGTTGGCCGCCGTCCACGAGATGGAGAGCGCCGAAGCAGGACCGGCTGAGCTGGCCGGGACTCCGGTGCGGGCCGAGATCGATGTGGAGGCAAGGCTGATACTCGTGGAGGATCGGTCACAGGTATGGGCGGGACGCTTCTCTGAGGCCAAGGAAGGATGGGATGTGCTGCCAGCAGACCCGGAGGTCCTTTACACGGATACGTGCATTGGCGAGGTGGCGGCGCGTGCAGCGGGCGAGATAGCGCTGGGGTGTGCTGGGGCGGCGGGTGCGATGACAGCGGAGTCGGCCATGGAGGAGGGGCGGTCAGAAGCGGCTCAAGGCGCAGATGAAGAGTGACGGGCCGGTGCGCGCCGGCGTTATCGGAGCTGCCGGCGCTTCGGGGGGGGGGGCTGGCTGGCATGAGATCCACTGAGGTGCTCCGGGCTGGCATGTAATGGGTGGGATGGTCGTGGGCGCTGGAGCGTGACGGCGCGACGGCCGGGGGGACGAGTGCGGGGGCGGGAGGGGAGATCGCACCCGACACATTGCCTCCTTCGACATCCAGCCCAGGAGGCAGGACCCGCCTGTAGAATCGGTCTTGAACGCTGTTGCGGAGGGTGAGAATGGCCAAGAAACGTTTCGCGCTGGTCGGCGCCGGTCTTTTCGGAGAGATTCACGCGAAGGCCTACAGCGCGCATCCGGAGGCCGAACTCAGAGTGGTATGCGATCTGAATGGGGCCCGCGCGAAGGAGGTCGGAGCGAGATACGGTGCTGAGAGATGCTGCACCGATTGGCGCGATGTTGTGGGGGACGCGGATGTGGAGGCGGTGTCGATCGCGACTCCCGATTTCGCACACACTCAGATCGCCGTCGCAGCAGCGAAGGCGGGCAAGCACATTCTCGTGGAGAAGCCGCTGGCGACGACGGTGGAGGAATGCGACCAGATCATAGGTGCGGCGAAGGAAAGCGGCGTCAAGCTCATGGTCGACTTCCACAACCGCTGGAGCCCCGCGTTCCACGAGACGCACCGGCTGCTGCGCGAGGGGGCGCTCGGCGACCCAAGGTTCGTGTATTTTCGGCTGAGCAACACGACCTTCGTGCCGCTCAAGATGCTCTCCTGGGCGGCGCAGTCGTCATCGCTGTGGTTCCTGGGGAGCCATGCGATCGACATGGTCTGCTGGCTGGTGGGCGAGTACCCGACGAGAGTGTACAGTGTGTCGAGGTCCGGAGTGCTGAAGGAGAGGGGTGTTGAGACAGCTGATCTCTACCAGAGCACACTGGAGTTTCCGGGCGGGGCGGTTGCATCAATCGAGAACTGCTGGCTGCTGCCGGAGTCGGCCCCGAGTGTGTTCGACCTCAAGTGTGAGCTAGTGGGGTCGGAGGCGACGATCAACATAGATGGCTCATCGAGCCGGATGGTGGAGATCGTGGGGCGGGATGGGGTCCGTTACGCCGAGGTGTTGGGAGGGCAGTTAGTGCATGGCAAGCAGGGAGGGTTCATGGTGGAGAGCATCCAGCACTTCGCCGACTGCGTCACCCATGATGAGGAGCCTCTGGTGCCCGGCGAAGTGGGGCTGGAGGTGACGAGGGCAGCGTGTGCAATCGAGCAATCGGCGGAGAAGGGCGAGCCAGTGGTGATCGAGAGATGAGCGCGGATGGCGAGAAGCGGGAAGTGGAGATCAAGGCGAGAACGCGAGGGGACTGGACGCGGGTCTATGCCGAGGAGGAGGGGCGGGACATAAGCCATCTCTCTTACAGCCCGCGCCGGTTGCGGTTAGGACAAGAGAGTGAGGTGAGAATGGCGGGGATCGGTGGGGTGGGCACCGAGCCGGAGTACCGGCGGCGCGGGCTTGCGGGGAGGGTGTTTGCACGGGCAATGCATGACATCCACGGCGAGGGGTATTCGTGCGCAGGGCTCTACACATCGACGAGAATCGTGGCGCATCGCATGTATCGGCGGTTCGGCTTTGTGGACGTTGCGGGATCGCCGCGCGCGTGGAAGTTGCTCGATCCCAAACGGTTCGTGTGTGATCTGCTCAACGCGAAGCTGAAAGACAACGGATCGTCGAGCGTGGGAGACAGCTTGACAGTGGAGATCACCGCCCGGCCGCACGAGCCGGTGTTTGTGCGGGTGGAGGAGAGGAAGGCGCGGGCACTGGACTGCCCGGTGACGAAGGTGGACGTGTCGGTGACGCTGTCGGATGAGACGTTGAGTGCGCTGTGGCAGGGGCACATGACAGCGCGGTACGCGGAGGAAGCGAACTTGCTGTCGTGGGAGGGGGACGAGGAGGCGTTGCGGGCCGTGCTGCAGCTCCTGACCCGACGGAGCCACGCCGTGAGCGGGGAGTAAGGTCCGTGTCGCGCTCTTCGAGAGAGCTCACTATTCGAAGCTATCGGGAGGGGGATGAGGCAGTCTTGGCCGAGATCTTCAGCAGGTACGCGACGAGTTTCTTCGGTCCGGAGCGGGTGACGGCCGATAGCTGGCTGGGGCAGTTTCGGACGCAGAGCTGGACCGGGCCTTCGCTCGACGCGGATCCCGAGTGCGGCCGGATCGCTGAGAGGGAGGGGAAGACGCTGGCGTATGCGATCACGGACTACGAGCCGATGTGGATGTCGGACGGGGCTCTCATTCAGGAGTTGTGCGCAGCCGAGACGGAGAGCGCGGACGAGGCGGCGCTAGCGTTAATCGAGGATGCGGAGCAGCGCGCGAGGCAGCGAGGAAAGAGCTTCATTGCGATCCAGCTTGCGCAGGAGGACGGCCGGGCGGCAGCGGCGGCGGCAGCGAGCGGATACTGCGTTGAGGCGCGTCCGGACGAGGTGTTTATGGCGACAGTAACGGATCTCCCCCGGTTTCTGTCTGAGATCGCGGGCGAGCTCGGCCGGCGAGTCGGTGAGAGTGAGTTCCGCGACTGGCGGGGCGTTGTGCGGATATCGAGTGAGGGCAACGGGAGGGAGACGCAGTCGTGTGATCTGTGCCTGTCAGGGGGCCGGGTTGAGGTTCGCGGTGCAGGACGGGGGAGGCCGGATGTCGATGCGGCCGTGGGGTGCGAGGGGCTTCCGCTGCTTTTGCTGGGTCGGCAGCAGGCTGGAGATCTCTACTTGCAGGCTCGTCTCTCGGTTGGCGCGGCGGACGTTCGAGAGGCGCTGCGGCTGCTGGAGGTACTCTTCACGCGGGTTCCGTTGTTCCTGCCGCGCGCCCAGTGGTGGTAGGGCATGGGAGCTTACAACGCACTCGCATTGGGGGTCGTCCGCGGGCTCCCAGAGCTTGCGACGCAGTGTCTCGCGATTGCGCGTGAGTCGGCTTGAAGGGCTAACCGCGGTTGTGCGCGGCGGCTAGGCCCGGGTATGCGCCAACTTGACTTTTGCCATGCCGCATCGTACAATCGGCCGGAAGCAGGAAGGAGCATGTGGTGGCGATATCGACTGCCGATTTCCGCACCGGTCTGACGATCGAGACGGGGAACGGGATCTACTCTATTGTCGAGTTTCAGCACGTGAAGCCAGGCAAAGGGGGGGCATTTGTACGGACGAAGCTGAAGAACCTGCGGACCGGAGCGGTGACGGACAAGACATTCCGGGCGGGGGAGCGCATGGAGCAGGCAATGATAGAGCGCCAGTCCATGCAGTTCCTCTATCGGGCAGGCGATGAGTATGTGTTCATGAATACGGAGACGTTCGATCAGATGCCTCTACCCAGGGATGTTGTGGGGGAGGGTGCGAACTACCTGAAGCCGGACATGAATGCTTCGGTTGTGATGTACGGCGATGAGATACTAGCGGTGGAGGTTCCCAACACGGTTGACCTTGCTGTAGCGAAGACCGACCCTGGGCTGCGAGGTGATACGGCGACCGGGGGATCGAAGCCTGCGACGCTGGAGACGGGAGCGGTGGTGAACGTTCCGCTGTTCATCAACGAGCAGGACTTGATAAGGGTGGACACGCGCACGGGCGAGTACGTTCAGCGCGTTTCTTCATAGGGCCACACTAGGCCCGGAAGGGGTGAGCGCTTTGGATCTTAATAGGGTGGAGGAGCTGATCGAGTTGATGCGCCAGTCGGGCGTGGTACAGCTCTCTCTGGAGTTGCCCGACTTCAAGGTGAGCATAACGCGCGGGCCCGAGGGCGCGCGGGTGAGCACTCCGGCCGAATCGGAGAGGCTGGTGGCGGAGCCGAGCGAGGAGCCGAACGGCAGGCACCCAGAGTAGTTCTCTGCCTGTTGTGTCGCCGGTGGTGGGCGTATTCCACAACGGAGGGATGCTCGATCCGCGGCAGACGGTGCGGGAGGGGGATCGGGTGAAGGAGGGACAGCTCATCGCGGCAATCGAGGCGATGAAGGTCCCGAACGAACTGCGGGCGCCGGTAAGCGGGGTGGTGGCGCGGCTGTTGGTGGATGACGGGGCGCCAGTGGAGTACGGTCAGACGTTGCTGCTGATCGAGCCCGGG
>JALGTG010000020.1 GCA_029821495.1 Candidatus Hebobacteria bacterium
TGCGCTACACACTCCCGCGCCTACCTGAGGCACCTCTACAAATCGGGGGAGATACTTGCCGCGCGGTCCCTGAGCTACCATAATGTTCACCTGTACCTTCGCCTCATGGAACATATCCGAGAGGCGATCCGCGCCGACCGCTATCGAGAATTCGCCACTGCGTGGCTGGAGCGAACGAATGGAAATGGCTAGCAGCGTCACCCTGGACGATCTCAAGCGCAGAGCAGATGTGAAGGCCTACGTGGCTCGCGCCGACGCCAACATGGACGCTATCGGCTACACGGAGCACGGCTTCCGCCACGCCGACATCGTCGCCGAGCGGGCGCGCCATATCCTACAGGCCCTGGGCAGGGATGCCCGGGAGGCCGAGCTGGCGGCCATCGCCGGCTACCTCCATGACATCGGCAACGTCGCCGCTCGCGAGGAGCACGGCCAGATCGCCGTCATGCTCGCCTATTCGATCCTCAAGGAGATGGGCATGCCGCCCGAGGAGCTGGCCGATGTCATGGCCGCGGTGGGGAACCACGAGGAGCAGTACGGCGACCCCTTCGGCCCTGTGGCGGCCGCTCTTATCATCGCCGACAAATCCGACGTCGCCCGCTCCCGCGTCCGCGACATCCACCCCTCCTCAACTACGCCACCATCTCCTCGGCCGTCACCGTCAACAGCAACCGCACCATCATCTCCCTTCACCTCGACATCGACACGGAAATCGCGCCCATCATGGAGTACTTCGAGCTATTCCTCGACCGTATGGTAATGTCGCGCCGCGCCGCCAAGATCCTCGGGTGTGAGTTCGAGCTGGTGATCAACGGCACGAAGCTGCTGTAGCTGTAGGGCGGGCGGCCTGTGTCAGGGGACGACGCCAGGTAGGGAGACCCGCCGCCTCACCGCAGCCGCCGCCAGGAGATGGCGGCGAACTGAGCGGGCGCGCTGGCGCTGCCGGGTAGGTCCACGGTCGGCGTACGGTACTCGATGTCCATGTTCCCGTTGCACTGGATGATATCGGCGGCAACGCCGCCGGTGATGTCGGCGTTGCCATTGCCCCGAAACAGACCGGGCACGTCGACATTGTGCGTGTACACCCACCCCTCGATTGTGCAGTTGCCGTTGACCCTCACGGTGCCACATGAGACGATGGCGAACTCATCCTCGGACGACTGCAAGGTGGCGTTGCCGTTGATGTGGACATCACCGTCGACCACGATCACACCCTCGCCGCTGAAGTTGGCGTTGATGTGCGCATCGCCCTCCACGAACACGACCCCGTCGAGGCTGGTGTTGCCGCTGAAGGTGTGGCCGCCCGTGTAGACCTCGGTGGCGATGCCTCTGTAGTAGCACAAGTCTACGGTTGGCATCGGTACTCTGTTTGCTCCGGGGATCACGTCGCCCTGGATGTCGGGATTCCCCTTGATCTCCACAGACCCACAGGCGGACAGATCGCCCTCTACGCTCGGGTTTCCCTTCACCGTGGCGTTCGCGTTGGCGTGCACGTCGCCGCCAACATCGAAGTTTCCACTGAGAGCGAGATCGGCGTCCGAGAAGAGTGCACAGTCGAACACCGCGTTCTGTCCCCCTCCCCCGGTGCTGAGAAATGCACCCACCACCTTCACCTGCGAGATCCATCCCTGGGAGTTCCCGGTGGAGGTCAGCACGATGGTATCGGTGGTGCCCGGGTAGTAGGTCGCCTCGACCGCGAACGGGCCACCATCCAGGTCGCCGCGGCTCCAGGTGGCCGGCAGCGTGGTCGTCGGGTTGTTGTACAACTGCCATGCCGCGTAGTCGATTCCCGCCTCAGCCAGGTTGAAGGCCCTGGTTTCCTTCTTGGCCCGGCTGGCAATCCCCAGCTCGTGGATGGCATGCTGCACCATTGCGCCGCCCAGCACGAGCACCAGCACCAGGAAGACCATGGCCGTGAGCAGCGCGAACCCGTCCTGGCCCGTCTTTGCCCCGGGGTACACATCGTGCCTGGTTGGCATGGCCATCGCTATTCCTCCACGACGGGGAACTCAAAGGTTCCGCAGGTAGACCTCAGAGCCGGCCGTCTGTGTCATCGCTTCGCCTCTCACGACGCTGATGGATGTCATGTACAGCCCGACGCCCCACAGGCGCACATCGTCCGGCCAGTACTTGAACATCGGCTGCGGCTCCCCCGTATCCGGATCAACCGGATTCAGCTCTGGGTGGATGTCGTCGGCCACCTTGATGCGGGGGGTGAAGGTCGATTCGCCCTGGGCCATGATGGCCTTCCAGAGGCAATTGCCCTCAGCGTCGAGCGCCCCCGTGTCATCGGAGAGATAGAAGGCTATGCGGTCTCCGTGAGTCAGCGCGTACCCATCTTCGCCGGATGTGAGCAGGTAATCGCCGTTCGCGTCCTTCGCCGGGAGGGTGACCACGATGGCCTGATCGCTGTGCGCATCGATTAGCAACGCCTCGCGCAGCGCCTCCGAAACACGGGTGACCGCCGCGGTGGCCTCGTCGTAGGGGGTAAGGCGCCAGACATGGTCGTTGTAGACGTGGAGCGTCGAGAAGTAGATCATCGAGCTGGTATAGGCGAGAATGCTCATCAAGCCGACGGCCACCAGGAGCTCCGCCAGCGTAACGCCTGCGCGCCTGCCTATCGGTGAGCGACATCCTGCGCGGTTCATTGCTCCGTCCTCACGGCCGGTTTGAGATCAGAGTTGCTATGCTGTAAGACATGGTCTTGTCGCCGGGTCGATCCCAGAAGAGATGCACCACCACGTGCTTCATGTTCCCATAGGGCTGTCCCGTGCCGGGATTGATGTACTGCGCCTCTGCGTCGTCGGTGATTGTCACGTAGCCGAAACCGCCGTCCAGCTCATCCGCGGCGAACGACACCTGACTCGGACTGATCGTCTCGTAGCTATCGGCAGGGAAGAGCGACTCGTCAACCACCGCCCCGAGATAGCCGGCCTCCCTCACCCGCTCCAGCTCCTGGGTCGCCCGCGCCGACGCGATGGTGTGCTCTACTGCCTTTCTGTGGGAGATCACGGCATATGTGACGATGGAGCCTACCCCCACCAGTCCTATGCCAATGATGGCGGTGGCGGCCACTACCTCGATCAAGGTGATCCCGGCCGCGCTCGGCCTGAGCCTCCGCGCCCGCGCCGGCGGCCAAACGCGACAGGGACGCCTGCGCGGCTGGCGCATCCGCGTTCCTCCCCCGCCACCCAAACCTCGGAGCCAATCTCGGAGCCATCTACGCATGAGCTTTCCTCGTCAGACTGCGTCTGGGACGTCACGCGCAAGGGCCCGGAGGAACTGCCTCCGGGCCCTCAGAGACCGCCTTTCGTCCCTATTCTTCTGTCACTGGAGGCGAAGGCCGCTGGGCGTCACTTGGCCCACGGCCATCATGCTCTGATAGACTCATTCCACACTCGACCCCCGACTCCGAGAGGCATCTTCGGCGGTCTTTGTGCCTGTCCCGCGCAAGCGTCCGGCGCGCCCCGCAAAGGAATCCGCCCGCCGATCAATCGGCGGGCGGAGAGTCTTTCCGGACGGCACTCGGATGGCCGTGCCCTACTCGTCCAGCGTTCCCGGAAGGAGGTCCATCGGCAGGGGCGCCGGCTTCTCGCAGGTGCTCGCGATCTCGATGTGCTTCCCTTCGCGGCCGGCGTCCTCGATTGCCTCCATCACGTCGAGCACGTGGTAGGCCATGTCGCCGTTCGCGCGATGGGCACGCCCGGATCGCAGCGCGTACGCCATGTCGGCCACACCCAGTCCTCGGCCGTTCTCCGGATAGCCGTGGGTGAGCGGGACCTCCTTCCACGCGCCCTTCAGCCAGACCCGGACCGGCCCGCCGAACCCATTCGGGTCCGGCACGCTCAGCGTGCCCAGCGTTCCATAGACCTCAATCCTCGGCAGCTCCGCCGCCCACACGTCGAAGGTAGCCATCATAACGGCCGTGCCCCCTTCAGCGAAGTCGAGCACGCCGACGGTATGGGTCGGGACCTCAACATCAACCACCTTCCCGTACTTGGGCTGACTGGTGATTGTCCGCTGCGGGAAGCTCGCCGCGGTGGATCCCGTCACCCGGCGCACGGGGCCCATCAGTGCGATCAGCGCGGTGGTGTAGTACGGCCCCATGTCCAGCAAGGGCCCGCCGCCGACCTCGTAGTAGAACTCGGGGTCCGGGTGCCATAGCTCGTGGCCGCGGCAAGTGAAGAACGCGGTGGCCCCGACCGGCTCGCCGATCCACCCGTCGTCTATCAGCTTGCGGCAGGTCTGGATCCCTGCCCCCATGAAGGTGTCCGGCGCGCACCCGACGAGGACCTTCTTCGCCTTCGCCGCCTCGATGACTCGCCGGCCGCCCTCCCGGCTGACGGCCAGCGGCTTCTCGTTGTAGACACTCTTGCCGGCCGCGATGGCCGCAAGCGCCACCTCCTCGTGCGCCTTCGGGACCGTCAGGTCGAGCACGATCTCGATATCCGGATCGGCCAACAGCTCCTCGGTGGTGCAGACCTTCGGGATGTTGAACTCCTCGGCCTTGGCCTTGGCGCGCTCCGGAATCAGATCCGCACACGCGACCAGGTCGAGCGCCGCCAAGTTCTGTACATTCTTGCAGTAAATCCCGCTGATGCTGCCGCAGCCAACAATGCCCAGTTTTGCCGGTTCCATCTTCATCTGCTCTCCCATTCAGTTGGTGTCTTGCTCACCGTGCCGCCCACATCATGCCCCGCTGCACGATCTCCTTTGCCTCCGGCACCTTGAAATCGACCGCCACGTGACCGAGAGAGGTGTAGAAGACCCGCGCCTCGCCGTACCGCCGCTTCCACACAACCGGCATCACCGTGCCGTCTATCCACGGATGATGCTGGCCGCCGAAGGTGGTGGTGGCGAGCACTTCGTTCCCCGGGTCCACGTGCATGTAGTACTGCTCGGAGTGCATCTTGAAGTCGGACAGCCCCTTGGTGATCGGGTCCTCGTGGTTGATGATGTTCACCTCGTAGTCGATCACTCCGCCGGGGTGCACCACCCACTGGCCGCCGACCATGAACTGGTACTCGCAGTTGAGGCGGAACGAATCCCCCATGCCGCCGTGCCAGCCGGCGACACCGACACCGCTCGCGATCGCGCTGAGCAGCCCCTTCTCCTGCTCCGGCGCGATCATCCCCATTGTCCACACCGGCACGACGAGGCTCAGCGACTCCATGTAGTCCTTTTCGAGATAGGCGTCGAGCGTGTCGGAGATCCGCACCTCGAAGCCCTGAGATTCCAGAAACGGCGCGAACACATCCACACACTGCTTCGGCTCGTGTCCATCCCATCCACCCCACACCATCAACGCTGACTTCATCGCTCGCTCCTTCCATAGTGGTTCCAAGCGGAGAGTATAGCAGGCCTGCGGACTGCGGTAAACACGGGACCCCAACTTGCCTCTCTCGCCCGCGCGATGTCTCGGCATCTCTTCGGCCTCGCGCGCGCGACAGAGAGGCCTTGGCGGCTGCGGCAAAGCCGGGCGGAGCGCCCGACGGCGCTCCGCCCCTCTCTTCACACAGCTATCTCGCCTCAGGCGAGATCTCTAGATGTCCCTAGTACAGGAACTCGTACCCAGTGGGATCGCCACAGTTCTGCGCGTACAACGCTCTGGATCCACACAAGGGGCACCAATGGTTGACCCCGTCGAGTTCTCCCTCCGCGAACCTGGTGATAATCCGCTGAGCGGGCGCCCAGGAAGCGTGCCCATCGAGGAATCCCATGTTGTTCCCGCCGAGGTGGCGGGCGGAGGCCCTCTTCGCGTCGGGATCTCTAGTCCAGTCGACCATGGCGTGCGCATCCGCGCACTCTGGGCAGTAGGTGCCATCGGGGCACGTGACGTTCCAGTCGGCGTCGTAGATGGGCCAGCTCCAGGAGTCGTAGTTGAAGCCGGCGCACTCGGCGCAGCAGATGTCGGGGTAGGCCAGGATGCCGATGGAGTTGATGTCGTCCCGCCCTCCGGCGTCGGCGCAGATGACGTAGTTGACCGGATCTTGAACCTCCACCAACTTCAGACCCAGAGCCGCGCCGTTCAGCCCGATGCCCTGCCTGAAGGCCTTCTGCTCGGCGCCGCTCCCGCCAAGCTGAGTGAAGTCGATGCCGAGCGTCTGCTGAACTAGGGAGTCCGTGACCGCGCCGCCCCATCCAGGCGGCCACGACCAGATGCAGATCCCGAAGCCCGAGCCGCCCCACTCGCCTTCGTGAGCCCGAAGATACCCAAACCAGTCCGGGCCCGGCACGATGAAGGTGGCGCCACACTCCATTTTCGCGCTGGGGCACCGCCACACCTCACGGTTCTTCACGTACTCGTCGAGAACCACCACCTGGCGCAGATAGGGGTTGGCGCGATAAGCGTAGTCATCCACCTTCCAATCATCCGCCTCCGGGTCACAGACGCCGTCGCCGCCCGGAGATGTGGTAACCCAGTCGAGCACTTCCTGGCGGTGCTCCCGCGGATACAGGGTGTCGTTATTGTCCGCCAGGTACATCTGAATGGCCAGGGCGATGTTCTTCACATTGGAGAGACACACCGCCTTGCGCGCCGATTCGCGCGCCCTTGCGAAGACCGGAAACACCATCGCTGCCAGGATGCCGATGATCGCGATCACCACCAGCAGCTCAATTAACGTGAACCCTCTGCGTCGTTGCATCTTCATCGGACGCTCCGCCTCCGTTAAGAGTGTTCCGGCACCGTGGCGCACCCACGGGGGGAACTGCCTCCCACTACCAGTCTGTCACCTCCTTCCCGCTCCACCGGCCGCGGCGTCGAGCAGTGAGTGCTCCCGGTTCGCGGTCCCGGACTGAGCCTGGGACCCTCTGCTGTCGGCCCCACCAATCTAGTACTGATCGGGTTCCACTCCCGCCGCGATATTCCTCCCAGTCAACGCTACACCGGGAAGGGGAAGCACGGGCAGACGATGGCCGCTTGCCGACCCCCAAGGAGGCCGCCGCCGAAAAGTGAGGCGGGGCGCCCGATTCGGGCGCCCCGCCGCTTTCATCACACGCCTATCCCGGCCTCAGCCGAGATCTGGACTGCCCTCTCAGTACAAGAAGTTCATGCCCGCCGGGGGCGTGCCACAGTTGGCGAGGTAGCCCTCGTAGGAGGTGTATGGTGCACACCACCATCCAATCCCGTCGAGCTCGCCTTCGGTCGCCGCGGACATGATCGCCTGGGCCTGCATCCATGCCGCGTGGCCGTCGAGGAATCCCATGTTACTGCCGCCGAGGTGGCGGGTGCTGGCCTTCTTCGCGGTAGGGTCGCTGGCCCAGTCGATGTTGGCGTGAATGGCCACGCACTCTGGGCAGTAGGTGCCGTCCGGGCAGCCGTTCGGGTCCGGCCACCCACTCCAGGCGTAGTACGCGATGCCCGAGCACTCCGCACAGCAGATGTCAGGATATGCCAGCAACGCAGGCGAGGAGATGGAGTCTGTGAGTACGCCTGCATCGGCGAGCACCACAAACCTGGCAACATCTTCGACCTCAACGAGCTTCATGTTCCAGTGACCGTTCTCGTAACCGATGGACTGGACGAATGCCTTGTGGGCGGCGTCCTGATCCATGCCGCTGACAGCAAACGCCACTCCCAACTGCTGTTGGAGAATGGAGTCGGTCACCTGGCCGCCCCAGCCGGGCGGCCACGAGCGGGTGCACGGCCCCACTGTGGAATACCCGCCGCCCCACTCGCCCTGGTGTGAGACCAGGTAGCCCAACCAGTCCGCCTCGGGCAGAATGAACGTGGCCCCCTGCTCCACCTTCGCGCTCGGGCAGCGCCACACGTCGCGGTTCTTGACGTACTCGTCGAGAATCACCGGCCAGCGCAGATACGGGTTGGCCCAACTGGAAAATGCCTGCACCCGTTCGCCTTCCGTGCCAGCCCTGCATACGTCATCGCCGCCGGGGAAGGTCTCGAAGTAGTCCATGACGTCCTGCCGGCGCTCGTTCGGCGGCAGCGTGTCGTTGTTATCTGCCAGGTACATCTGGATGGCCAGGGCGAGGTTCTTCACATTCGACAGACACACCGCCTTGCGCGCGGACTCGCGCGCCCGTGCGAAGACCGGGAATACCATCGCTGCCAGGATACCGATGATCGCTATGACCACCAGCAACTCAATGAGAGTGAATCCTCTGCGCTTTCCCACGGTACACACACCTCCTGTAAGGTAAGTGTCCGGCTCTTCGTGATACTTAGAATGCGCCGGCCCTTCGCCAGCGCTCTCCGCCTCGGTCCGCCCGTCACCTCCTTTCGCAGGGCTGCCCAAAGGCAGCCCTCAATACGGCCCGCCAGATGCGCCGTTCTGCATCCGTCGCGAGCATCCTGCCCCCGTCCAGGGACGGGAGCCGCCAAGTAGGTCTGGCGCGCGGCCCCTCTGCCCGCGACGTCGGGCTCGCCCAAGATGCTACTACAGGATAGCACACTGCCCGCGAATCCGGCTGTACAACTGGACTGCCGGGGTGTATGATTGGCTCAGAAGGGGACCGCCATGCGGCAGAGCCTACCAGTCGATCACATGATCGAACAGCGGCTGGCGCAGATGGACAGCGCGGATGGCCCAGCGGGGAGCGGCCTGCTCGCCTTCTACTTCGACTGGGATCGCCATCGCCCGTGGGCGCCTGATGGCCACGTCCATCCCGGCTTCGAGCTCAGCATGGTCCTGAGCGGGGCAATCCACCTTCGCTTCGCCGAAGAAGACTTCTCGTGCCAGCAGGGCGAGGTCTGGCTGTCCGGGTTGTGGGAACCGCATGAATGGCAGATCGAGCGACCGGGCACGACCAGCATTTCCCTGCTCTTCTCCCCCCGGCTTCTCGCGGCGCTTGCAGAAGACGGCCCTCTCCACTTGGAGCTGTTCGCAGAGCCGCTTCGCCACCACAGGAGGCCTGCCGAGGTCGGGCAGCGCGATCTGCTTCTCGCGTTTGGCCACGATGTGAGAAGAGAGATACTCCGGCAGGCCCCTTTCTGGGAGTCCATGCTGCGCCTCGACTTACTGCGCATCTTGGGTGAGTTGGCTCGCTCCGACGGGCCCTCGGAGCTACCCGCCGGAAGGCGCGCCAGGCAACATCGAGTTACAGGCCTTGACCGCATCGTGCCAGCGCTCAGGCTCGTGCAGCAGTCGCCTACGCGGCGAATCACGGCTGAGGAGGCTGCCCGGGCGTGCGCGCTGAGCAGGTCGCAGTTCAACCGCATCTTCCGCAGCACCATCGGTCTCGGATATGCGGGCTACTCCATGCGGGTTCGCCTTGCGGCCGCGGCTCGCGACCTTCTCCACACGGACAACACCCTGGACGTGATCGCGGGCGACCACGGCTTCGCTGACGTCAGCCACCTGATAAAGGCCTTCTCAAGGCAGTATCGCTGTACCCCTGGCGCATACCGAGAGCGGCGATGGTCGGGGATGCAGGACGGAGCTGCCGCGGCACCCCCTGGGCCCGCACAGGCCTGAGCGCGGCCCAGACGGGCTGGCCTGCTGCCCCCCTGCAGCCCTGGAGCGGCCTTGCAGCCGCGAACCGTAGCGTGTATAATGACGTGCTTGAAACGTGGGCTCCGTCCGGACCTTGGACAACCGAGGAAGGCCGGAGGAGCGGATGCAACTAGAGCTGCTATCGGTCGGTACCGAGCTGCTCCTGGGAGAGATTCTCGATACCAATGCCGCTTACTTGGCAGAGAAGCTATCTGAGCTGGGGATCAACGTCTATCACAAGACGACGGTCGGGGACAACGCCGAACGACTGGCTGCCGCCCTGCGAATCAGCCTGGCGCGGGCAGATGTCGTGCTCGCTACCGGCGGACTGGGGCCCACGGAAGACGATATTACGGCGGCGGCCGTCGCGCAGGTAACAGGGGCCGACCTCGTCGAGGACGAGGCGGCCGCAGATACGATCCGATCGTTCGCCCGCCAACGCGGGCTCAGGCAGTTCGATAGTCTTCTGAAGCAGGCCCGCGTGCCCAAGGGGGCGCAGGTGGTCCCCAATCCTGTGGGCACGGCCCCTGGGTTCATCCTCGCCTCGGGCTCCAACACTGTCATCGCGCTTCCCGGCGTCCCCGCCGAGATGAAGGCGATGGCCGAGCAGACTGTCCTCCCCTATCTGGAGCGGCTTTGCGCGCCGGATGGCCGGGCCATCATCCTGTCCCGCGTCCTCCGTCTCGGCGGCATCGGCGAGTCCCAGACGGAAGCCGAGATCGCGGACCTCATCCGGGCGCAGACGAATCCTACCATCGCGCCTCTCGCAAGGGAGTACGAGGCCCACCTCCGCATTACCGCCCGCGCGCCGGACCGAGCGGCGGCAGACAAGCTTATCGCTCCAATCGAAGCCGAGATCCGGCGGCGACTCGGGGATCATCTTTACGGAGCCGACGAAGAAACGCTGGAGGCCGTGGTGGGGAAGATGCTGCGGGAGGCGCGCCTGACGTTGGCGGCGGCGGAATCGTGCACTGGAGGCCTCATCGGGCACCGCCTGACCAACGTGCCCGGCAGCTCGGACTACTTCGCGGGATCGCTCGTCACCTACAGCAACGAGGCGAAGACCGCTCTCCTGAACGTCCCCGAGGAAACGATCCGGCGGCACGGCGCGGTCAGCGCCGACACGGCCCGCGCAATGGCGGAGGGAGCGAGGGAGGCGTACGGCAGCGATATCGCCGTGTCCTCGACCGGGATCGCGGGCCCCAGCGGGGGTACCGCGGCGAAGCCGGTCGGTCTGGTCTACACAGCCATCGCCGGCCTCGGGGATGCAATCGCCGAGGAGCACCGTCTGCGCGGCAACCGAGAGATGGTCAAAGGACGTGCCGCCCAGGCCGCGCTCTATCTGCTCTACCGCGCGCTGCGAAGCCGCAAGGCGGTGGGGGTGGCGAAGTGAGCGATCTCATCAGAAGCTTCATCGCAGTTAAGATACCGGCGGACGCGGCAGACCGCATCCGTGCCGCCCAGCAGCAGCTCCGGGCGACGGGACCGGACGTCAAGTGGGTTGACCCCGACAACCTCCACATCACGCTTAAGTTCTTGGGCGATGTCGAGCGCCCGCGCCTCGACAGCCTCTGGCAGTCGACCGCCGAGGGGCTGAATGGGGCGACTGCATTCACAATGCGCTTCCACGGTGTTGGCGCCTTCCCCGACCCCGACCGGCCCCGCGTGGTGTGGGTCGGGATCGCCGGGGGCGCGGAGGAGCTGCGCGAGCTGGCGGCCGGAGTCGAGGGCGCCTGCGAGCGCCACGGCTTCGAGCGAGAGAAGCGCCCTTTCCGGGCGCACGTGACGCTCGGTCGGGTACGCCGTCCCGCCCCGAACCCCGCGCTGGCGGCCGCCATGGCCGACCACGCGCAGACGGACCTCGGGGAAGCCTACGTTGACCGGGTGCTCCTGATGAGAAGCGAGCTAACGCGCACCGGCGCGGTTCACTCGATGCTCCAGCAAGTCCTGCTGCACCAAGGGGATTCTTAGATGCCCGACAAGAAGACGGAGGAGAAGGGAACTGCCATCGATCTCGCGATGACGCAGATCGAGCGCCAGCACGGCAAGGGCGCGATCATGCGGCTCGGGTCCTCGAAGCGCCTGGCCGTGGAGGTGATCTCGACCGGCGCCTTGGGCCTGGACATTGCGCTCGGCGTCGGCGGCATCCCGCGGGGCCTGGTCACCGAGATCTACGGCAACGAAGGCTCCGGCAAGACCACTCTGGCCTACCACGTGCTGGCGCAAGCACAGCAGGCGGGCGGTACGGCCGCCTACATCGATGCCGAGCAGCGTATGGACCCCGCCTACGCGCAGGCGGTCGGCGTGGACCTCGACGGGCTGCTCATCTCCCAGCCGCAGACCGGAGAGCAGGCGCTCGACATCGCCGACATCCTCGTCCGCAGCGGCGGGCTCGACATCTTCGTCGTCGATTCCGTCGCCGCGCTCGTCCCGCGGGCCGAGCTGGAGGGTGAGATGGGCGACTCCCACGTCGGCCTCCAGGCCCGGCTCATGTCCAAGGCCCTGCGGAAGGTGGCCCACTCCATCCGCCAGTCGAACACGGTGGGCATATTCCTGAACCAGATCCGAGAGAAGATCGGCGTCATGTTCGGCAACCCCGAAGTGACCCCCGGCGGCCGCGCGCTCAAGTTCTGGTCCTCCGTGCGAATCGAGCTGCGACGGGTCGAATCGCTGAAGCGTGGCACCGAGATAATCGGCGGCCGGAGTCGGGCAAAGGTGATCAAGAACAGCGTCGCCCCCCCGTTCCGGCAGGCGGAGTTCGACATCATCTACGGACACGGCATCTCCCGAGCCGGCAACCTACTCGACAAGGGCCTCGAGCTGGAGGTGATCTCCAAGTCCGGGGCATTCCTGAGCTACGGCGACACCCGGATCGGACAAGGGCGGGAGAGAGCCCGGAGCTTCCTGGACGAGAACTCCGACCTGGCGGACGAGATCGAGGCCGAGATCAGAGTGCGCGCCGGCCTGGCCGACGAGGCGCCGGCCGAGCCGGAGAGCGATGAGGAGGAGCAAAGCTAGCATGCCGACGAGGCACGGAGAGGAGGCGGCGCGGGAGAAGTGCCTGCGCCTGCTCGGACTCCGGCCGCGGTCGGCCGCGGAGCTGCGCGAGCGCCTGAGGAGCGCCGGCTTCTCGGCCGATATCATAGACTCCGTGGTGTCCGGCCTTGCCGAAGCAAAGCTGGTCGATGACGAGGACTTCGCCCGCAGTTGGGTGGCCAGCCGGCAGTTCTCGGGCGGCACGGGACGACAGAAGCTGCGCTGGGAACTGCGCCGCAAAGGGGTCTCGAACGAGATCATCCAGCGAGTCGTGGACCAGGGAATCGACGAGGAGATGGAACTGCGCCATGCGATGGCGCTGGCGCAGAGCCGGCTGCGCGGTGGGGCTTCGGAGCCCAAAGCGCGGGCGCGGCTGCAGCGCCTCCTGTTAAGCAGAGGATTCGAGCACGCAACAGTGGACGCAGTCTTGAGACAGATGTCGGAACAAGAGGAGGACTTGTAGCGGGTTATCTGCTGCGCCGGGAACCGCGCTCGGGGATCCACCGACGGGCCCGTGCCGGGGCGGCGCGACGCAGCGAAGTGGCAGTGAAACTACTACCGCGGTCCAGCCCGGAGCACGGCCCGCATGAGGTGGCGGTCCGGAAGGCGAGGCGGCCCGACTTGCAGCGCCGGCGGGGAGCGCGTTCGAAGGGAGTGAGCTAAGCTTGTCTGAATCACTTAGATTCATGCTTGTCGGGTTCATCGGCGGAGTGATCCTGCTCTTCGCCGGCTACTACTTCCTCCTGGTGCCAAGATACTGGCGCCGGATGCGGGAGGTCACAGACGCGGAGCAGGAGCTGGAGGGGGCACAGAGGGCGCTGGAAGCGCGCCGCAAGGAGCTGATGCTCGAAGCCCGGGAAGAGGCCCACCGGTTCCGCAAGGAGGTCGAGCGCGAGAACCGCGAGCGACGCCAGGAGCTGCAGCGAACGGAGCGCAGGCTCCACCAGCGAGAGGAGAACATCGAACGACGAACAGAAGCTCTGGAAAGGCGCGACCGGGTCGTTCAGGAGAAGGACGCCGAGCTGTCTCGGCTCAGTGACCTGGCCGCGAAAGAGCAGGTGAAGTGGCGACAGGAGCTGGAGTCGCTGGCGGGCCTTGGCGCGGAAGAGGCGCGCAAGATGGTGCTCGCCGAGGCCGAGAGGGAAGCGCGCCACGACGCTGCCGTGCTCATCGAGCAGATCGAGGAAGAGACCAAGCGAGATGCGGACCGCAAGGCCCGCGAGGTCATCTCCCTTGCCATCCAGCGCTGCGCGGTTGACCAGGTCACGGAGACCACAGTCGCCGCGGTGAATCTCCCCTCCGACGAGATGAAGGGCCGCATCATCGGCCGTGAGGGGCGCAACATTCGCGCCTTCGAGCAGTTGACCGGTGTGGACCTTATCATCGACGACACCCCGGAGGCGGTGGTCATCTCGGCATTTGACCCAGTTCGCCGGGAGACGGCGCGCCTGGCCCTCGAATCGCTCGTCAGCGACGGGCGGATCCACCCCGGGCGCATCGAGGAGTCAGTAAGGAAGGCCCAGGATCTGATGGCCGAGCGCGTCCAGCAGGCGGGCGACCACGCAGCCTTGGAGACCGGCGTCACAGGCATCCACCCGGAGCTGATTCGGTTCCTCGGGAAGATGAACTACCGCACCAGCCTCGGCCAGAACGTGTTGGGCCATTCCATCGAGGTGGCCAACATCGCCGGCGTTCTCGCGGGCGAGATCGGCGCCAACGAGGCAGTTGCACGCCGCGCCGGCCTCCTCCACGACATCGGGAAGGCCGTGGATTACGAGGTCGAGGGAACTCACACCGCGATCGGCGTGGACCTGGCGCGGCGCCATCGGGAGACCGCCGAGGTGGTGCACGCCATCGCCGCCCACCACGAGGACGTGCCGTTCCAGTCTATCGAGGCCATCCTCGTCTACGCCGCGGACAGCATCTCGGCCGCTCGACCCGGGGCGCGGCGAGAGACACTCGAGAGCTACATCAAGCGGCTCGACCAGCTGGAGAAGATCGCCCAGGAATGCAATGGCGTGGAGCGCTGCTTCGCCATCCAGGCCGGACGCGAGGTGCGCATCCTGGTCAAGCCAAACGAAGTGGACGACGCGATGGCCACGGCCCTGGCCAGGGAGGTGGTAGACAAGATCGAGGGATCCGACCTCCAGTACCCGGGCCAGATCAAGGTCACCGTCATAAGGGAGACTCGAGCCGTAGACTACGCCAAATAGCACCGAAGAGAAAGGTAACCCGCTTTGAACGTGCTTTTCCTCGGCGATGTCGTGGGTCGGCCGGGGCGGGCCGCTGTGTGCAGTCGCCTGAGCGAACTTGTCCGGCAGCATGAGATCGACTTCACGATCGCCAATGCCGAGAACGCCGCCGGCGGCCTGGGCCTCACGGCCTCCACCGCCGAAGAGCTGCTGGATGCCGGTGTGGACGTCCTGACCACCGGAAATCACATCTGGCGGCACCGGGAGATGGCCGACTATCTGGAGACGGAACACCGCGTGCTGCGGCCGGCCAACTTCCCCCCCGGCGCGCCGGGCCGCGGCGCCGATGTCTACATGACCGCTCACAGCGGCCCTGTAGGCGTCCTATGCGTGATCGGGCGGGTGTTCATGGAGCCCCTCGACTGCCCGTTCCGCAGTGCCGATAGGGAAATCCAGGCGCTTCGTGGAAAGACCAGTACGATCGTGGTCGACGTGCACGCCGAAGCCACGAGCGAGAAGATTGCCATGGGCCGGTATCTGGACAGCCGGGTGAGTGCCGTCATCGGCACCCACACCCACGTCCAGACCGCCGACGAAAGGACGCTCGCAGGAGGGACAGCTTACATTACGGATGTCGGCATGTCGGGGCCCCGCGAGTCGATCCTCGGCGTGACCCCCGAGCCTGTCATCGACCGCTTTCTCACAGGCATGCCGAGCCGTTTCCAGGTTGCGAAAGGACCGATCACACTTAACGGAGTTGTCGTCGATATCGATCCGGAGACAGGAACTGCACGATCCATCGCGCGGGTAGTTGAATCGATCGAACTAGAATCCTGAGTGCGGGGACCGGGAATCCCTGGCACCCCAAGTTAGTCAGTTTGCACTGAATCAACATTTGCAGGAGGGCTTCCGACCATGGCAGAGGTCCTGCGAGTCTCGACGAAGTCGAATCCGAACGCGGTCGCCGGCGCGCTGGCAGGAGTCATCAGAGAGAAGGGCTCCGCCGAGCTTCAGACGATTGGGGCGGGGGCCCTCAACCAGGCCGTCAAGGCTCTCGCCATCGCGCGAGGGTTCATGGCCCCCTCGGGGGTCGATCTCATCTGCCGTCCCGCCTTCGCCGACATAACCATAGACGGCGAGGAACGCACCGCCATCCGCCTCATGATCGAGCCCAAGTAGGCCGACCACAGCGGGATAGCAACAGCTAATCGCGGGCCCACAGCGGCCCGCGATTATTGTCGGCCGGCGCCGCGCGGAATCCGGCCCGCGACCCGACCTCGCCTACAGGATCTTCTCCAAGCCCACAACCAAGCCGCGCAGGCCCCGCACCTTGCGGATCGCCAGCAGCACGCCCGGCACAAACGACTCGCGGCTGGTGGAGTCGTGGCGAATGGTGAGAGTTTGCCCGAGCCCCCCGAGTATCACTTCTTGATGGGCCACAAGCCCCGGCAGTCGCACGCTGTGGACGTGGATCGCCCCCTCCGCCTGGCCCCGCGCGCTCCTCCCGTTGGCGGACTCCGACCCGGCGAACTTGCTCCCGCGCGCGCTCGCCATCAACTGCGCCGTCCGCAGCGCCGTGCCGGAGGGAGCGTCGAGCTTGCCCGCGTGATGCAGCTCGATGATCTCCGCCGCGTCGAAGTGCCGCGCCGCCTCTGCCGCGAACTGCATCATCAGCACCGCGCCGATGGCGAAGTTGGGCGCGATCAGCGCGGGCGTCTTCCTCTCCTCGCAGAGTCGCCCCAGCTCCTCCAGGTTCTCTATGGTCAGCCCCGTCGCCCCTACCGCCGTCGCGACCCCCGCCTTGATGGCCGTCCGCGCGTTGCCCATTACCGCGTCCGGCACCGTGAAATCAACCACCACATCAGGCGAGGTCTGCGCAATGGCGTCCGCCAGCGACTCCGCGATGACGACGGGTTCTCCCTCCCCGCCGGCCAGGCCGACTGCGTCTTGACCGGCAGCGTTTCGATCGACCGCGCCCACGATCTGCATGTCGTTCTGCGCGCGGACGGCTCGCACGACCTCGCGGCCCATACGACCGGCCGCCCCAACAACCAGCACCCGAATCGGATCCATGGTCCGCCCCCTATTCGTCAAAAGGGCCAACTGCAACCAGCGCCCGGCGCTCTTCCGTGAAGGCCAGGCGGCCCAGCTCCACCACGTCTTCGGCGGTGACGGCTTCCACCCCTGCGATGATCTCCTCGAACGGCACCACTCGCCCCCAGTACATCTCGCAGCCGGCGAGGTGCTGCCCGCGGAAGCTGGTGCTCTCGGCGGCAAGCGCCATCGCCGTCCTGAGCTGTGTCTTCGCCCGCCTCAACTCGTGCTCCGACGGCCCCTCCCCCCGCAGCCGTTCCACCTCCTGGAGAATCAGGTCCAGCACCAGTTGGAAGCTGTCCTTCGTGGTGCTGCCGTCGATGACGAACAGCCCCGCGTCTCGGTAGGACTGCAAGTAGGACCCGATATTGTACGCCAGCCCCCGCTTCTCCCGGATCTCCCGGAACAGCCGCGAGCTGCTGCCGCCCCCGAGTACCGTATCGAGCACCGCCAGCGCGTGCCGAGAATCATCCGCACGCGCGCAGCCCGGTGTGCCAAGGCAGAAATGCACCTGGCTCGCCGGACGCGTCACCAACGACCGCTGCGGCCGAAAGACGGGATGCCCGCTCTCCGGCCTCGCGTCGCCGGGGCTCAGCTCCTCCGCCGCGCCGGCCGCCACCTCCACTATCCGCTCGTGCTCCAGCCGGCCGGCCGCCGTCACGATGATGCGGCCCGCCGCCCTCAACCGCGACAGGTGGCCCAGCAGCGAGTCACGCCCGATGCTCCCGACGCTCTCCGCCGTCCCCGTCACCGGCCGGCCGAGCGCGTGGCTCGGCCAGGCGGTCTCGGGCAGGAGTTCGTGCACCCACCCCTCGGGCATGTCCTCCAGATGCCGAATCTCCTGGAGCACGACATCCCGCTCGCGGGCGATCTCCTCTGGCGGGCAGACCGAGTGCGCCAGTAGATCGAGCAGCAGCTCCAGGCCTTCCTGCATCTGGTCGGCGACGGTGCGCGCATACAAGCACACCCATTCGCGCTCCGTGAAGCCGTTGACGTGGCCGCCGACGTCGTCTATCGCCTCGCCGAGTTCCGCCGCGGAGCGGGTGTCGGTCCCCTTGAACAACATATGCTCGGCGAAGTGGGTGATCCCTTCGGAGCCCGGCTGCTCATCCCCCGAGCCGACTGCCATCCACACGCCGAGCGACACCGAGTCCACGTGGCCGATTCGCTCGGTCAGCACCCGGAGGCCGTTCGGAAGCACAGTCATCTGCGACCGGCCGCCGCGGGAGTTGTCGTCACTGGCCATAGTGGGGCCCCGCTCCCTTCCTCAGGGTTGTCTGCGCACGCGGTTCTCTGAAAGCTACGGGCCCAACCAGGGGGACGCTCGGCGTGCCCGTGCTAACTCCTCGGCCGGCTCCGCCCATCGCGACCGGAGCTGCCGCGACTGGAGCCGCCGCGACTGGGGCCGCTGCGACCGCGGCGCCTATCGCTCCCGTCGCCTCCCGCGCCGCCCGGCAGCAGCTCCTTGCGGCTCAGGCGCACCTTGCCCTGCGGATCGATCTCGATGATCTTCACCTCGACCTCGTCCCCCATCTTCAGCACGTCCTCCACCCGCTCGATCCGCTCCAGCGCGATCTGGGAGATATGGAGCAGCCCGTCCTTGCCGGGCGTCAGCTCGAGGAAGGCCCCGAACGGGACGATCCGGACGACCTTGCCGGTGCAGACCTCCCCGACCTGCAGCTCCTTGGTGATGCTCTCGATAAAGCTCAGCGCCCGGCTGCCGGCCTCTTGGTCCGGAGCGGCGACGAACACGCGCCCATCTTGCTCGATATCGATCTTGACCTCGAAGTCGGCCTCCATCTTCCTGATCGTCCTGCCCCCCGGACCGATGATGTCTCCGATCTGATCGGGGGCGATCTCGACTATGAAGACTCGCGGCGCGTGCGGGGCCAGCTCCGGCCGCGGCTTCTCGATCGTCTGCCCCATACGATCCAACACCTGCTCCCGCGCTCGTCGCGCTTGCGCGAACGCGGACTCGACGACCTCCATCGAGAGGCCGGCCTGCTTGATGTCCACCTGCATGGCAGTGACGCCCTCGCGCGTGCCGGCGACCTTGAAGTCCATGTCCCCGCTGAAGTCCTCGACCCCCTGGATGTCGGTCAGGAGCTGGTAGCGGTCCCCGTCCCTGACCATCCCAATGGAGATGCCCGCGGCCGCGCATGCGAGCGGCACCCCCGCGTCCATCAGCGCGAGGCTGCTGCCACACACACTGGCCATCGAGCTGGACCCGTTGCTCTCCAACACCTCCGACACTACGCGGACGGTGTAGGGAAACTCCTCCTCCTCGGGCAGCACGGGCAGAAGCGACTTCTCGGCGAGAGAGCCATGCCCGATATCGCGCCTGCTCGCGCCGCGCATCGGGCGCACCTCGCCCACGCTGTACGGCGGGAAGTTGTAGTGATGCATGTAGCGCTTCGACTCGACAACACCGATGTCGTCTATCAACTGCTCGTCGCCCACACCACCCAGCGTGACCACAGACATCACCTGTGTCTGGCCGCGCGTGAACAGCGCCGATCCATGGGTGCGCGGCAGCAGGCCCACTTCGCACGATATCGGCCGAATGTCCTCCGGCCCCCGCCCGTCCGGCCGCCGCCCATCGTCCAGGATCAATCGGCGCAGCTCCCGGTCGGTCTGCGCGTCCAGAGCGGCCTTGATCTCCGGCAGGCGCTCGGGGAACTTCTCCGCAAGCTCCGCGCTCAACTCCGCGACCACCTTCGCTGTTGCGTCCTCTCGCGCTTGCTTATCCTGGCTCTGGATCGCCTCCCGAATCGTATCCGAGAAGCGGTCCACCGCGGCCCGCACGTCCTCCCCTACCTGCGCCGAGGTGAACTCCATCTTAGGCTTCCCGGAGTCCGCCGCGAGCGACCGCACCATCTCGATCACTTCCTGCGCGTACGGCATCGCAAACCGGATGGCATCCATCATCACTTCCTCGGGAAGCCGGTCGGCCAATCCCTCCAGCATCACGATCCCGTCCGGCGCCGCCGCGACGATCAGGTCCAGATCGCTCTGATCGCGCTCCGAGTAGGTCGGGTTGATGACGAAATCCTCGCCGACGCGGCCCACGCGCACCGCCCCGATCGGACCCATGAAAGGAATATGCGACATGGAGAGCGCCGCGGAGGCGCCCACCATCGCGAGCAGGTCGGGGGAATTCTCTTGATCCGCCGAGAGCACCGTCGCGATCACCTGTATGTCGTTGCGGAAGCCCTTGGGGAACAGAGGACGGATCGCGCGGTCGGTCCGGCGCGCCGAAAGAGTCGCATTCTCGCTCGGGCGGCCCTCCCGGCGGATGTAGCGGACGCCCGGGATCTTCCCGGCCGCGTACATCTTCTCTTCGTAGTCGACTAGAAGCGGGAAGAAATCAATGCCCTCGCGCGGCTCCGCCATGGTAGCCGTCACGAGGACTATCGTGTCTCCCAGCCTAACACAAACAGCGCCATCCGCTTGCTTGGCTAGGGTTCCTGCCTCGACGGACAATTCCTTGCCGTCGAACTCACGTCGTTCGGTTGCCACTTGCCATTCTGCCTATCCGGGAAACGCCCGCGATAGACAACTGGCTCGGCCCGGTACTGTCCCGTCTAGAGCGTCACCTGCCCCGATGTCTGCCGACAGACCCCGGGCCCGTTGGCCCGGAGGTGTCTCACGAACGCATGCTCTCGGCACACATTGGCACAGGCTCCGCTCCGCGGTGGGTACTCGATCAGCCTGCAAGTTGTCTATCGCGTCCTGGCCGCTTCCCTTGTCTGGTTTTCTGAGACTACATCACGGCCGCGCGGCCCGCTAAGCGGCCGAGCGCCGTGTCGACTTCGTCTTATCGCGGAGGCCGAGCTTCCCGACCAGCTTGCGGTAGCGTTCGATGTCGCTCTTGCTCAGGTAGTCCAGCAGCCGCTGCCGCCGGCCGATCATGATCAACATGCCCCGTCGCGAATGGTGGTCCCGTTTGTGCTGGCGCAGATGCTCCTGCACCTGGGTGATCCGCGCCGTCAGCAACGCCACCTGCACCTCCGGCGACCCGGTGTCGCTCGGATGCAGCTTGTTCTCTGATACGACGTCGTCCTTCTTCTCCTTGACCAGCGGCACGGACTACTCCTCGCAGTCGGATTCATCCCCCGATAACACCTCCACCGAGGTCGACATCATATCACATCGCCCTGGCCCTGTAAAGAAGCCAGCAGGCGCCGTGCACGTGCACAGTCTCGGCCGATCTGCCTCCGCAGCGCCTCGACCGACGGGAACTTCCTCTCTCCCCTCAGCCGGGCCACGAATTCGGCCCGCAGCGGCCGGCCCACCATGTCCCGCGCCACTCGACTACCCCCCCTTCCGCCCGGCGACAGCAGATGAACCTCCACGCTTCGCTCACCCCTCTTCGCCACCGTCGGCCGCTCGCCCACGTAGGCGACCGCCGGACGAAGGCGCCGCCGGCCGGCCAGGCACGCGTACACGCCATTGCCCGGGATCAGCTTCTCCGACGGCAGAGCCAGGTTCGCCGTCGGGTAGCCCAACTCGCGGCCGAGCCCCGCTCCCGCAACCACTTTCCCCGCGACCTGGTAGTGCCTCCCGAGCATCTTCGCGGCAGCCGACACGCGCCCCCGCGCCACCAGCCCGCGGATGCGCGTGCTGCTAACCTTGGCCCGGCCGACAATCACCGGTCCCACTACCGTCACGCCGAAGCCCAGCTCCCGGCTCATCTCTCGCAGCAGCGGCGGCGCGCCCTTCCCCGCCGCGCCGAACCGCCACCCCTCGCCAACCACCAGGCATCCCGCCCGCAGTCTCTCGGCAAGCACGCGCCGCACAAACTCATCCGCGGGGGTGTCCGCGAGCCTCCGGTCGAACTTCGCCACCACGGCCACTCGAATCCCCAGCTCCTTTATCAGAGCCAGCTTCTCCTCGGCGGTCGTCAGCAGAAGGGGCGCTCCCTCCTCGGACACCACTGCATCCGGGTGGGGCTCGAAGGTGAGCACGGCCGGCACAATGCCCGCGCGCGCCGCACCTCGCACGGCCGCCCCGATCACCTCCTGGTGCCCCCTGTGCACTCCGTCGAACACGCCCATCGCCAGGCAGAGCGGACCGCGGATTCGCGCCCCCACATCGCGAACGATCCTCATCTTCCGCTGCTCCCTTCTCCCACCAGCACCACCTTCGGTCTCATCTGCCCCTCCGGCACGATCTCGCCCAGGCCCAGGAACTCCCCCGCCGGGCCGTACGCCTTGACCGGCCAGGCG
>JALGTG010000161.1 GCA_029821495.1 Candidatus Hebobacteria bacterium
CAGCTGCTGTATGTATCTGGCCTGGATTGGCCACATGTCCGGCCACATCGACATGGCTGGCATGGGCGTATTCCTGGAGAAGCTGTCCGGCCTGGCCCCCGGACTGCCCCACCACGCGATTGGCGTGAGCATCAGGTAGATGCCCTTCCGATTGCATTGCGCCACCAGATAGTCGAGCCCATCGAGATGATCATTCTCGATCAGATTGCCATCCCCATCCGAGATCTCGCTGTCGAACACATGGATGCGGACAATATCGATGCCCATCTCAACGAAGTCATCGAAGTCCTCGTCGGTGGAACGTTGACGATCGACACCGAGCCTCTCGAGGCTGAAGTACTGGGTGAAGCTCTGGGGATAGTAGGCGACACCCCAAAGCGCCACCTCTCTGCCGTCGGGGTACCGCAGCACACCATCGCGGACTTCCATTGGCCGTAGCGGTAGCCTAGGACCGATCGGGCCCGGCGCAGGACGTTCCGACTCCAACTGCACCTGCACTTCACCGAATGACTGAATCGGAGGTGAGGAGGTCAGCGGAAGAGGGCTGCTCTCGGCATACCCGGGCGCCTCCCTCAGTTCGACCGTGATAGAGCCTTCTTGCGAATCCTCGGCACCAATCACGTGAAGGAAGAAAGCCGTCCACTCACTCCCCTGAACTCGCGCTGATTCCGGCTGGAGGCGAACAACCTTCGCGTTCTTCAGCCGCACGCGCGGCGTGAGAGTCCGGACGTCGGGAGCCAGGGATCGCGCCAGCACACAGACATGCCACTGCGGCGGACTAGCTCCAGGTTCGCTGACACCGGGGATGATCCGCAGCGCGAACCTCGGATCGGTCTCGAACGTATCTGAAGTCCGAGCTGTCCCAAAACTCATCGGGGGCTGTATTCGGCAGATGTGGAGTGGCACCTGTTGCGGCTGTCGACCGACCGCGAGACCAGTTCGGAGGTATACAGAACGCTCCTTCTCGTCCCACATGCGATCGGCGCACACGCCCTGCCGCAGCGCTCTGGCGAACGGATGCGTTTCTGGATACTACGCGTCACCTGCCCCTCGAGACTGGCCGTACTGGAGCCTGAGCCAGCTTCCCACGCGGCTGTACCCCACGGACTCGGCGAGCCGCTGACTGGCGAGATTGTCCGCGCTAGTCTCGTAGGTGGCGGCGCGCCCACGCGCTAGGATGTCAGCAGTGGCTGAGGCAACTACAGCCCGGCCCAGGCCTTGCCGCCTCCAGGCCTCGGCAACCCATACCCCTCGTACTTCTTCGGTCAGGGCCGTGGGGCATCCGGCTGCAGCGACTGCTACGGCCTGGCCGTCCTTGATGACGCAGTGTATGGGACGTCCAGTTGATGGCTCACCGAGGATGCTTGGCCAGTCCCAGGGCTCCCGGAGTCCGACAGATGGGGCGTCGACAACGCTGATCCGGTCCACGGATTGCAGGGCTTCCGGTACCTCGCCGCCGACCAACGCGTACAGGAACTCGTCGGGTTGCCGTGTGATCGGCTGCAGGGCGAGAAGAGATTCGTGAGCGTCCGTGTTCGGGGCAACGATCACGCAGCCGTCTTCGGGCGGCACGAGTGAAAGCACCTGTCGCAACGCCCCTTTGCTTCGCGCAGCGTAGTGACACATCGCCGGTCCGGGATAGCGCGCCGCAGGATCCCATCTCATGGCGACTGCCTGAAGAGCGGAGCTCTGATCGCGGGCACACTGGACGGCAACATGCTCCCTCCAATAGTGGACCAGGCATAGGACCCGGTAGGCAGCCAGGAGATCATCATGTGCCCAGGCTGTCAGCTCATCGACAAGCACAGGCGACTCCGATCGCGGTTGCACTGGTTTGCCCAAACGATACCCCATGTGGCGGTCATGCAGCTGCGGGACCAGCTGCAATGGACCCATACGTGCCGTTCCACGCTCAGTGCGCAGGTTCTGTGTTCTGCGCAAGTGACCCCAGCAGGCCGCGGAGCTTCCCCACCGCGGCCTGCTTCGTCCGAGTGTCGGAGTGCAGGTAGCGCGCAGTGGTCTGGATGTCGGAGTGGCCCAGCAGCTCCTGAACCGTTCTGATGTCGGTGCCGTTGCGGATGAGATGGGTGGCGAAGGTGTGCCGTAGCGTGTGAGGGGTGATGCCTCTGCCAACCAGTTCGGCCTTCTCCAGGACTCGATCCAGCATCTGGTTGACGACGCGGCCCTGGATCGCCTCTCCAGTCTGACTCACGAACAGCCGATGGCAGTTGGTCTTCTTGCGGTGCTGCAGATAGTGCCGTGTGGCCTCCACCGCCTCCTCTGTCAGCGGCGCGGTCCTCTCCTTGGAGCCCTTGCCATGCACCAGGAGCTGTCCGTTCTCCAGATCGATGTCATCTAGGGCGATCTCGACCGCCTCGCTGCGTCGCATCCCAGTAGTCAACAGCAGGATCACCAGGCACCGGTTCCAGGGAGTGTCTGCCGCGGCCAGGATCTTCTGCGCCTCCTCTGGGGTGAGCGTGACCGGCACGAGCTGCTCAGTCTTGGGCAGCGGCAGCCGACGTGCCGGATTGCCCTGGACGTATCCCATGTCCTGCAGGAACCCGAAGAAGGAGGACAGGCAGGCCAGCTTCCTCCTCACCGTCAGTGGGGCCTTGCCCGAGAGACTCACGGCGAACTGGATCACCTGGTGGCGAGTGATCTCTCCGGGCATCGGCATATGACCGTTGCCGCCACTCAGGAACTCCTCGAACGTCCGCAGGTCTTTCGTGTAGGCTCCCACGGTAGAGGGCGAGTAGCTGCGGTACGATGCCAGGTACTCCACGAACTTCGGGACGGCCTCGGCGAACGTGATCGGGCCATCTTCAGCCTCAGCATCGGGTGCTGCGACGGCGGGATCGGCATTGCTCTCGGGCATGATGCGACGCCTCCTTTGAGGTGATTTCAGGCGTCGTATCCATCACTTGGAAGCCCAAAGAAGTCCAGTGGACAAAGTCCGATATTCTAGGGACCTAAGCACGTATGTACGGTTATGCGCCCACGCGATTTGCCGCCTAGAATCAGCGACGTTGGCCAAGAAGAGAGGAGTGGGCCTATAAGCCGAGTTCTGTCGTGGGCGTCCATCTATCTGGGACTGCAGTTGCCCGCAGCCTCATGCGGCCAACCCGGGACTGATACGGCGTCGGGCCAACGCCGGTCCCGAAGGACTCGCCCCCTATTTGGCCTTGCTCCGGGCGGGGTTTGGCCAGCCAGTGTGTCTCCACACAGCTGGTGCGCTCTTACCGCACCATTTCACCCTTGCCCACCTTCCGGTAGGCGGTGTGTTTCTGTGCCACTTTCCGTCGGGTCGCCCCGCCTGGGTGTTACCCAGCGCCCTGCCCTCTGGAGCTCGGACTTTCCTCAGCCGCCTCTCGGCAGCCGCGGACGCTCGGCCCACTCCAGACACATTGTAGCACACTCGGCCACCGTGAGGGTCGTTCCACGAGGCCCCGACACGCACACGCGAAGTCAGAGGTCGCTTAGAGGTGTCCCATGCCTACCCAAAACAAGGGCGGCGGGCCGCCTCGAATCTAACCTCGAGGCGGAGCAGGGGTGAAGATCCTGGTATCTCCTGTTTCCAGCCATCTCGCCAGGATGCTCCGCCCAGGAACGACGGTCTCCCGATACTCGAAATCCGTCTCCGCGAAGTTGGCCACCATCTCCACGCGCCCTCCGAATACGGTACGCTGCACCATCTGGTCTGAAGTGACCCACTCGAAGTCCGTCAAAGGCAGCAGCCCAAGCTCTCGGTGCAGTGGGGAGAAGAAGGCGTAGTGGGCCTTCATCGTCGCCCTGTGCTTCTCGAACTCCTCGAGGTTCATGTGGTACATAGGCGGCACGTTGTAGAGCAACTCCAGCAGCTCAACCGTGTCAACCTGATCCTTGAACTTCAGACTTGCAGAGCCCCAATGGTGAGTTGCCACAACCGAGTCGTGGAACACGGCTTGGTATAGCGGGAGCCGGAATCTAGGGTCGTAGTAATACTTGCGGAGCCGTGGCTTCAGGGGGACTTGCTTCACGTGCGCCTGAGGAGCATCCGGCGGCCAGGATCGGCCGAGGAAGTACTCTGATTCCCTGTTCTTGCGGAGGTCTGGATCCATCCACCCGAAGACCGGCGTCATCATGCCGTGGGCGAAGTGAATGACGGGCGCCGCGTACGCCGCCCCACCCTCGCTGCCGATCACAAGTCCATAGGCATCCCGAATCCACGCCATGCGATGCAGCCGCGCATTCATGTCGTCTTCCTGCGTGGCCGGGTGAAGCTCAGAGTAATCGTCGTGGACCTCGCCGTAGGCGTCGCAGTCGATGAACCAGGAGTTGAGGGGATCGGGGAAGGTCTCCATGAGGCCCGTGACCCGCTTCTGGACATACGGCCATGCGGCGATCGGGCTGAACAGGCGTCCCGTGCCCTTGAACCCGGTGAGCGGTTTGCCGTCCCGGCCGATGATCGCGCCTGTCTCGTAGGGCTCGAGGCCGAACTGGGCCGTCTTCCAGCTATCCACCTGATCGGGATGGTGGATGCTGTGGTAGGAGTCGTAGGTCCCAATCAGGTAGCCCAGCTCCTTTGCCTTCTTGACAGCCTGCGGATGCCGAAGTGCCCCTTCCCAGGAAGCCAGCCCCAACCACAGCCGGTCGAAGCCGCCTTCAGCCAACCTTTCGATCATCTTGACGGACACGCCGTTTCCCCACCGACTGCTCGTGGCGAACTGGCCCGGAAACGCTCCTTCGAGCAGCAAGCTGTTCAGACGCAGCACCTGCGGCTCGTTCAGATTCGGTGTCCCCTGCCGCAGTAGCTCCTGTGCCTCAGCCGGCAGTTGCATGCCTCGCCAGGCGGCCTCCGCATAGAAGTCGCGACGGGCGAGGACACCGGACAGCGCGCGCGCTATCTGGTCCTTGAGATAGCGATAGGGGTACTCCAGCGAAGCGGCCTCGGCAAGCTCCTTGCGCGCCTCGGAATCCATTAGGTCCCAGATGCGCTTGCCGGCCGACGCTCGAGACGACTCCCCCTGATCGACGATCATCTTCGTAAGGCGCGGCCAGTCCAGCACATCGTAGCGGCTGATTAGCCCATCACCCCAGAGGTAGATGTGCGGGGCGCCGAGCAGCTTCTCGACGCCAGGAGTCTGCTCCATCTTGTCCGCCAGACTCACGAACTGCCCCTGTTCCATCAACCACTCTCGATACTGCCTGGCAGGCTCTATCGGGGAGGCTTCGCCCAAGCGAATGACCAGCCCGTACTCCTTCCTCTCCCAGCTCGGCATGAACTCGTGAGTCAACCGTATGGCCAGCTTGCCCCCGCGATCCTCGAACACCAGCTCGTTGTTGAATTGGTTCGTCACGATGTAGGCAAGCGTGTAATCTCCGCAGTCAAGTCCCCAGAACGGCATCGATAGAGTCTCGGTGGTATTGCCCGGACTCTGCCACCCGAGGAACTCCACCCACTCGGCGTCATCCGCGGGCACATAGCTGCCCTCGAACAGGGGCAGCATATACGCTCGCACGGGCGCACCACCGGCAGTGACAGGCCAGGTGAACGCACCGGCTTGGGTGGCGAGGAAGTGGGCGTGTAGGACATCCCCGTCGACTCGAAACGACACTCGTAGGTTGTGTCGCTCTAACTCCCAGCTCGCTTCGTGATCGCTCTGCCTCAGGCTCTTCACCGGGCCGAGGTCTTCCTGCGGAGCGGCGATCTGGACGTCCCCCTTGCCTGATGGCTGAGCTGTCACCTCTAGCGACTCAGGGTCAATCTGGATTGTCCAGTTATCACTTGCGAGCGTTACCGGCCCCGAGCTTCCGCCGGAGGCAGAGCATCCGAAGAGCGTCGCAAGAAGCACAGCACTCAGAGAAAGCGCAAGCAGGGGCCGGGCTGGAAACACCGGCACTCGCCGCTGCTCACTACGTGCCCGGCGGCAAACACAGCCGGGTGTCTTGGCGCGTTGAGCGGATCTGTCGAACACGAGGTCTGGGACCTCCCTTCAGCCTACTGCTTTGGATACCATGTCCTAGATCATCTGTGCCTCGGCCTCCCAATCCGGCGGCGGCCAGCGCGGGGCGGTGCCACCACTGGCAGCTAGACAGCAAACGAGTGAAGCATCGGCCGCCGCAGGAGAAGCAGGCGAGGGGCGAGAGTCAGTTAGTGGGCGAAGCAGGGG
>JALGTG010000162.1 GCA_029821495.1 Candidatus Hebobacteria bacterium
TTGGCGAGGGCGAGCAGTCTGGCTCCCAGGGGGATCTGGCGCTGGCGGCGGCCTTCCGGATAGCCCAAGCCGTCCCAGCGCTCGTGGTGGGCTCGCACTACTCTGGCGGCGGGGCCCAGGAAGTGCACGGGGGAGAGTATGGCGGCACCGATGGAGGGGTGCATGCGCAGGGCTTCGGGCTGCTGGTCGAACTGGTCTCGGCTGCGGTTGAGAAGCTCGGAAGGCACTCCCACCTTGCCGATGTCGTGCAGATAGCCGGCATAGCGAATCTGATTCACTTCCGCCAGCGGCAGGTCGAGTTGCTGTGCCAGCGCACTGGCGAGCCTTCCCACCCGTGCTCCATGGCCGGGCTGGCTGCCTTCCACGTTTGCTTCCAGCAGCTCACCCAAAGTGCGCAGGCTCTGGGTGTATACCTCCTGGAGATGCCCCTGCAGCCGGTAGGCGTAATAGAGCAGCCCGCAGGGGATCAGCACCATCGCCCCCAGGAACACCCCTTCCGCCGCCGACCAGCCAGCCTCCCCAGCCAGCTGCCAGCGGCTCTGATACAGCAGCGCCAGCAACAGCCCCACGCTCGCCAAAGCCCCATCCAATACCAGCATCGGTCCCACCGAGGCGCGCACCCGCCGCCACAGCCGCCTCCCGGAGCGGGGCAGTCTCCCCCGCTCCAGCGCCACCGCCACCATCACCCAGCCACTCTCCAGCAGCCACAGCGCCGCCGCCGCCCCCACCACCGCCGCCATTCCCCCCATATGCCCCCACCCTAGCTCCACCTTCCCCACTCTCCCACCAAGAGCCTGATATAGCCACCCCGCGGCCAGCAAAGAGAGCACGCTGTGGGACACATTGAAGCTCGCCCGCAGCACCGGCTTTCGCCTCACCACCCCTTCCGACCACACCATCGCCAACGCCGCCACCCAGGCTGTGGGCCCCGGCCCCAACACCAACAGCCCCGCAAACAGCACCGCAAAGCTCGCCGCCACTCCCCCTCCCCCAGCCAGCGGCACCACCATCAGGTCCAGCACCCCAGCCAGCACCACGCAGAAGCCCAGCTCCCACAGCGGCAAGTCCAGCGCCCCCCACTGCTGTGCCGCCCACGCCAAGCCGCCGGCACCCCCCAATACCACCAGCCCAATATACACCAGCAGCCAGCATCGCCGGCTCCCCATCAACTCCCTCCCCATCAGCTCCCTCGCCATTAACTCCCTCCCCCTGTCGCCGGCACCGCCTGCACTCCGGGCATCTGCTCCAGCGAAGCCTCCACCTCCAGCTCCCCACGCTCCCACAGCGCCACCAGCGCCGCCACCACTCCCACGTCAAACTGCTCCCCAGCACACCGCCGCAGCTCCCCTATCGCCTCCTCCAGCCCCCGGCTGCGGTGATAGGCCCGCCGTGCCGTCATCGCCTCGAAGGCATCCGCCACCCCCAGTATCCTCGCCTCCAGGGGTATCTGCTCCCCACACTTGCGGTCCGGATATCCGCTGCCGTCCAGCCGCTCGTGGTGGGCTCGCACAATGCGCGCCACCTCCCCGGCGGTGTGCGGCAGAAACTCCATCTTCTCCGCCAGCCGGCTCCCTTCCACCGGATGCTGCTGGATCACCTCCCACTCCCGATCGCTCGGCTTCCCCGGCTTCCTGATGATCGACTCCCAGTCCTGGCGGCACTTGCCTATGTCGTGCAGCCGACAAGCCCACTCCAACACCTCCATCCGCGGCGCCGACAGCTCCAGCTCCCGGCCCAAAGCCAGCGCATATCGGGTCACCAGCTCGGAATGATTGCGGGTGTAGGGATCGTATGCCTCCAGCGCATTGGAGAGCGCATGCACCGTCTCTCGGTGCAGCTCCAGCATCTCCATCGCCCCCTGAAAGGCAAACCGCGCTCCCACCAGCGGCACCAGAAACAACCCCACCGCCCATATCCCCAACCCAGTCGTCTGATACACCATCGCCATCAACAGCCCAAACGGCGCCAAAGCCAGAAACCGCGGCGCCGCCCACCGGAAACTCAACGCCCATATCTCCCACACCCGCCGCCTCTCCCACAAAGCCATCGCCACCGCTATCAGCAGACTGGAGATGCAGAAGTAGGCCACCCCACTGCCCACCAAGGCCATCCCCATCCCTCGGAATACCACCGGACCCCCAGCCTCTACATAGCTCCCCCCCAAAGCCTTATACACCCACCCCGCCCCCGCAAATGACAATACCAGCTGCCCCTGATTGAACAGCCTCCGCAGCCACGAGCTACGCCGCAGCAACACCCAGAAGCTCATCACCCCTATCCAGCCCACCACCGCCGGCCCGAATATCAATAGACACGCATAGTCTACCGCAAACCCCACCGTCGTCGTCGCCCCCCGCGGCAAGGTCACCGGATACATCCCCACCAGCACCGTCAAGGCCAAAAAAAACCCCGCCTCCCAGCTCACATACACCGGCCCCACCACGCTTAGCCATACCAGCACCGCCCACCCCACTACCCCCCCCACTGTGAGCATGTAGGCCGTGTATAGCTTTGACGGCTTCCCCATTGCTTTGACCGCTGCTATGACCTATGCGTCTCTGTGCTGCGACGACTCGTGCTGCCTGCCAGTCAAATGCGAGCCGGGGCCGTCCGCATACGGCTCTACCTACGAAGTTGGCCTTACGGCCAAGCTAGCCTAGCGCCACCAGCCAGAATCAGCGAAAGCAGCGCTAGGAGCGCCGAAGTCCATTTGCCCACGAGAACACCTCCCGGAGCTCTAGGTCTCTGCCCGCTGTCCGCTAAACGGCAGACAGGATAACCGCTCCGCTCGGCGCCTATCTACTCTTGTTCTCGCGGCCCCGGCTCGCCTACGCTCTCTATTCTGCTGTCCGGGAAACGGCCCTCGGTAGAGGCCCCGCTACGAGCCCCACACTGCCACCCGCCGGTTCACTGCATCCAGCGTGGCAGATGCGGCCGCCCGCCATGGGTCGTCACGAATGAAGGCCGATCCTATAAGGTCCTGCGCCTCCCTTTCCGCCATCACACGCACGGTGACTACGTAGAAACCGCTACCGTTGTGCTGAGATTCCGCGAAGTCCAGCAACTCCAGCCCTATCGCACCACGGTCAGCGCTCGTGGAGCGCAGGTACTCTCGGACCGCCTCCAATGTGGCCCGTGCCACCAGTTCCTCCTGCTGCAGTCGGGCCCCTGGCGGTGTCGACGCCGCTCCCGTGAAACTCTCCTCACCACGGCCCACCGATACTCGCGCCCGCGACGTGCTCCGATCCAGGGAGTAGTCGATGCTAAGGAACTTGAGGCGAACATCTGCCGCCGTCTCTCCCGCTCCCCTGACCTGTGCGATGCTTATCTTCCGATGGTCAATGCGCAGGCCGAGCTCGGAGAACAACGCAGACTCGATGTCTCGGCTCAGTTGCTTCGGGTGTCGGGTCTCGTCGGCGACGACGTGTATCTCCGTGATCTCCCCCGTGTTGCCAGTCGCTACACGAGTGGATATCACCCCCCGGAGGCGGGAAATAGTAGCTTCAACGTCCACAACTGCAGCCCGGCTCTGCAGGTCGGCCATATAGCCAGACCCTCCACAAGACTTCTCCGGCCTGGACAGCACCAGACACGGTACCGGATGCGACCCGCAGGGGGCTAACGGGCGTCATCACAGCTACAGCACAGGTTTCGCCGGCGGCTCTGCCACCGCCTCTCTGCATGATAGCGAGTAGCAGCCAGGCTGTCAAGGATCGCCTACGCCAGAAGCCTTGAGTTACCGTACATCGGTAACAGGTAGGCTGGCCCGAGGGCTGGCCCCAGGGGAGCAAGCGGCGGGAGTGGTGCCAGAGGGCTGGGAGACGAGGAAAGGCACCGGCACCTTCGGTAGAGTGTTGTTGCGCACGGCACCCATCGGAGGTTGCCAGTGCCAGGGCAGTATAGCCCAGGGCCTAACCCAATACAGCCGATCACTCTCCGATGGTGTTGCCTATGTTCGAGGAGGCGACAGATGCGCGCATAGTCCTCCCGGCAGGAAGCTGGCACGGCCCACCCGAAGCGTACCCCCACGGGTGCCGACATCGTCGGGCGCGCGTGCCAGGAGACCAGCACATGAACCCCCTTCAGCATCTGCTCTCCCTGCCAGATGGCCAAAAGCGGGCGCTCGGTGTGGCGGCCACCCCCGCCGAAATCGCACAGCAGCCCGAGATGTGGCGCGACACCGCCCGTCGCTTCACCGAGGCGGCCCCGGCCATCCGCGAGTTGCTCGCCCGGATCGGCCTGCCCGGCGGCCCGTCCGAGATCATCTTCTCGGGCGCTGGCACTTCGGACTTCGTCGGCCGATGCCTCCAGGGCAGCATCGCCGCGGCCCTCGGAACGCGCGCCATCGCCTGCCCCACCACCGATATCGTGACCCACCCCCAGCACGCTTTCCCCGTAGATCGTCCGGCCCTCATGGTCTCCTTCGCTCGCTCCGGCAACAGCCCCGAGAGCGTCGCCGCCATGGACGCCGTCCTCGCCGAGCGACCGCGCTCCCGCCACTTGGTCATTACATGCAATGAGCAGGGCGAGCTTGCCCGCCGCGCCGCAAAGCTCGGCGACAGGGCCCAGGTGCTCGTCCTGCACCCCCGCACCAACGACCGCGGCCTCGCCATGACCAGCTCCTTCACCTCCATGGTCATCGCCGGCCTCGGCCTTGCCTACCTGGACCGACTCTCCGACTTCTCCCGGCTCGTTGATCGCATGGCATCGGCCGCGGAAACTGTCCTCGCGGCCGCTCCGGATGTCGCCGAGTCTCTCGCCAAGCAGCGCCCTCAGCGCGCGTGCTTCCTCGGCTCCGGCGCGCTCCACGGCGCCGCGGTCGAATCCCACCTCAAGCTCCAGGAGCTCACCGACGGCAACATAATCTGCCTCTGCGACACCTTCCTGGGAATCCGCCACGGCCCTCGCGCGGCCATCCACGACAACACTCTGGTCGTCTGCTTCTTGTCCAGCGACCCCCATGTCCGTCGCTACGAGCTCGACCTCGTCCGCAGCAATCGAGAGCAGGGCATCGGCCTCGCCCACCTCATCGTCGCCGACCGAAGCGACGGCCTCACCGACCTCGCCGACCATACTGTCGCCTTCGACCCCGACGGGGCCCTCAACCTCCCCGGCCATGCTCTGCCGCCGGTCGCCACAGTGGTCGGCCAGCTCCTCGGCCTCTTCGCCTCGCTCGAGCACGGGCTCAGACCGGACGCGCCCAGCGCGGGCGGCGTCATCCATCGCGTCGTCCAGGACGTCACCATCTACCCGCGGGAGACGAAGCAGCAATGATCCGAGCAGTTCTCTTCGACATGGATGGCCTAATCGTTGACACCGAGCCCATCCACTTCAAGGCGTTTCAGGCCTACATGCGCGAGTTCGGCATCGACATGCCCGAATCCATGATGCCACAGCTCCTCGGCTACACGGAAGAAGACAACCTCCGCGACCTGAAGAAGGAATACCACCTCGACGCCCCCCTCGATCAGATGGTCGCGCAGCGCGGAGCCGTCTACCTCCAGCTCGTCCAGACCGAGCCGCTCCGCGTCTTCCCGGGCTTCTGGGAACTCAGCGAGGAGGTCCCCCGACGCGGCCTTAAGCAGGCGGTCGTCTCTTCGGCCAACGGCGAGCAAGTCGAGATCATCCTTCGACGGGTCTTCGACGAGAATCCCGGCAAGGGAGATCCGCAGCACTACTTCGACGCCATCGTCACCGGCGACGACATCGCCAACAACAAGCCTGCCCCCGACATCTACCTCCTGGCCGCCGAGCGCCTCGGCGTCGCCCCCGCCGACTGCCTCGCCCTCGAAGATACCCCGCCCGGCGTCCAGTCCGCCACCTCCGCAGGCATCACCGTCCTCGCCGTCCCCAACGACTACAGCCGCGACCTCGAGTTCCCGGGCAGGACGCCGATCCTGCAGTCGTTGTCGGAGGCAGTGCAATACCTCGACATCTGAGAGGCAGGATGCGCTCCCATGGCCGCCATCGCCGTCATCGGTGAACTCAACCTCGACCTGATCGTCACCGGCGCGCCTCGCCTCCCGCGCCCCGGCGAGGAGATCATCGTCGGCGGCATGGAGCTGACCCTCGGCTCCTCCTCCGCGATCATGGCCTGTCAGGCGGCGCGCATCGGCGACGACGTTCTCTTCCTCAGCAAGGTCGGCGGCGACAACTTCGGCCGCCGCGCCCTCGACTTCCTCCGCGCCAAGGGCGTTGTCACCGACGCCATCGCGGTGGACGACTCCCTCGCCACCGGCCTCACCATCTCGATCGCCCTCGGCAGCGAGCGCGCGATGGTCACCCACCTGGGCTCCATCCAGGAGATGCGGCTCTCGGACGTCGATTTCTCGATCCTACAGACTCGCCAGCATCTTCACATCAGCTCCTTCTACCTTCAGCGAAACCTCCGCCCCGACGTTGCCCGCATCTTCGCCCGCGCCAGGGAGATGGGCCTCACCACCTCCCTCGACACCGGCTGGCCCCACGAGGGCGAGACCAATGGCGACCTCGAAGCCGTCTGGCCCCACCTCGACATCTTCCTCCCCAACGAGGCCGAGGCTGCGCACCTGTCCGGGAAGGCCGCTGTTGAAGACGCGCTCGCCAGGCTGTCCGAGCGCGTTCCCATCGTGGCCGTCAAGCTCGGACCCGACGGCGCCGTCGCCCGCCGCGGGAGCGAAGTAGTCCGCCGCGACGCCTTCGCCATTGACGTGGTAGACACCACCGGCGCCGGCGACTCCTTCAACGCCGGCTTCCTCCACGGCCATCTCGCGGGCATGGACCTCGCCGGCTCTCTCGACCTCGGCAATGCCTGTGGCGCGCTTTCCGCCAGCGCCCCGGGCGGAACCACAGCACAGCCGACCCGCCAAGAAGCGCTGGACTTCATCCGCTCCGCCCCCCGCCGCGGCGCGAGGTGATCCCCGCTCCGCGCTGCAGCGCCACCGCCGCCCTCCCCGCCGGAATGACGGCGTGCCCGCGGTTGCCCGACCGCCCATTCTGCGCTAGAATCTCCGCATCTCGGCTGTCGGGAGGCGGCAATGCTCGAAGCAATCATGCTCATCATCGGCCTCGCCGTCGGAGTCGCCATCGGCTACCTCTTCGCCAACTCCCGCCTCTTCCGCCACCTCCAGCAGGAGCGCGAGGCCCGCGTCGCCGCCGAAATACGCCTGACCGAGGTCGAGAAGCACCTCGACGCCCAGAAGTCACTTGTGGACGAGGCAACCACCAAGCTCGGCGACACCTTCAAGGCCCTCTCCTCCGACGCGCTCCGCAACAACGCCCAGGCCTTTGTCGATTCTGCCAAGCAGACCCTCGAACCACTGCGCGACGCGCTCCAGCGCTACGAAGAACACATCCGCCAAATCGAGACCGCTCGCGAGCGCGCCTACGGCAGCCTGGAAGAGCAGTTGAAGAGCCTCCTCGCCAGCGAACAGCAGCTCCAGCGCGAAACCGGCAACCTTGTCAACGCTCTCCGTCGGCCCGAGGTTCGCGGCCGCTGGGGCGAGCTAACGCTCCGCCGAGCAGTGGAACTCGCCGGCATGACCGAGCACGTGGACTACTCCGAGCAGGTCTCGACCGACACCGACGACGGGCGCCTCCGCCCGGACATGATCGTTCGCCTGCCCGCCGGCCGCCACGTCGTGGTCGACTCCAAGGTGTCTCTCGACGCATACCTGAACGCGCTGGAAGCCCCTGACGAAGAACAGCGCGCCGCTTTCCTTACTGAGCACTGCCGCCAGATGCGCGATCACATCAGGGCTCTCTCCGCCAAGTCGTACTGGCAGCAGTTCGAGCCCACCCCGGAATTCGTGGTCATGTTCGTGCCCGGTGAGTCGTTCCTCCACGCCGCCTGCGCGGTCGACAACACTCTTATCGAGCAGGCCATGCAGGAGGGAGTCGTCCTCGCCAGTCCGACCACACTCGTCGCGCTCCTCCGCGCCGTCGCCTACGGCTGGCGCCAGGAGAAGGCCGCGGAGAACGCTCAGCAGGTGAGCGACCTGGGCCGAGAGCTATACGATAGGCTCCAGACCTTTCTGGAGCACCTCGCGGCCGTGGGCACCAACTTGAAGAGGGCCACCGGGGCATTCAACCAGGCCGTGGGCTCCATGGAGAGCCGAGTGCTGCCATCCGCGCGGCGGTTCCAGGAGCTTGGCGTCGTCGGCGGCGACGAACTCCCCAGGCTCGAACCGGTGGACACCCAGACCAGAGAGATCGAGGCCCCGGAAGCGGGCGACTCCGACGCGTAGGGCAGGAGCGTGTCTCCTGCCCCGCCGCTAGCCTTCTCCGGGTGGGGCAGGTTCCCAACCTGCGTGCGCGGCCTGGGAGCCTGTGGGAGCCCCGTCCTCGGGGCGATGCTGTCCGGCCGATCCCTCCCCCTTCTCCCCCTCACCTCGCCGTCGCCCCCCCCCCGACCCACGCTCAGCCAGAGTAGGGGAGGACCGACCCCTCGAAATCCACCCCGATCTCCCGCGCCACCCCCAGCACATACTCCCGCGCCTGGTCGTACTCCTCGGC
>JALGTG010000163.1 GCA_029821495.1 Candidatus Hebobacteria bacterium
GCTTTCGGGCGCCCTGGCCGACAGCGCCACGATCGCCAGCGTTGCACAGCAAGCAAGTAGTGCTAGAACTGGATGCTCGGTGAAGATCATCCTCTGTGCCTACTCCCTGGGTTGCGTGTCTCAGTGCTGAGAACGGCCGCCAGACATGTGTCGCCGGAGCAGAGCCGGAGAGGGCAGGGCGAGCGACGCAGGCCCTGGGCTTGTCCCGGCCGGTGCAGCTTGTTGCCGCAATCCTCTGCGGAGTTAGTGCAGAGAGGGCTGGGCGAGGCCCACCTTGGCGAACTCTCGCCCAGCCCGACTCATCCCTGCTATACGGTGCGCAATGCCGCCGCTGCAGCACAGACAGGCAAATGCACCCTAGTGCAGGTCCACGGGTGGCATCATGCACCTCTTGAGCCCGAGAATGTCTGCTTCCTGGTCGCTCTTCGGGGGCGGTACATCGATGCCGTAGCCAGCCAATGCGGCCTGGCGCCAGGGGTGGTCCTGCGCACCCGCGAGGATGGCTTCGCTGTTCCACCACGCTGCATGTCCGTCGGCGAAGCCCAGGCAGACGCCTCCCAGGTGGCGTGCAGACGACTTGCGCACGTTCGGATCGTTCGCAAAGCCGACCTCATCTGCGCGGCAGTCCACAATGTGTGGACAGTACGCCAGGCAGCAGTCGTAGTTGTACCAGCTAGGGTCGGGGACGGACCACCAGTCGCACGTCGTGCACTGCCACTGGCAGATCTCAGGGTAGGCTGTCTGGCAGATGTCCCAGATGACATTCGATAGGCCGGTCTCGACCATTACCAGCCACCTGACCGGGTCTGGGATCTCGTTCTCCTTCATACCGAAGTTGCCCATGAGGCCGTTGTAGTTCTGCTCGAAGGCGCCCTGGGCCTTATCCCCGGCATCATAGTGGCTCACAGGGCCCTGGGTGAAGCTGTCTGTGACCGTGCCGCCCCATCCGGGCGGAAACGGCCGCCAGTTCCAAGCGAAGCTGGTGTAGCCTTGGTCGTCAGCCACCAGCTTCCACTCCCACCAGTCGCCATAGCCGTGGGCCAAATGGTTCAGGACGACGAAGCTGCTGTTGATCCTGGCGCTGGGGCAGCGCCAGACATCGCGGTTCCTCGTGTACTCATCCAGAACGACAGGCCATTGCAGGTACGGGTTGGTCAAAGTCGCGAAGTCCTCTGCGGTTATGTCCAGAGTCACGTGGCCGTCACCATAGAAGTCGGCAATCTCCTGGCGGTGCTCCTTGGGTGGGAAAGCGCCGTAATCGCTCAGGTACATCTGGATTGCCAGGCCCAGGTTCTTGACGTTGGACAGGCAGACGGCCTTGCGTGCCGACTCACGCGCCCGCGCGAACACAGGGAAGACCATGGCAGCCAAGATCCCGATGATCGCGATGACTACCAGTAGCTCAATCAGCGTGAATCCTCTCTTTCGCATCACACCCTCCTTCCTAGACTGAATACGGATTGGTGGTCACTCGAGACTGCTCTTGTCGGTTCCTGTGGATCACCTCCCTCAGCATCCCTAAGCATGCTCGTGCCGGCCTGCACTCCAATCGAAGGGCCCGCCGTTGACATGTCTAGGCTATCAGAGACAGGGTCTGACGTCACTGGACACCTGGACTGGGGTTCTGTACAATACGCTTGTGAGGAGCACACACGGGCAGATTGGGGCAGGCGCGCGCTTGAGCGATACGCGCGCCAAGGTCACGGTGCTCAACGATGTGAACGCAGAGCACCCCATTGAAGGGTGGATTGCTCACGCCCCCGAACCCACGCCGCTCGACAGCGACATGCACCACACCTTCGAGGCGGGGATTCTGCTGAGTGGACAGCAGGAGCGCCACTTCGAGGGTCTAGTGCGGGTGGTCGAGGCCGGGGATGCATGGCTGAGTGCGGCATGGGAGCCACATGGTTGGCGGACGACGGTGGGGCCGACTGATGAACTCGTCATGCACTTCGTTCCGGAGTTGCTTGGGGACGCTGAGCTTGAGGGGCTATCGTGGCTGAGCTTCTTTGCGGCCCCGCCGGAGGAACGGCCGACGGCGAGAGGAGCAGAGGGGCGACAGCGGGTGCTTACGCTCGGAAACGAGCTGGTGGAGGAGTTCAAGGAGCATGGGTGGGCATGGCGCGAGATGGCGCGGGCCGGGCTCGTGCGTTTGCTGGTGATGATGGGGAGGGAGTGGACGCCGCGCCGGCAGAACTGGCGGTGGTCCGCGTCCCCCACAGGCAAGCTGGCGCGAATCATGCCCGCAGTCGAACTCGTCCATGGGGACCTCGCGGAGCGCGTGCACTTGAGCGCGGCGGCGAAGGCGTGCGGGTTCAGCGCGTCGTGGTTTCGGACCTTGTTCTGGAGAACGATGGGCATCACATACAGCCGCTTCGAGCGCCGGGCACGGCTGGCACATGCAACGCGGCTGCTGCTGGGCACGGACGAGCCGGTGGATGCTGTCGGCGAGCAGACGGGCTTCGCGGACGGCAGCCACTTCCACCGCGCCTTCCATAGGCACTACGGGTGCACGCCGACAGAGTTCCGCACGCGGGGAAGGCAGACCGCGCCAGCGCCTGCCAGTGCGGCGCGCCGATGAAGGAGAGGAAGGCAGGACCCCAGAACTCATCGGCGCCGCCAAGACATCCGGGGATCGCCGGCATTCCCGGGCTCAAACACTGCGGGGCACTAGACTGCGGTCCACTGACGGCCTGACGGGGCCTCACGCGGATCGGGGAAAGCAGGGCGAGTGACGCAGGTCCTGGACTTGTCCCGGCCGATGCAGACTGCGGCCGCAATTGCATGCGGAGTCAGTGCAGAAAGGGCTGGGCGAGGCCCACGTCGGCGAACTCTCGCCCAGCCCGACTCGTCCCTGCTATGCGGGGCACCAAGAGTCGCCCCGCCCTTTGTCGTGCGGCGGCCCCGCGTTCAGGCTGCGGTCCCCCGCAGATCTCACGTTACCATCCCAGCGGTCTCTGCTTGTTGAACAGGAAGTGAGCGCCGGCCGGAGGATCTCCTCCACAGTTCTCTCGATATCCTTCTACCGAGGTCCCAGCGCAGCCCCTGCCGATGCCCTCGATGTCTCCATCGTCGTCCATCGCACACAGCGCCGGGGCCGCTATCCACGAGGCGTGGCCGTCGGCCCATCCAATGTTGCTGCCGCCGAGGTGACGGGTGGAGGCCTTCATCGCCTCATCGTCAAAGCCGTCGGCGGTCCACCAGACGTTGGGGGCGTGCATGTCATAGCACTCCGGGCAATACGCGCCGGTCGGGCAGGCGGCTATCCCGGCTGCGGCGCCGCCCCAGTCCCAGGCGAAGGGAGCGATGCCCGAGCACTCCGCACAGCAGATATCGGGGTAAGCGATGTTGGCGATGCTCAACCAGTCACCGGACATGCCGCTGTCGGCACAGACCGGAACGTGAGCAACGTCCTGGAACTCCACCAGCTTCCTGTCAAAGAAGTTCTGCTCGCCGCTCCCGATGTTCTGGACGAAGACACCCTGGCTTCCTTCGCTGCTCCCCCAAAGATTGTCGATGTTAGCCGTCCGCTGCTGGAGGACAGAGTCGGTGACCTGACCGCCCCATCCGGCCGGGAAGTTCAAGTACCCTCCGCAGGGGCCAATGCTGGTGGCATCTCCCCAGTTCCCCTCGTTGACGATGAGGTAGTTCAGCCAGTCCTGCTCCCCGTAGACGAAGCCCGCCGCCTGCTGTACCTTGGCGCTGGGGCACTGCCAGACTTCGCGGTTCTTCACGTACTCGTCCAAGACGATGGCCCATCTCAGATATGGGTTGGCAAGGTTGGCCTTCCACTGCACACGCTCGCCCGCCTCGCCGATGCGGCACTCAGTGCCGCCGCCAGGTGCGGTGAAGAAGTAGTCTATGACCTCCTGCCGGTGCTCCGACGGTGGGAATGTATCGTTGTTGTCCGCCAGGTACATCTGAATGGCCAGGGCGATGTTCTTCACGTTGGAGAGACACACCGCCTTGCGCGCGGACTCGCGCGCCCTTGCGAAGACCGGGAAGACCATCGCTGCTAGGATACCAATGATCGCGATCACCACTAGCAGCTCAATCAGCGTGAAACCTCTTCTTCGCATTACAGCCTCCTCTTAGAGTGAATACGGATTGGTGGGCACTCAGGACCGCTCTTGTTGGTTCCTCTATATCACCTCCCTCAGCCTGCTTGTCCCGGCCTGTACTCCAATCGAGGGAGCAGGCATGGACATCATTAGTTTATCACGGACGGCGGCTGGGATCACTGGACTTTCTGCTGGCCGCAGTGTACAATCTGATGCCATGAACGTGCGGGCGCGTACGGCTGCGGAACTGCCAAACGGTCTCACCCATCCGACAATCCTGCCCTACGAGTGGATGAGCGACGCTCAGCCAGTCAACGTCAGCCTCTCCCGGAAAACGCGTGTAACCGGGTTTGACTTCGACGTGCACCACACCTTCGAGGTGGGGATTCTGCTTGCAGGCAGTGAAGAACGCTGCTTCGGACGTACAATCCGGGTCTTCTCCGCTGGAGATGCATGGTGCATTCCTGCATGGGAGCCCCACGGATGGCACACAGTCGTGCCGCCCACCGAGGAACTGGTTATCCACTTCATTCCGGGGTTCCTGGGAGACTCCCGGATCAGCGGGGTGTCCTGGCTGAGCTTCTTTGCGCTGCCAGCCGAGTCTCGACCGACAATCGCGAGCCAGCAGGGGCAGGACTCGGTGCTGGCCATAGGCCGCGATCTCGCGGATGAGCTTGCGGCCCAACAGCTCGGTTGGACTGACATGGTGCGCTGTGGTGTGCTTCGGCTGCTGACCATCTTCGCGCGTGACTCGGGGCTTCCCCACAGCGACAGGCGCTGGCAGGACTCACCCTCGAATCGTCTTGAGCGGATCATGCCCGCCATCGAGTTGGCATACGAAGACCTCAGCACACGTCTGCCGCTGGACAAGGCGGCTGAGGCATGTGGGCTCAGTACTGCGTGGTTCCGCGAGCTGTTCCGCGAGACTATGGGAGTAACGTACAGCCGCTTCGAGCACCAGGCACGGCTGGCACACGCAACACGGCTGCTGCTGGGCACGGACGAGCCGGTGGATGCTGTTGGCGAACAGACGGGCTTCGCGGACGGCAGCCACTTCCACCGCGCCTTCCATAGGCACTATGGTTGCACGCCGACAGAGTTCCGTACACGGGGAAGGCAGACCACGCCGACGCCTGCCAGTGCGGCGGCCCGGTGAAGGGGAGGAAGGCAGGGCCCCAGGACTCACCGGCACCGCCAAGATGTCCGGGGATCGCGGGTATTCCCGACCTCTTGGGTTAAGGGCGCCGCTCGGGGCTGCTCCTGGAATGCCTGCATGCCAGGGAGCACCTCACCGGTTTCGTCGAACAGCGCGCGTTTATGCCACGGCCCGCCGTCGCGGATCCACTCGGGCGCCCAGTAGAAGACGCCCCTACCGTTGGGGGCCGCCTTAGCGGTCCGAATGAGCGCCTCGACAAAGACCCTCTGGCCCTCAGGAGTCGGCGGATCGGGCGAGTCGCTGCCCGCGACTGCATCCCACCCTTCTCCCCAATTGCATCCGGTCTCCACGACGATGACGCCCTTATCATAGCGACGAGCAAGGGACTCCAGGTTCTCGCGCAGGTCGTCGAGGGTGCCGTGCCAGAACGGGTAGTACGAGAGGCCGATCACGTCGAACGCGACTCCCTGCGCGAGCAGGTTGTCGAAGAACCATGCGCAGGCGCGCTTGTCCCCTCCCCTGGCAATGTGGACCATGATCTCGACCGGCCGGCCCTCGCCGGCACCGGCCCTGACGCCGCGAGCCCCGGCCTTCACTAGATCTGCGAACTTGGACCACTGAGCCGCAGACCCCAGACGCCCGTCATCCCACAGCATGCCCCCTCCGATCTCGTTCCCGATCTGGACCATGTCGGGCAGGCAATCGTGTTCTGCGAACTGCTCGATGACGGTGCGGGTGTACTCGAAAACCTGGTTAACGAGCTGCTCGTGGGACATGCCCTGCCATACCGCAGGCAGGCGCTGGTGTCCGGGATCGGCCCAGGTGTCTGAGTAGTGGAAGTTCAGCAGGAGCTTGAATCCGGATGCTTTGATGCGTTGTGCGAGCCGGAGCGTATAGGG
>JALGTG010000164.1 GCA_029821495.1 Candidatus Hebobacteria bacterium
GCCAGCTACGAGGCCGACGACATCATCGGCGCCCTTGCCGAGCAGGCCGAGCGGGCCGGGCATCGCGTTCTCATCGTCACCGGCGACCTCGATGAGCTGCAGCTCGTCTCCGACCGAGTCTCGGTGATGGTGACGCGCCGAGGGATCAGCGAGACCAAGGTCTACGATGTCGAGGCAGTGCGTGAGCGTTACGGGTTCGACCCCGAGAGGCTGACCGACTTCCGCGCGCTGCGCGGAGATGCCGGCGATAACATCCCAGGCGTGCCGGGCGTTGGAGAGAAGACGGCCACATCGCTGCTAAAGCAGTTTGGGTCGCTCGAAAGCGTGCGGGAACGCCTCGACGAGGTGAAGCCCGCGCGCGTCGCAGCTGCGCTGGAGGCGCACGCCGACATGGCGAAGGGCGCGAAGGAGCTTGCGACCATCGTTCGGGACGTTCCGGTTGAACTCGAACCCGATGCCGTGCGGCTCCGCGCGCCGGATGGACTTGACCCCGCCGAGAAGGCGAGGCTGTCCGAGCTGTTCCGCCGTCTGGACTTTCGGTCTCTGCTCTCCCGGGTCGAGAACGAAGAGCAGGACATCGCGGCTGAGCATACGGTGGTCGGCCGTGTACGAGAGTGTGAGTCTCTCGCCAAGCGAATAGAGGCCGCCGGGGAGGTGATCCTTAGCCCCATCGCCGGGGAGGGGTCAGGGCTGCGCGCTTCCCTCCAGGGCCTATGCGTCCTCGCGGGCGGCGAGGAGGGGCCGGCAGTATTGGCCCCCCGGAGCGACAGGCTAGCTCGTTACATAGCGGCACTCAAGCCGGTGCTCGAGTCGCCGGGTGTTCGCAAGGTCGGCCACGACCTCAAGCGCGTCGCCCTGCTCCTGTCGCGCCACGGCGTCGAACTGCGTGGGCTGGACTTCGACACGATGCTCGCGTCTTATCTCATCAACCCCGCGCGGCGTTCGGATGATCTGGCGTCCGTGGCGTTCGACTATCTGCCGTCGGCCTCGGCGCCCCAGCTCTCCCTGCTGGAGATGAAGGGCGAGGAGTCCGCGCCCGAACCGGCGCGGGCCGCACTCGCCGCGGGGCACATCGCGGCGCTGAAGCCCGTTCTGGGGGAGCGCCTTGTGGGGCTTGGGCTGGAGGGCGTGTTCGCCGACCTGGAAATGCCCCTCATTCCCGTCCTGGTGGAGATGGAGCGCACCGGGGTCGCCATCGATAGCGGCGCTCTGGCGGCTTTCTCGACCCGTCTCGGCGCCCGCGCGCGCGAGCTCGAGCAGAAGATACACGTGCTGGCGGGGGAAGAGTTCAACATCGGCTCCCCCAAGCAGCTCCGGAACATCCTGTTCGACAAGCTCGGCCTCCCCCCGGATAAGAGCAAGCGCACTAAGTCGGGCTACTCGACCGACGCGGACGTCCTCGCCGGTCTCAGCGACTACGAGATCGTCGCCGATATCCTGGAGTATCGTCAGGTCACCAAGCTGAAGTCGACCTACGTGGACGCTTTGCCACCGCTCGCCGATGCAGACACGGGGCGGATCCACACTTCGTTCAACCAGGCCGTCACTGTCACCGGCCGGCTGAGCAGCAGCGAGCCAAACCTCCAGAACATTCCCATCCGCAGAGCACTCGGTCTGGAGATCCGCCGGGCTTTCATCCCGGGGCGACCGGATCACCTCCTCCTCTCCGCGGACTACTCGCAGATCGAGCTTCGCACACTCGCCCACATCACCGAGGATGAGAACCTGATCCAGATATTCCAGCGCGATGAGGACCTCCACCGCGCTGCAGCTTCGGAGATCTTCGGCGTCGATCCCGACTCCGTAACGCCGGAAATGCGGTCGTTCGCGAAGATGGTCAACTTCGGCATCCCCTATGGTATCAGCGACTTCCGATTGGCAAGGGAGATGGGCATATCCGTGGCGGAGGCGCGGAGCTACATGGATCGCTACTTCGCCCGCTTCCCCAGGCTCCGCGCCTATATTGAGGAGAGCCCGAAGCTGGCGCGCGCCTCCGGCTACGTCACGACGCTCCTCGGCCGTCGCCGGCCGCTGCCCGAGCTTCGCTCCCGGAATCCCGCCCTGAGACAGGCCGCCGAGCGAATGGCGGTCAATACTCCCATGCAAGGGTCGGCCGCCGACATCATCAAGCTCGCCATGATTAAGCTCCACCACGCCCTGCAGGCGGGAACGTTGGGGGCGCGGCTCATTCTGCAGGTCCACGATGAGCTGCTGTTGGAGGTCCCGGCCGCTGAAGTCAAGGAGGTGGCTTCGCTGGTTGAGGAGTGCATGACGTCCGCCTACGAGCTTCGCGTTCCCCTGCAGGTCGCCGCCAAGGTGGGTCCGAACTGGCTCGACATGGAGCCGGTCTGAGGAAGGTTGCCGCCGGGAGAAGGGGAGGACCTGCCGGGCGGATGTCGAATACTGGGTATGTTGCATAGTAGAAGCTGTTGCTGGCTGCCGCGGGCGTCGCTGCGGGCGACGCTTCAGGGTCGCAGCAGGCGTTCCCACGGTAGCCCAGGGGCGCTGCACGCAAGAGAGGGCCCGGAGTCGCGAAGAGGTGGGAGCGCGGTATGCGCTCTCCCCTTGAGGGCGCGTTTGGAACGCGCCAAGCCGGGACGTTCCGGCCTCCAGGTCGGGATGTCCGGCCGGTCTAGTAAGGGCCGAACATCGGCTGTTAGAGGACAGTTAGCATCATGGACAACTACGAGGCTGGTACCGGAACAGACGAAGCGCTGCAGGCCGACGAAACCTCCGACGCCACCCCCCAGACGGACGGGTCAGGCCACCCACCCGAAGGCGCCGACTCCGCGGGATCGGAGGATTCACAGCAGCTGCCGGAAGGTGGCATGCCACCGACAGAACCCCTCACGCGAGGGCAGATCGTCGAGGGGCTCGTCGTGCACATCGACGGGCAGGGCGCTCTGGTTGACGTCGGCACCAAGTCCGAGGGCCACATCCCCATGGCCGAGCTCTCGGGCGGTCAAGAGGGCAAGCCGGTCGAGGTCGGCGACCGCGTGGCGGTCTACGTGGTACGGCCCGAGGGCGAAGACGGCAACCCCCTGCTCTCGAAGAAGCGCGCTGACTACGAGCTCATGTGGCACCGAATAACCAAGGCCCACGAGCAGGGCGAAGTACTCAGCGCAATGGTGACCGACCGCGTAAAGGGAGGCCTGGTGGTTGATCTGGGCCTGCGCGGTTTCCTCCCGGCCTCACACGTGCGCACTCGAAACGTCCACGCGCTCGATCGGTTCGTTGGGCAGTCTGTCAAAGTCAAGATCATCGAGATAGACCGCGGTCGCAAGCGCGTCGTCGTCTCCCAGAAGCAAGCCATCGAGGATGCGCGCCGCCGCAGGCGTGAGAGAACTCTCGCGTCCATCGAGGAGATGAAGATATACCACGGAACAGTGCGCCGCGTCACCGACTACGGCGCCTTCGTTGACCTCGGCGGAGTGGATGGCCTGCTCCATATCACCGAAATGTCGTGGACCCGCATCAACCACCCCAGCGACGTGGTCAAGGTCGGGAGCAAGATAGACGTCATGGTGCTGCGCTACGATCGGGAGCGGGGCCGCGTCTCACTGGGCCTGAAACAGATCCTGCCGGATCCATGGAGTGAAGCAGAGTCGCACTTCCGCGTTGGCGACGTTGTCGCCGGCACCGTAACGCGGGTCGTCCCCTTTGGCGCCTTCGTTCGCCTGGAGGGGGGCATCGAGGGCGTGGTGCCCAACTCCGAGCTTCCCGGCGGCCGAAACCAGCGTGCGCGGGATGTGTTCTCGGCCGGCGACAGCGTTCAGGCGAAGATCATAAACATCCGCCCTCAGGAGCGGCGGCTGACCCTCAGCGCGAGGCAGGTCGAGCAAGCGCGGGAACGGGAAGAACTGAAGAAGTACCTTGCTCGCGAACAGGAGAGCAGCCGAGTTACCATCGGCGATCTGTTCGGCAGTGTGCTCGCCGAGACGCAAGCGGCCGGCCAGCAGGAGGAAGCGGAAGTCTCCGAGGCGGCCGGACCCGCGGAGGAAGCTCCGGCCACGGAGGCTGCGGAGCGCGGCGAAGCACAGGAGGTGGAGGCCGCGGGAGAGGCCCCCGTAGAGGCCGCGTCAGAGGCCCCCGTAGAGGCCGCGGGAGAGGCGCCGGAGGAAGAAGCGGAGGCCGGGCCGGTGGAGTCTGAGCCCGAGCCTGAGGAGGAGTCATCGGAGGCCGTGTCTCCCGAGCCCGAGCCGCCGGACGCGCCGGCGGCCGCGGATGCTCCGGAGGAGAAGGAACGCGAGGGTCCGGAAGCTGGCGGGTAGGGTCCGCGAAGGTGCCGGCCGACGGGCGGCGCCCGACGGACGCTCGGACACTCGGAGACTCGATCGACGCACATCAAACGACTCACGCATGGGCGATGCATGATCGTTGTTGGCATCACTGGCGGAATCGGCAGCGGGAAAGGACTCGCAACCGGGTTCTTCCGAAATCGTGGAGCGGCCATCATCGACGCCGACGAGATCGCCCGAGAGCTTATGCGGCCGGGCTCGTCCGTGCTCGCGGAGACCGTCACCGCGTTCGGCCGGGATATCCTGCGGAGCGATCAGAGCCTGGACCGTCGCGCGCTGGCTGCCAGGGTGTTCGGTGATCCGGCGGCGGTGGCGAAGTTGAACGCGATAACTCATCCGCCGATCGAAGAAGCGATACGCGGACGCCTGGAGAGACTGCGAGAGGCGGGAACGTCGAAGGTGGCTTGCCTCGTGGCACCGCTGCTTCTGGAGGCCGGGCTCCGCAGCGCGGTGGACCACCTGCTGGTGGTGATTGCTGACGAAGACGAACGGGTGCGCCGAGTGATGGCTCGGGACGGTGTCTCGGAGGAGGCGGTCAGAAAGCGGATGGCCGCCCAGATGCCGGCGTGCGAGCAGACTGGTGAGGCGGACTGGGTGGTTGACACCTCCCGGGGCAGGAAGGATGCCTCTCGGCAATTGAGTGCAATATGGGCCGAACTGAACGGCTAGCTGGCGCGTCTAAAGCGTGTAGCCGTGCTTTACAAGGCCCGTCGGCCGTGGTAGAATGCCGGCCAAGTTTCGGTGGGTGGAAGGGGAAATGGCGCGGGGCAGCGGGGGTCCTGATGGGCCCTCGCTATCGGGACTGAGCGGCGTCGACTAGCCGACTGCGCAAGGAAGGAGATCGTCTACCATGCGCGTCTTGTCAAAGGGGCGGCTGGCGCGAGCGATCGCCCATCTGCTCACGGTCACGTTTGTCTGGTCAGCCTGGTTGATGGGTGTCGGGGCGACTCCGGCCGCGGCACAGATCCCCACTCGGGCGGCCACAACGGATACGGTGGCAGTAGTGCCGTTCGAGAACCTGACCGGCGTGCTGCCCGAAACGCTGGGCGAGAAGGCGAGCGCGGCCGTTGCGACGGAGCTGCGAGACCGGCTGCTGCTCGACGTGCTTCCCAAGGCAGATGTGACCCTTCAGATGAGCGATCTGGGCATCACTGCTCCCATCAGTGATGTTGAATTGGTACGGCTCGCGGCGGAGCTGGAGATCCCCTTGATGATCGCCGGCCAAATTCGGGCGGCCCGCATTGTCAGGTCCCCCGAGGGCCGATACGCAGAGGTAGTGTTGGCCGTCCGCCTGTTCGACCGAGTGGCTCGCGCCGATGTCAACGGAGCGCTCATCACAGGGAAGGGCCCGGCCTCCCCGGATGCTAGCGACGACGTGCTCCTGGGCAAGGCCCTCGCACAGGTCGCCTTCGAAGCGGTCGAGGAGATGAAGTCCCGCCCCACGATAACGGCCAAGGTGTTCTGGTCGCGCGGCGATACCGTGTTCATGGGCGTCGGCAGCCGCGGCGGTTTGCGCCCCGGCATCAAGATGGTCGCCATCCGTGACGGAAAGCGAATCGGCATCGTGCGGATCACGGACTCCGACGCGACCGGCTCCTACGCGGACGTCATCGAAGGCATGTCCCTTCGCACCGGCGATTTCCTGCGGGCGGTCTATGAGCTCCCGACGACGGCCCGACAGCGCCCGGCGAGAGTGATCGAGAAGACCGGGAAGCGCTTCGAGAAGGTGATACTGGCGGCGGCGATTCTGTTTGGCCTGGGCGGCCACGCGTCAGGCGCTAGGATGCTTGTCGAGGGCGGCATTGCCGT
>JALGTG010000021.1 GCA_029821495.1 Candidatus Hebobacteria bacterium
ATGAAGGTCCCGAACGAACTGCGGGCGCCGGTAAGCGGGGTGGTGGCGCGGCTGTTGGTGGATGACGGGGCGCCAGTGGAGTACGGTCAGACGTTGCTGCTGATCGAGCCCGGGGAGAGCGATGAGGAGAGCGATGAGGAATATCCGGTCGGAACGGCGTAGGGCCGACGCTGGCTACTTCACGCTGATCGGGCTGTTGATAGTAATCGTTATCATTGCGATACTGTTTGTCGTGTTCATGGGAGGCGGTGGCTCGCCCACGACTGGCGGCCAGCCGGCGAGCACCATTGGGGGAGCGAAGGACAGGGCGCAGGATGTGCTGTGCCGGAATAACCTCCAGCAGCTACGGTACGCGATCTCGATCCACCAGTCTAGCTCGGGAGCATACCCGCCGTCACTGAACGAGCTTCAGAGCCCAGTGGCCCTGAACTGCCCGGTGGGAGGCGAGCCGTATGAGTACGATGCGGGCTCCGGGCAGGTCCGCTGCCCGCACCCCGGCCACGGGGAGTTCTAGGGGCGAGGGCTTGGCAGGGAGGGAGGAAGGGGCGGAGGTGTGGGTGTGCGGTGATGGTGTGTCCTGTGTTCGGAGGTTGCTGTGTTCAAGAAGATCCTGATTGCGAACCGCGGGGAGATAGCCGTTCGCATCATCCGGACGTGCCGAGAGCTCCGGATTCCCACGGTGGCCGTTTACTCTCAGGCAGATAGGGACTGCTTGCACGTTCGGCTGGCGGACGAGGCAGTCTGTATCGGTCCGCCGCCGAACAAGGACAGCTATCTGAATATTCCCAACCTCATGCAGGCGGCGCTGAACACGGGTGCTGATGCCGTTCACCCGGGCTACGGGAATCTGTCCGAAGTAGCTGCGTTCGCGGAGAACTGCGAGGCCTGCAGTATCAAGTTCATCGGGCCAAGCGCGGATACGATCAGGCGAATGCAGGACAAGGCAGCAGCGCGCCGCACCATGAGGGAGGCCGGCATCCCGGTCATTCCGGGAAGCGATGGCGTGGTCGAGGGCGAGCAGGACGCGGTGCGGACGGCGGAGTCACTTGGCTATCCCATTCTGATAAAGGCGGCAATGGGTGGCGGGGGGCGAGGGATCCGCGTCGCTCACAACGAGGATGACTTGACGCGGAGTCTGCGCATCGCTCAGTCGGAGGCGCAAGCCGCCTTCGGGCGGAGAGATGTTTATCTGGAGAAGTACGTGGAGGAGCCGCGCCACGTCGAATTCCAGATTGTTGCCGACGAGCACGGCGAGGTGGTCCACCTTGGGGAGCGAGAGTGCTCGATCCAGACGGGGAAGCACCAGAAGCTGGTGGAGGAGTCGCCGTGCGTGGCGCTCGGGCGAAGGCTGCGTCACCAGATGGGAGAGACGGCCGTGCGCGCGGCGAGGGCCGTGAGCTACGTGAACGCGGGGACGGTCGAGTTCATGGTTGATAGGGAGGACCGGTTCCACTTCCTGGAGATGAATACCAGGATCCAGGTCGAGCACCCGGTGACGGAGATGGTTACCGGCCGGGACCTGGTTCGGGAGCAGATACGGATTTCGTACGGTCACAAGCTGGGAGTGCACCAGCGCGATGTAAAGTCCAACGGGCACGCGATCGAGTGTCGGATTACGGCGGAGGACCCCGCAAATCACTTCCTGGCTTCGAGCGGTACAGTTCGCGCGCTCCACCTGCCCGGGGGGCCGGGGATTCGCGTCGATACCCACCTGTATCCGGGCTACACGGTGCCGCCATTCTACGATGCCCTGCTGGCGAAGCTGATAGCCTGGGCCCCCACGCGCGCGGAGGCCATCGTCCGGGCGGAGCGAGGGCTGCGGGAACTCCAGATAGACGGCCTGAAGACGACAATACCGCTTCATCTGGAAGTGCTCGCCAACGCGTACTTCCGGCGGGGCGAGATTGCGACGAACTTCCTGCAGCGCCGGATGGGGCTCGGGTAGGCGGGGGGCGACGTGGGAAGCCGGCGGATGAGCCGAGAGCTTGCTCTGCGCGCCCTCTTCCAGACGGATGTAGGGCGCTCTGCTGTGGAAGAGGTGGTTTCTTCGTGCCAGGCCCAGGACCACCATTCACAGGAGACGCTCGAATTCGCGCAAGAGCTGATAGTGGGCACGATAGAGCATAGGGAACGCATAGACAGGGCGATCGAGAAGTATGCCCGCGATTGGACGCTGGACCGGATGGCGAACGTCGATCGCAATATCCTGCGACTTGCCAGCTTCGAGCTTCTCTATCTTCCGGAGGTTCCGCCTGGGGTGAGCGTGGACGAGGCCGTGGAACTGGCGAAGAGGTACAGCACGGCCGAGTCGGGGCGTTTCGTCAACGGGATTCTGGGGAACCTGATACGTAACTTGGAGAAGGAACTCGCGGAGCAGGAAGCACCATGAGCCAGGAACGACGGTTCATCTTCACGGTGCGCCAGCTTACCAGATACGTGAAGACACTGCTGGGCCGCGACCGAACTCTGGCGGACTTGTGGGTGCGAGGTGAGATTGCAGATCTCACGCGGCACAGCTCCGGGCATATGTACTTCACGCTGAAAGATGAGTTCAGCCAGGTGCGGTGTGTGCTGTTCCGGGAGGACGCGGAGGCACTGACATTCAGCCCGGAGAGCGGGAGCGAGGTGGCTGCGCGGGGGGCATTGACGGTCTACGAGCCGCGCGGGCAGTATCAGTTGGTCGTGCGAGAGATGGAGGAGGCGGGCGTAGGCGATCTGTACCTAGCTTACGAGCGTCTCCGGAAGAAGCTCGCAGGAGAAGGGCTGTTCGAGGAGGGGCGAAAGCGACCTCTGCCGGCGTTCCCGCGAAAGATCGCCCTGATAACATCTCCGGTAGGAGCCGCGGTCCACGACGTGCTGTCGACGATTCGAGCCAGATGGCCGGCGGCGGACTTAGTGCTCATACCTGCCCCCGTCGCGGGTGCACACGCGGCGGAGGGGCTGGTGGCGTCGCTCCGGAAGCTGCGCGTGATCGAGGGCGTAGAGATAGCTATTCTCGCCCGCGGCGGAGGCTCGATGGCGGAGCTGTCCGGATTCAACACCGAAGAGGTCGCCAGAGCGATTGCCGCGGCACCGGTGCCCATCGTAACCGGCATTGGGCACGAGGCTGATGTTACGATAGCGGACTTGGTGGCCGACCATCGAGCCCCCACTCCGACTGGTGCGGCCGTGGCGGCCACTCCAGACCGTGCGGAGCTGCTTCGGGTGGTGCGGACGCTGCGCACGCGAATGGCCCACTGGCTGCGCCGCACAGTGGCGCGCTGCCGTCGCGAGCTGGTCTTGGTACGCGCGCGGCCTGTGCTGAGTCGGCCACGGCTGCTGCTCGCAGAGAGACGGCAGCAGGTTGACGAGGTACTGGGAGCGATCGGCAGAGACCTGGCTCGCCACGGCGGAGCCGTGGGCGAGCGCCTGCTCCGCGCGAGCGAGAGGCTGAAGGCGTTGAGCCCCGAGGGGGTGCTGGCTCGAGGCTACTCGATAACGCGGCTACCAGACGGATCGGTGGTGAGGTCAGTGAGGCAGCTGGCGGTTGGGCGGATGGCGGAAGTGGTGCTGTCGGAGGGGTCGGCTGAGGTGGGTATAAGAGAGCTGCGGCGTCCGCGCAGGATTCGGTGAGGAGAATGGTGTGAAGGACCTGGCCATTGCTGCAGTTGTGCTAGTCGCTATGGTGACGGCTTCGGCCGCCGACTCGGATCGGCCGCCAGCGGAGAGCGAGTTCCGAGCGGGGTGGGTGGCGTTCGCCTCGGTGAAGCCTGGGCCGGACGGAAAGCTCAGTCTGGGGGCTCAGCAGGAGGCGCGAGTTGCGGCGGCGGCACGTATGGAGGCGGCCGCCGAGGCCGATCCGGGCAATGCAGTGTACCAGGCATCTCTCTGCTACGTGTGCCTGGCGGCCGGGAAGTACGCGCGGGCAGCAGAGGCGATAGATCGCGCGATCAAGCTGAAGGACGACGACCCGCTCTTCTACATGCTGCGGGGTCAGGCGCAAGCGGCCCTCGCGCACATGGTGCCGCAAGAGGCAGGGGAGCGAATCCTGCCAGCGCTGACGGCGTTCGAGGAGGCAGCACGTCTCGACCCGACCAACGCCCTCCCTCTGGTTCAGGCGGCCAGCGTCGCTGTCAGCGTCGGGCGTATGGATCTGGCGCTCTCGAGGATCGAGCGAGCTCTGGAGCGGCCGACGGCCAGGCTGTACAGGCTGTGGGTCCCGTTCGATCTTCACCCCGAAAGGGATGCCTCGATCAACGCTTGGCAGTATGTGCAGTACGGTTACTGGACGAGTGCGGCTGCACGCTGTCAGAACGTCGGAATGGCGCTCCTCAGTCTCGGCGCGCAGAAGATGAAGGATGAAGACCTGGATGGCGCGGCACGTGGCTTTCGCAAGGCGCTCGAGGTCGGGCGGGCGGTGGGTATGGCGGAGCCGAATCTGTTCATCACGGTCCACGTAGCGATCAACATGATGGAGGGGGCCTACGGCGGGTTGCTGCAGGTAGCAGAGGCCGGGCACGGCGGCAACGCCGAGCAGTGGCGAGGGGAGATGGGCGTGCTGCAGATAGCGCGGACGGAGCTGCAGAACAGACTGCAGGTCTACCTGAACCGGCTCAAGGAAGACCCACCCGAGACGGCAGACGAGCTGCTGGCCCTCGAGTCAGACTCTGTGGAGCGAGCACTGCTGGGCATGGGGCTTACACCGGTGTCGAAGAAGGAGACGGAGAAGGCGCCCGAGGCCGGGTAGAGCCGGGGGATCCGGTTCTTCCGCGCAGGGCAGTAGAGCGGCGAACGACGCTGTGCCAAGACGCACTGCCCAACGGGTTCGCCATCTGGTATCATGTACGCGGCCCGGTGGTGCGGAGTAGCCTGCTGTAGGTGAATCCGCGTCCCAGCGGCAGTATGGTGTCCGGTAGGATGTGCGCAGTGAGCGATAAGCGGAGACGAGAGAAGAAGAAGGAAGACGCCGCAGCCAGCTTCGAGGGGGCACTGGCACGCCTGGAGGAGATAGCCGGACAACTGGAGAGCGGAGAGCTGCCGTTGGAGAAGGCGATAGCGCTGGCAGAGGAAGGTCTCAAGCTCTCGCAGTCCTGTGAGAAGCGGCTGACCGACGCGGAGGGGAAGATCGAGCAGTTGGTGGAGCGGATGGGGACGGTGGGGCTCGAGCCAATGGACGTAGAAGCAGCGGAAGACGAGGAGTAAGACCATCTGTGGGCGGACTGCTGGATAGCATCAACGGCCCTGCGGACCTGAAGAGACTCAGTCCCGAAGAGCTCCCCGAGCTTGCTCGTGAGATCCGCGCTCGCATGATCGAAACGGTTTCTCACACGGGAGGCCACCTGGCCGCGAGCCTGGGGGCCGTGGAGCTGGCAATCACGCTGCACTATGTTTTCGAGAGCCCGAAGGACAAGATCATCTGGGACGTAGGGCATCAGGCTTACGCGCACAAGCTGCTGACCGGCAGACGCGATACATTCGAGACCCTCCGCAAGTTCGGGGGCATGTCGGGCTTTCCTCGGCGAAGCGAGAGCCCGCACGACGCCTTCGACACAGGACATGGGAGCACAGCGATCGCCGCCGGTGTGGGGATGGCGAAGGCGCGCGACCTGGCGAGCGAGGAGCACGCGGTTGTGTCGGTCGTCGGGGACGGCGCCATGTCCGGGGGGATGGCATTTGAAGCGCTGAACGTCGGGGGGCACTTGGGAAGCAGTCTGATTGTGGTGCTGAATGACAATCAGATGTCGATCTCGCGCAACGTGGGTGCGCTGGCCGTGTATCTGAGCAAGCTGCGCACGGAGCCTCACTACTTGCGGGCGAAGTCGGACTTCGAGAGCCTGGCGTCGAAGCTGCCGCTGGGGGAGAGCCTGCTCGAGGCAGTTGACCGGTTCAAGGACGGCATCAAGCAGCTGCTCATCCCGGGCATGCTGTTCGAGGAATTGGGGTTCACGTACTTGGGGCCGGTGGACGGCCACCAGACGGGCGATCTGATCGACACGCTGAAGCAAGCACGCGCGCTGTCCGCCCCGGTGTTGGTCCATGTGATCACGCAGAAGGGGCGCGGGTATGTACATGCGGAGAACGATGCGACGAAGTGGCACCGGACAGGTGCCTTCGACGTGGATGCGGGCGAGCCGCTGAGCGCATCCAGCGGGCGGTCGTATACACACGTCTTTGGGGAAAGACTTGCGTCGCTTGCGGCGGAGGAGCAGCGCTTGGTGGCAGTCACGGCTGCCATGACGGAGGGCACAGGCCTGGCGGAGTTCGCCGAGCGCTTCCCAGATCGGTTCTTCGATGTGGGCATGGCCGAGCAGACAGCGGTGACGTTTGCCGCAGGCATGGCGAGCCAGGGAATGCTGCCGGTGGTGGCGATCTACTCGACGTTTCTCCAGAGAGCGTACGACCAGATCGTACACGATGTTGCGCTGCCGCGGCTGCCGGTGATTCTGGCCGTAGATCGGGCGGGGCTTGTAGGAGAGGACGGTCCGACGCACCACGGGGTGTTTGACCTAACCTACCTCCGGCATGTGCCTGGGCTCACGGTGATGGCGCCGAAGGACTTGCGCGAGCTGGCAGGGATGTTGAAGACGGCAGTCGAGCTGGAGGTGCCATGCGCACTTCGCTATCCGAGAGGCGAGGGGGCCAATCGGCCAGAGGAGGATGCAGAGGCCATCCCAGTGGGGAAGGGGGAGCTTCTGCGAGAGGGAGATGCGGTGGCGGTGGTGGCGTTGGGGACGATGGTTGGGCCGGCGCTGGCAGGGGCCAAAGCGCTGTCGGAGGAGGGGATTGAGGCAGCGGTGGTAAACGCACGGTTTGCCAAGCCGCTCGACGCGGAACTGATCGGCAAGCTGGCGCGGTCCTGCGGCCGGGTCGTGACTGTAGAGGAGAACGCGGTGTCCGGCGGGTTCGGCAGCGCGGTCGTGGAACTGCTGCACGAGCTGAACCTGTGTGTTCCTGTTCTCGCCATGGGGATTCCGGACAGGTTCATCGAGCATGGGAACCGGGATGAGCTGCTGGCCAGTGTCGGGCTGGATGCCCAGGGGATTGCCCGCAAGGTGGCGGACTTCGTGCGAAGCGCGGCCCCCGCTGCGGCGCGATGATGCGGGTCCGGGCGGCCGGCTGCGCCAGGTGCTGACACTGTGGCAGCGGGCGGGCCGCGCTCGGCCGCGGGGTGAGGGGCCTTGGCGGATGTGCCCCGACCATATCACCGTCGCGTTTGCCCTGTCCGTCACACTCCTGTGCACAGCAGCGAGAGTGGAGTGCGCATCGCAGTGCCGCGCGCCATCTCTGATGTTCACAGGTGATGTCCTGCTGGCAGGGCAGGCAGAGCGACTGATCGAGAAGGAGGGACCGGGGGTCCTTTTTTCGGCGGTGCGAGGAGCGCTTCGGGGCGCTGACTTGACGGTTGGCAACTTGGAGTGCGCCCTTGCGACCGGAGGGCAGGCGGCCGAGAAGAAGCACACGTTCCGCGCTGACCCGCGCACGGCGGCGGCGCTCGCCGAGGCGGGGTTTGACCTGATGACACTGGCAAACAACCATGCGGCCGACTATGGCCCCGAGGCGCTGCTGGAAACGGGCGCGACGCTAGTGAAGTTTGGCATCTTGCCGGTGGGCGCCGGCGCTGACGCGGAAGAGGCCCGTCGGTGGGCAGTGGTAGAGGTGGGCTCTCCTCCGGTCAGAGTCGCGTTGCTCGCCTTCTCCAACATGCTGCCGGCGAGTTTCTACGCCAGTCGGGAGCGACCAGGAACGAATCCCGCGCGACCGTCCGCTATAGCCGACGATGTGGCGGCCGCACGGGAGCAGGCCGACGTGGTGGTTGTGCTGTTCCACTGGGGGACAGAGTTGAGCTCATCGCCGTCGGATGTCCAGCGACGCTTGGCCGCAGTCGCTGCGGATGCCGGCGCTGACTTGGTTGTCGGCCATCACCCGCACGTGCTGCAGGGACTGGGGATGCGCGACCGCACTCTGATTGCGTACAGCCTTGGCAATTTCTTGTTTCCAAGCGCCGCCGGCACACGCCGGACGATGATCCTTCGGTACAGCCCTGCCGTTGGGAGTGGGGCGGCGCCTGACGGTCGGGCGCGTGCGGAGGTGATCCCGTGTGTTATCGAAGGTTTCCGGCCGCGACCTGCCTCAGAGGGAGAGCGCACAGAGATCCTGAAGCGCCTGGCGATTCTCTCGGGTCCTCTTGGAGCAGCCGTACATGTAGAAGATGGCACGGTCGTAGTGCTGAGCGACGAGTCCCGACATGGGGACGGAAGGACCGCGCCGACCCGGGGCGTCGTGGGAAACGGGCCGCACTCGGGCGCTGGCAGGCTCGACCCGTTGACAAGCGCGACTGCGAGTCCTAGAATCTTCCCAAGTGGGAACTAGCAAAGGGGGATCGCGGTGCCGCGTTGTCCTCGATGCGATCAGGCCAACGACGAGGAAAGCCGCTACTGCAAGCATTGCGGGGCGGTGATGGACGGTCAGCAGGGCGTGTCCGCGGAAGACGAGGACACGCTCATCATCCGCCTCTTCGACGAGCGACCGGAGGAGGCTCTGAGCCGAAGGGCGCGGGTGTGGATTCTGGACCCGGAAGGGGAGCATGTGTCGCGGGCCTGCGACCTGGCAGAGGATGTCACCGTGGTAGGCCGTCATCCGGAGTGCACGATATCGCTGCCGAGCAGCACAGTGTCGCGGCGACACGCGCAGATCCGCCGCGAGGGGGGGCAGTACTTCCTGAGTGACGTGAACAGCACGAATGGCACGCTCCTCAACCGGGAGCCTGTCATCGGCGAGGAACTGCTCCACGACCGGGACGAGATTGGGATCGGTGTCTACCGCCTGATCTTCAGGTACTCGTAACCGAGCCAGCCATCGAAATGGCATCCATAGGCCCTTCACTGACCGCGTTCGCCGTTGCGTTTGCCCTCGGAGTGATTCTGTCTCGGAGCTTCCGCAGGAGTCTTTCTTGGCTCTATTCCAGGGAGCGCAAGGCGGGTAAGGAGAAGATCCACCGCCTGTTCCCAAAGCCGCGCAGGCCGCTGGGGGGTGGCTTGGCCATCATGGTGGCGGCGACGGCCTCCCTGGTTGGCGTGCCTCTGCTGTGGGGACAAACGCCGGCCACCGAAGGTCTCGGGATGCTGGCTGTCGCCTGGGCCTATGCGCTCATCGGACTCCTGGATGACCTGAGGAAGGTAGGGGGACGGGGGCTGCGAGATCGGGCGAAGTTGGCGCTTCAGCTGGTTGCCGCGGTGGCCTTTGCGCTGCTGTTGTGGCGGGCGACAGGACGCGGCGAGGTGCGGGTTCCTTTTGCCGCCTCTCCGGTCGACTTCGGGGTCCTCTATGTGCCGTTTGCCGCGCTTGTGGTCCTGGCAACATCTAACGCGGTCAATCTCTCCGACGGCATCGACGGCTTGGCCGGAGGCAGTGTGGCCATCGCGCTGCTGGGGCTGGCTGGACTTGGCCTCACAGGCGCGGCCGAGCCGGTGGGGATGTCATGCTGGCCGTTGGTTGGGGCCATCCTGGGGTTCCTCCTGTACAACCTTCCTCCCGCCCGGCTGCTGATGGGCGACACGGGTGCTCTGGGTCTTGGCGCGGCGGTGGCCGCGCTTGCGATCTCCGCGCGGGCTGAGTTCCTGCTTCTGCTGCTGGGGGCGCCGTTCGTGGTGAATGCCGCCTCGGTGCTGATCCAGATGGGGACGGTCAGGGGGCTGTGGCGTGTCGTAAGGCCACTGCGGCACCGCACGACCGAGACCGGACGACCGTTCCTGTGCACACCGCTGCACCACCACTTCCAATGGTTGGGATGGAGCGACTGGCGGGTGCTGGCCCTCTATTGGGGTTTGGGGGGGGTGATGGCGGCCTGGGGCATCGCGGCGGGGCGGTCGGGGCTGCTCTGGACGCTCGGGATTGCGGCCATGGCGCTCTTCCTGGGGGCGGCCGCGGTGCAGAAGCTGCTCCGCGCCAATTACTTCCTTGGGGTGCTCCCACGCGGCGATGAGCCGCCAAGGGCCGCCCTTTACCGGGGGTTGCCGCTGACAGCGCTCGGCTGGCCGCTGTACCGCCTGCAGTATGACACGAACATCACCGAGCAGATGCTGGTTGGGGCTACGGCGGAGAGCATTCTGTGGCGACCGATCACGGAGATAGAAGCCCACGTGGTGCTGGGGAAGATCTATGCTGACCAGCGGCTGTTGGACGAAGCACTGGGGGAGTGGGAGCAGGTTCCGGTCCGCAACCTGCTGATTCGGCCGAGTGCCGTGCTGCGACTGGCGCGCATCTACTATGGTCGCGACCGGTTGCTGGAGGCGATCAAGCTGTGGGAGCAACTCCCGGCATCCCAGTTGGCGGAGATGCCGAATCTCCGCGAGGTCGTGCGCACTGCGAAGCTGAGACTTGCGGACCTGGCGAGCAAGTCGCATCGCCAGGGGAGGCGGATGCTACACGATGCCGAACGGGCCGGAGAGGCGCCAGAGCGGCTGGAGGCCCATCTCACCGCGGCGCGGCGGTTCAATCAGGACTTGCTCTCGCTGCTTCTGTACGAGCGGGACAAGCTGAGGGGGCGGCCGGCCGATCTTGAGGCGGCGCGGAGGCGGCGGGAATTGCTGCTTCAGACTCGCAATGCAGTACTTCAGCGGATCAGCGAATTGGATGAGGCACTCGCGCATCTGGCGCGCACGCGCCCGGCGCCGACGGAGGAAGCCGAAACGCAGGAGGGTGAGCCTGCGCAGCGCGCAGCGCAGGAACTGCACATCAGTAGAGACAGGCTGACGGAGATGGTGGCTCAGGCTGGAGACGGGGAGCCCCGGATTCAGCGTGCGGCCGTTCACCCGAAGGCATCCCGCAACACAGTGTACCGACTCGGCCTCGCCTGGCGGAACGGGGGCCCAGCCAGTGTCATCGCCAAGCGTTACTCAGCGGACCGAATCGAGTTCTTCTCCGCATGCTACCGCCGGGAAAGAGGGGTGCTCGAACTGCTGCACCGATACGGATGTCCGGTCCCACGAGTCTACGCTGGGGAGCTCAGGGATGAGCAGGCCATTCTCATCATGCAGGACCTGGGAGATGAGACTCTGGCCGAGCGGCTGGAGGCATCGGAGGCACGAGTGCGGCGACACTGGCTTCGATCGGCCGTCAGTGCCCTGGTGTCGCTTCACAGCACGGCGCACAGTCACCTGAGCGAGTTGAGGACGGAGATTCGGAAGATCGACAAAGAGAGCCTGGGGCCAACGTACTACGTCAATGCTCTTCGCATTGCGCTCGACCGAGTCGCCACACTCGCGAGCACGGCGATAGAGGACCATGACTGGCGGCGCATTGCAGAGCAGGCAGGGCCGCTGGTCGATCTGCTTTGTGAGCGGCCGGGCGAGTTCATCCACTTCGAGTTCACGCCGCACCATTTGCTGGTATCGGATGGCGGCCCTCGAATCTTCGATTTCGAGCAAGCTACGATGGGGCCGATCGAGTTCGACCTTGCGGCGTTGCTTGCGCAGCCGGAGAGCGATGTGGGAGAGGATGGCTGGGAGGAGATGGTCGAGCACTACGCGGTATTGGCATCGGAGTCCGGGCTGCCGAGTGAGGGCATCGCAGAACTCCGGCGCGGAGTGGCATACGCTGCGCTGTTCAAGTGCCTGGTTTACGCGGGGGCAGCGGCCAACTTCTTGCACAAGTTCGGCGGCGAGCACCATCTCCAGCGATTCCACTACTACCTCGACCGGTGTGAGGGGACACTGCGGCGGTGGCCTCCTTTGCGGCCGCTCGGCGCTCTTCTCCTGTCGGTGTTTCGTGCGGCGCGAGACACCGCTCCTCACGGCGAGGCCCACCCGCGGCCGGCAGCATCGAGTTGACGCCGGCTGGATGGCGCCGCTATAATCCGGCAGGTGGGGTGCGCTGCCTCCGGGAGGGAGCCTAGTGGCTAGATTCTACGGCATCTTGCTGATCGCCACACTCGTGATCGTGAGCGGGGTAATCGCCTACGTCGGCGACGTCCTCGGGCGCCGCATGGGCCGCAAGAGACTCAGTCTGTTTGGGCTTAGGCCTCGACACACGGCGATTGCCATCTCGGTGATCGCGGGGATGCTCATCACGCTGTTTACCCTGGGGGCCGCCATGGTCGTCTCCAAGGACGTGCAGGACGGCTTCTTGCGCGTCGCTCAGATGCGGCAAGAGCGGGACGCGCTGTCGCAGCGGCTGACAGCCTTGGACGGAGAACTCAGGGAGCGCGAGGAAGAACTCGAGGCGACCCGGCAGGCTGCAGAGGCACAGATGGCGGACCTGGCGGCCGTTCATGCCGAACTGAGGCGGACGCAGGCCGAACTGGACGAGGCGGGGACTGCCCTCCGTGAGGAGCAGGTGAAGCTTGCGCGCGCGTCGACGCAGGTCAAGAAGCGCGAAGCGCTCGTGGACCGTCAGACTCAGCGGCTAACGAAGCTGCAGCGCGATATCGATAATCTGGAGAAGTGGCGCGCATGGTTGACGACCGGGCTCGTGCTCGAACGGGGAGAGCCGATTCTCTTCGGCGCTGGTCAGCCCGTGGCGGTGGAACTGATGGATGGCAAGGCGACCACCGCGGAGGTCGGCGCGCAGTTGGACACATTCGTGTCCAGAATGGATCAGATGGTGAGGAACGCCGGCGCCGCGCCGCTCGCCGGCGACGACCAGGCCGTCGTTATCGGCAAGCCGGTACCAGAACCAGAGCGAGACGCTGTGACCTGGGTTTCCTCGGAGCAGGTGCTGGAGGCAGTTGCGGAGGGCGTCCGCGAGAGCGGGGACAGTGTCATTGTCCGCGCTTACTCCGTGATGAACATCCACAAGGGAGAGCCAGTACCGATCGACTTCAGGCTCTTTCACAACGACTTGGTCTTCCGTCGCGGCGAGGCGCTGGCCGAGACGATCATCGACGGCAGGCTCTCCTCCCCTGCCCTGATGGAAGCGCTCGTCGGTCTGTTGCGGAACGAGGTGGGGGAGAAGGCACGCGCGGCGGATGTGATGCCAAGACATGAGTTAGGAGGGTCGACGGCATTCGGGGCACCACGTGAGTCCGTGGGTGAGATGAGCTTCGAGGAACTCTTCACGGCCGTTGAGGAACTGCAGCGCACGGGCGGACCGGCGCGTGTGACTGCGGTGGCGGCCACTGACACATGGACGATAGGCCCGCTGAAGGTCAGACTTGTGGTGGCGCCAGTCTCGGGCGCTTCAGTGGAGTAGTCGGCGCCGGCCCGGTCGGCGCGTTGGGATGGGCCGACCATTGGCATGACCGCGCCCGATAGGGTAACAGACACTGCCGAAGGCGGACGGTTGTGGCCCGGTGGCAGACCAGGCTTCGTGCCGGCATGGTGGCGGAGGGTGGGTGGAACGTGCCTTTTTTTCAGTGTATGAGGTCCGTGCGTGGAACGATCAGAGCAGCCTGTCGGACGCGTGGTAGCCGTAGACCCGGGACGAGACAAGTGTGGGATTGCAGTCGTGGAAGAAGGCGGAGAGGTCCTCCACAAAGGAATCGTACCCGCCGCCAGGGTGGGGCATGAAGTTGCGCGACTGGCGAAGGAATACGGGGCGGGACGCCTGCTGCTTGGGGACCGCACTGCAGCACAACAGGTTCGCCGCGCGGTGGCAGATGCCGGCTGTCCGTTGGATGCACTGCCCGTTGACGAGCACCGTTCGAGCGAGCAGGGACGACGCCGGTACTTCCGAGACAACCCTCCGCGCGGGTGGCGGCGTCTGCTGCCCGTTGGGCTTCAGACGCCGCCCCGTCCTTACGATGATTATGTAGCCGTGATACTCGCCGAGCGGTACCTCGCCGCCCTCCGCGCCAGCTAGCCTACTCGCTCTCTCCGCCCGCGGCGCCGGTTTGGGGCTGAGGGCCCGACTGCTTGGTGAGGCTCTTGATATAGGGTGCGAACAGGTCTATGGGCACCGGGAATATGGTGGTGGAGTTGTGTTCGGATGCCACCTCGGCTAGAGTCTGTAGGAAGCGGAGCTGGAGGGCTATCGGCTGAGTGGCCATGATCTCGCCAGCTTCCTTGAGGCGCTGCGCGGCCTGGAACTCACCCTCGGCATTGATGATTTTGGCGCGGCGTTCCCGCTCGATCTCGGCCTGCCTGGCCATTGCGCGCTTCATGGTGTCCGGCAGCACGACGTCTCGCACCTCCACCATGGAGACCTTGATGCCCCAAGGCTCAGTCTGCTCGTCGATGATCTCCTGGAGGCGGTGGTTGATTCTCTCACGCTCGGACAGCAGCTCGTCGAGCTCGGACTGTCCGAGCACGCTCCGAAGCGTCGTCTGGGCCAGCAGATAGGTGGCCTTGTGGAAGCTCTGCACCTTGACCACTGCGTCGGCGGGGCCCATGACCCGATAGTAGACAACGGCATCCACGGTGACCGGGACGTTGTCCCTGGTCATCACTTCCTGGCGCTGAACGTCTATTGTCTCGATGCGGGTGCTGATCCGCTCCATCCTGTCGACGACGGGGATCAGCAGGATCAGCCCAGGTCCTTTCACGGGAATCAGCCTGCCGAGCCGGAAGATGACTGCGCGCTCGTACTCCCGCAGAATCCTAACTGCTGCGGCCAGCAGGATGAACAGAAACGCCACAACCGCGATTGCGATTGGCAGACCATAACCTCCCTCAAACACGGGCGTTCGCTCCTTTCTCTCTATTGACGCGCTGTCAGACTGCTAGGGATTCGGCTCGTCCGCCTTGTGTCCCTCCAGGCGGCGGACCATGAGCGTGAGTCCGTCTTGCCCGACCACCTCAACCTGCTCCCCTTCTTGGAGTTCGCCTTCAAGTGAGCGCGCGCGCCAGCGCTCTCCTTCGACGAACACGCTTCCATTGGGGGCGAGCTTCGTCAGGGCTCTGCCGCGCGCCTTTGCCATTCCCTGCTCGCCGGTCTCAACTCTGCGCATGTGGGCACGCACGGCGGCGCCCACCACTAGCAGGAAGAAGACAGCTACTAGGACGGCCATCACGACGATGACCTGCCAAGACACCTGAAGCGCGGACTGATATGGCGTGTTGACCAGCATGAGCGCTCCTATCACAAAAGATGCTATGCCGCCCACCGTCAGCACCCCATGGGAGATAACCTTGACTTCCCCGATGAAGAGGAGCATGGCGAAGACGATCAGCGCCACACCCGCATAGCTCACGGGGAGCACGGACATGGAGTAAAGCGAAAGCAGCAGGCAGAGGCCACCGATGACGCCCGGCAGTATCGCCCCAGGGTTCTGCAACTCGAACACTATGCCCAGCCCGGCCAGCACCAGCAACACGAGGAGCATGTTGGGATCCGCAAGGACATGCAGGAACCGCTCTTTGGGACTTGCTGATATCTCCATCAGTTGTGCGTTCGCCGTGTCGAGGGTTACTGCCTGCCTCCCGGAGACTTCCACCTCTCTGCCACTTATCGCCGCCAGCAGGTCGTTGATATCGTCGGCCAACAGATCCACTACGCCTAGCTGGAGCGCATCCTTCGCGGTGACGGCAGCGCTATGGCGAACCGCGCTCTCCGCCCAGTCGGCATTTCGGCCGCGCGCCTCCGCGATTGCCCGCGCTCGCTGGGAGAAGGCGTTGACGAGCTTCTCGGTCATCACGTCGGCGGAGCGTGGTTCTTGAGGCTGGCTTTCTTCAGGCTTCTCCTCATCGGGGGGCCCCTTCGCCTCTTTCGGAAGCTCGGGCATCGAGAAAAGGCTGACGGGATGGGCCGCTCCTATCGTCGAGATGGGATGCATGACTGCGATGTGTGCGGCAAGGGTGACGAACGTGCCGGCCGACATTGCGTGGGCGCCGGCGGGGGAGACGTAGACGACCGTAGGCATGGGCGCATTGAGGAGCGCCTTCGTCATGTCCTCCATGGGCTCGCCGAGGCCGCCCGGGGTGTCGAGGAGTATGAGCAGGCACTGAGCACGTTCCCCCTCGGCTAGTTCCAGCGCCCGCTCGAGGTATTCCGCCGACGGAACATCGATGGGGCCTCTAAGCTCTATCATCGCCACCGGCGCGGGGCTCTGTCGGCTCTCGAGCGGCGCGGCACCCGCGACCGCGGCGAAGAGCAACGCAAGCAGCCATGGGCTGTGCCAGTGGTTCATTCTGCTCACCGCCTCAGAACTCCGATCTGCGCTGTCGCAGCCAGGGCGTTGTCTGCCAGCATGGGAGCCCTTGTTCAGCATTGCCGAACTCGCCCGGGAGCTCGCCGCCGCCGATGCCGCGCAGTCCTCTCGCGAGCATGACCACGACCAGGAGCAGAGGGAGAGCTGCCCACTGCAAATGCTCACGGAAGAGGTTCTCGGAGAGTGCGTAGGCGACCCACCCGGCGCCTACTCCGCCCGAGGCAAGCGACTGCCATAGGCGCTTAGCGCGGCGCTTGGTGCGGAGTGGTCCCGAGCGCTTCTGATCGCCTCTTTCGACGCAGTCCAGGCACTGTCGGGCCACGTCACTCCAGTCGCCGGGCAGCGCGTCGCGGAGAAAGCTCAACTCGACGCGAGCGTCATCCCACTTGGCTTGCATGCGGAGGCTGCATGCCAGCATGGAGCGGGCCACAGCGCGCATCTGGCCGCTCCCCGCGATTCGCCGGAGGCAATGCTCGGCCGCCGCGTAGTCCCTCCGGTGGTAGTGGGCCACGGCGAGAGCGAGTTCAATGGTGAAGTCTCCCGGCATCTGGTCAAGGGCCCGCTGCAGAGCGTGCGCGGCCGCGGCATTGGAGCGAGCGAAGATGTGTGCGAGGCCAAGGTTGTACCAGATCTTCGGGTTGAACGGATCGGCCTTGGCGGCCGCGCGCAGGACGCCCTGCGCGCTCTTGAGGCGGCCGATGGCCACATAGGCTCGTCCGACTTCAAGCAGCGCCTCGCCACTTCTCCCGTACTCTCGCGCCCGTCTGCGGTGGGCCGATATGCCATCCATGTCGGCGTCGGCGAAGGACGCCGCGAAGGACGTGTATGGGTCGATAATGGCATGCTCGGCCAGATCAACCGCCTCGCGCACCTGCCCCCAGTAGGCCTCGGTTCGGGCGTCGTACATATGCAGGGAACTCTCCCGCAGCAGGCCCAGCTCTCGGAGTTCCTGGCGACTCTCCCATGTCCGCTGCGGATCGACCTCGGCCTGGTCGTCGCTCTCCTCTGTGGGAGTCGGGGGAGCCCAGACATTCGTGACGAGGACCTCACCGAAGCCCGCGGGACGAGGGCCGGTGAGCAGCGACCGCGCCTGTGAGAGGTCGGGCTCCTCAGCAGCGGAGATCTCCGGCTCTGAGGGCGCTTGGTCGGACTCGGGGCGGTACTCCGGCGGATAGCGCTCGAGTTCCTGTGGTTCCCGCGCGAGCAGGTCTTCGAGTTCCGTGTCGGACTGCGTCAAGCTATACCTCGCGAGACAACGCGTTGCAGGGCGGATACTGCTCTGGAATCGTACTTCATCCCGGCGTTGGCCGTCAACTCGTCCAGCGCTTCATCTTCGGACCTTGCGGGCCGGTAGGGCCGATCCGCAGTCATCGCCGCCATGACATCGGCGACGGCGAGGATGCGGGCCGAGAGGGGAATCTCCTCTCCCATCAACCCCTCTGGATAGCCGCTGCCATCGAGCCGCTCATGATGATACCGCACAGCAGGCTTCACTGACCAGGGGAATTCGAGAGCATCGAGTATCTGCGCGCCAACAAGGGGGTGTGTGCAGATGATCTCACGCTCCAGATCTGTGAGTGGCCCCGGTTTCAGGACGATCATGTCGCTGATGCTTATGCGGCCAACATCGTGCAGGCGGGCCGCAACTCTGACGCCATCCGTCATGTCGCTCGGGCAACCCATCTCGCTGGAGATCGCCGCCGCCAGCCGTGCGACGCGGTCTGCGTGCCCCCGGGCATAGCGGTCTCGGGCCTCTACCGCCCGCATGAGTATCCGCACCACACCATAGATCATGGCTCTGTCGGGAGATTCGGGCTCTTGTTCGAGATACTCCTGGGCGCTTGCGTCCTGCTCTCTCTTCCGTTCTTTGAGGAAGCGCTCGGCCATGGCATTCGCGGGGCGGGCGTCTTGGTCTCCCGACAGGAGCAGCCCCTCGCCCTTGATCCTCCGCCCCTTCCCGCTCAGCGAGGAGAGGGCCGCCTCTCGCTCGGCCTCGCCGGTGCGGCCCCAGGCCATGCTCAGCACGGGCTCATACTGCTCGTAGGCGCGTGTCCGCACGTACTCCCGCGCGGGCTCCGGCAGTGGCTGGCTTCCAGACTTGAGATCGAACACCTCGTAGCAGACGAGCTGGAGGGCAAAGGGGCAGCATCCAGCAAGATCCTGCACGAAGTCGCGCTCGGGGCCCAGGTCCGCGTCCTGCTCGCCGGCTAGAGATGCAATGGATGCCCAAGCGGCCGCGGGCTCCAGCGGCCGGAGACGCACCACCGAGAAGAGGTCGGCGAAGGGGGAGCCCACGTCACGTCCGGCGACTTCGAGCTCGTGGAGAAGACGCTCGGTAGCGGTCACGAAGCAGACGCCGGGCCGGGCTGCAATGTTCCGGAGAGCGGAGAAGAAGTTGAGGTCGAAGGCGGGGTTGTCCGACGCAAGCTCCAGCTCGTCGAAGAAGAAGATCAGCTGCTCTCCGGCTACCGCAATCTGATCCAACACTTCCCTCAACTCGAGGAAGCTCACGCCATCGCGGGCCTCGAATCTGGGCCATATCAGAGTGATCTTCCCGCCGGACTGGCGCGCCGTCTCGCGCAGCATGACGTGAAAGAACTGCTCTGGGCTGAGCGCGCCCAGCCCCTCGAAGCTCAAGTAGATCATGGAGTGTTGATCTGACGAGATGCCATGCGCGGCGAGCGTTTCCGGTCGCGCCAGGTGAAGGAGCATGGATGTCTTCCCGTACTTCGCGGGCCCGACCAGGGAGCAGTTCTGACTGCCGGCGAGCAGGCGCATCACTTCTCGCGCTTCCCTGGGACGCGGGAAGAAGAACTTAGGGTCCGTGATAGGACCGCGGTTGAAGAATGGATTCATCATCTTGCTCCCCTCATGCTCAACGAGTCACGCTCGGTCCAGCCAGCGGCCCAATAGGCCGATGCGCAACCTGCAGCGACCTGCTTCCGACTCGACAAGCTCCGACTCGGACAAGCGGTTAAGGGTTCTATTCAGACGAGCGGGCCGCGAGCGGGCGGCCGTTGCCAGCTCTTCCATCGTCAGCCCCTCTTCGGCTGTTGCGAGGGCGCGGAGCGCCGGCTGTCCGTCTGCTCCCGCGGCCTCCCACAGGTATCGGAGATGGATTTCTCCCTGTTCCACCACTCGGTCTGCCACCTCCTCCACCATCTCTGCTCGCACCGCGGCCTCACCGGATTCCACGCACTGCTCCACCAGCCGATACCCCAGCAGCTGCAGTAGATATGGCTGACGCCCAGTGAGTCGAAGGGCCCGCGCCACCCCTGCGTCCTCATACACAATGCCGAGCCGCTCCAGAGGCACTCGCAATACGTCTTGGGCCTCCTCCCGGGAGAGGCAACCGACCCTTCTATAAGTTGCGAGGTTGAGCAAGAAGGACCAGTATTCCCCGGCCAACGCCTCCAGCCGGTGCGTTCCCGATAGCACCAAGCTCACCTTCTCGCTATGCTGCATCAGGTGCCGCAACTGGGCGAACACGTCGCGGCTGAGCATCCCTGAGGTAACCTTCGCCTCGAGGTCATCGAATTCATCCAATAGCAGCACTGTTCGCTTGTCCAAACGGTCGGCGACCTCGCGCACAGTCTCCGCGCCCGCGGCACTCGCCATTGACGACATGCCGCCGTCAGACAGCGCCGGCTCCGCCTCGCTCGCCCGCAGGGCGCGGTCGGCGAGCTGGCGGAAGAACGCCTGAGTATCGGCCACCAACAAGCCCTGGACATCCACGAAGGCCGTGTGATACTGGTAGCCGAGTCGCGCTTCCAGCCGCCTCAGCAGACTGGTCTTCCCCGTGCGCCTCTGCCCGACGAGCACCACCACCGAGCCGCTCTCACCGCTCTCCAGCGCTCTCTCCACATAGGCGAGTTCTGCGGCCCGCCCGAAGAACATGGCACTCTGTCCGCCGAGCGGCTTGCCTACTACATAGGGATTCGGCACCGGTCGCTGCCGGCCGGGCTCCAGGGCTTCGACCCGGCCTTCGAGTTCTGTACCTCGCCTGCCTTCCCTGTCACGAAACCTAACACGTCCGCGAAGGGTTGATGTTCCGGCCGCGGTGCCCCCGATCGGGATGGTCAACTCGGCCGTGGCTCCGGCTGGGAGGTCTACCGAACGTGCGCTAGATTCATTGACACACACCGATATGTCGGAGGCCGTGCCCGTCCCCGCGTTTCGTATCTGGACGAGGATGCTGGAGTGTCGACCCGCCACAATCCGGGTCGACATCACGCGAGCGCGGAGGTCGGCCGAGGCAGAGCTGGCGGCGAGCTGCTCCAGCACGGCCCGCCACTGGTGCGCGATCTGGCGGATCCGCCGCCAGCCCGCGCGATTGCGCTCCAGCGCCAGCAAGGCATCTATGCGGTGGAGGGCACGCGCGACCTGACGCTCGCGGGCCGGTGGAGTACGTGCTCGCAGGGCCCGAGCTGCTGCGCGGCTGATGCCCGCCAGCAGCACTACCGAGTCCTTCCCGACGCGGGGCGCAGTGACATACATGTGAGCCACTGCCTCGGGCGTGAAGGCGTGCGCGCAATCTCCCAACCAGGAGGCGCCCTGCGCCTGAGCGTGTTCTCCCAGCGTGGACCAGGCAATGGCTATATCGTGCCATACATCCCTCGGGGCATCTCTCATGCCGAACAATCTGGCTGCCGCGCGCGTCATCTCGGCCACCTGTGGGGTGCGGGCCTCCCTGGCGATCCGCCACATTTGTCCGGAAGCTTCCTCGCTGTCCGGCCACCAGAACACGACCTCTGCGAGCCGATCGAGATCGCCGGCCAGAGCGACAGCCATGGCCTCTGCCACTGCGGCCGATAGCGAGCGGCTGGTGGCCATCGCCATCAGGCGCTCCCAGATCGGCGCCGTGTGCGCACTAGGACAACGGCCGGCTGTCCGTACCGCAGCGCGACGCACTTCAGCATCTTCGTCATCGAGGAGGGAGATCAGCACTGAGGACACGTCTTCCGTTGGCTCCAGCGCCTCGGCGGCCGCGGCGCGCACCGCGGGCTCTTTGTCGAAGCACGCATTCTGGACCTCAGCTTGTCTCCCAATCGCCCCGAGGGATCTAACGGCCGCGGCACGGGTTGTCGTGTGGGGGTCCTTTGCCATCTCGCACAAGAC
>JALGTG010000022.1 GCA_029821495.1 Candidatus Hebobacteria bacterium
CAGGAGGCCCTGCGATGAGGCCCGGGTAAACAAGCTCCTGCCGAACGGGAGGGGGGGATGGGCACAACGGCCGGCGGGCATCGGTGTGCCCGCCCTACAGCAAGGCGGCGGGGGGCGCGTCGCCGGGAGGGGACGGCGAGGCCATCCGCCGATGAACGCGGATGAGCGCGGATGGGAGGGCGCGTCGCCGGGGATGGGGAGGAACGGCCGGCCTACAGGGGCAGGAGCAAGCTCCTGCCGAACGGGGAGGTGCCGGGCCGGCGATCGGGTCGCGACAGGAATGTCGCTCCTACGGGGATGGGGAGGAACGGCCGGCCTACAGGGGCAGGAGGCCCTGCGATGAGGCCCGGGTAAACAAGCTCCTGCCGAACGGGAGGGGGGGATGGGCACAACGGCCGGCGGGCATCGGTGTGCCCGCCCTACAGCAAGGCGGCGGGGGGGATGAGCGCGGATGGGAGGGGGCGGCGCCGGGGATGGGGTCGCGACAGGAATGTCGCTCCTACGGGGATGGGGAGGAACGGCCGGCGGGGTGGTGGTTCAGGAGCGGCGGGCGCCGGCAAAGCGTTGCCAGTAGAGGGAGTCGGAGAGGTTGTCTATGGCGACGCAGCCGCGGCGGGAGGAGGCGTGGATGAAGCGGCCGTCGCCGATGTAGATGCCGGTGTGGTTGATGCGGCCGGACTTGCTGGTGAAGTAGAGGCGGTCGCCCGGGAGGAGTTGGGTGTAGTTGACGCGGTGGCCTATGTCGCACTGGGCCTGAGCGGTGCGCGGGAGACGGATGCCGCGCGCGGCGAAGACGGTCTGGACGAGGAGGGAGCAGTCTACGTTGTAGGGGAGGCGGCCGCCGTATCGGTAGGGGGTGTCGAGGTAGCGGAAGGCGGCCTGGACGAGGTCGGGGCGGCCGCCCTGGAGCATTACCTGGAGGGTGTCGGGGGACATGGTCTGCTCGGTCAGCTTGAGGGAGGATTTCGGGATCCAGCCGGTGGAGCCGTCTACCATGACGACGCCCCAGTAGTGGTCATGCTCGGCGGTGACGACGAGTCTGGCGCCGGGCTGGGCGTGGTAGAAGATGGGGACGGTGGGTGAGGCGGAGGGCTCGGCGGTGATGGGGCTGGCGTCGGTGACGAGCGCGTGGCGAGGCTGGATGGAGCGGGGGGCGGGGGCTTCCGGCTGCTGGGGCGGGGGCGGGGACAGCTTGCGAGGGAGAGGAATGGCGAGAGAGCGGCCCGGTTCCGGCTCGGGGGAAGGGGGGAGGTTGTTGAGGCCGCGGATCCGGCGCGGAGTGATGCCGAATCGGGCCGCGATGTTGGCGACGGTGTCGCCGGTGCGGACGCGGTATATCTCGTAGGAAAGCCCTGTGGTCTGCTCGAGCAGTTGTGTATCGATCTGCGGCACCGGGGAGGCGGCCGCGTCGGGTTGGGCGGCGGCGAGGGAGGCGAATGCGGCCGGGAGGAGGACAACGAGGGCGCACGAGAGCGCGGTCAGGGAGGCGAGCCGCGGTGTTCCGGCCGCGCTGGGGGAGCGCCGGTGCTGCGGAGCTTCGGTCGGTGCCAGGCTAGTGAGTGAGCCGCGCATAGGCATAGGGGTTTATACCACAGGCGCGCCGCGAGGAGGGGCGCGCACCGTCGTCAATGGGAGGCGGCGACGGAGTGATGCGGCTGAGGGATGTCAGCGCTTCTTGAACTGGAAACCGCGGCGGGCACGCTTGCGCCCGTATTTCTTGCGCTCCTTGACGCGAGGGTCACGTGTGAGGAGGCCGGCTCTGCGCATGACTCGGCGTAGGCCGGCGTCCGTGGCGACCAGCGCCTTGGCGATGCCGTGGCGGATGGCGCCGGCCTGGCCGGAAATGCCGCCGCCGAGGCACTTGGCGCGGACGTCGAAGGCGCCGAGCTGCTCGGCGAGGTGGAGCGGCTCGCGGACGATGAGCTCGAGCGTGGACTGCTTGACGTAGTCGCGCAGGGAGATGCCGTTGACAGTTATCCGGCCCTCGCCGGGAGAGACCCAGACTTTGGCAATGGCGTTTTTTCGGTGTCCTGTTGCGTAGACTTCCTGTGCCAAGGTAGCAATTGCCTCCTTACGTCTTCTTTGCGTGCGGCGGCTGGTAGGAGAGCGGCCGCTGGGCTTCGTGGGGGTGGTCGGCGCCCGGGTAGACCTTGAGCTTGCGAAGCATCTTCCGGCCGAGGGAGGTGTGGGGAAGCATCCCACGGACAGCGGCGCGGAAGGCGCGTGCCGGGTCTCGCTTGAGGAGGACGCCATAGGGTTCGGATCTGAGGCCGCCGGGGTAGCCGGAGTGACGGTGGCGCATCGTCCTCTCGGCCTTGTTGCCGGTGAGGACAAGGTCGGCGGCGTTGAGGATGACGACGTGGTCGCCGGTGTCGGTGTGGGGGGTGAACTGGGGCTTGTGCTTGCCGCGCAGGATGGCGGCGACGTCAGCGGCGAGGCGGCCGACGGGCTGGCCTTTGGCGTCGATGAGCAGCCAGCGCATTTCGAGCTCGCCGGGCTTGGCGGAGTAGGTTTTCGTTTGTTTGGTCCTCATGTCAGGTAAGGTCCATCCTCGTCTGAGTTGGCTAGCAGGCGTCCCGATGGTGCGGGGGACAGGCGCGGGGCGCGGATGCCCGTCCATATGATACCTGGAGCAGGCAAAGCCCGCAAGGTGGCGCGGGGCCCAACTTCGGCAAGCGCCGGCGGGAAGTCACCGCTTTGGCGAGGGCGTCGGGCTGGAGTGCGCCGAGTCCGATGCGGAGGAGGGCGGCGACGGTGATGCGCACCATGCGGTAGAGGAAGCTGTCGGCTTGGGCGACTATCTGGATGGTGTCGTTGCGGCGGCGGCAGTCGAGTCGAATCAGGGTGCGCTCTGTGGTCTTTGTTTCGGCGCCACTGGCCTGGAGTGCGCGGAAGTCGCGGTGTCCCGGCAATGGCTTGCAGGCGGCGCTCATTGCTGCGAGGTCGAGGTGGTGTGGCAAGACGAAGGCGTGGCGGCCGAGGAGTGGGGAAGGGGACGGCCGCTCGATGATGGTGTAGCGATATGTGCGAGACTGCGCGCAGCGCCGGGCGTGGAAGGTGTCGGGCACTTCCTGAGAGTGCTGGACCTTGACGTCGGGCGGCAGCGCGGAGTTGAGGACGGCAGGGATTCGCTCCGGTGGGATCGGGCGGGTGGTGTGGAAGTTGGCCACTTGCCCAAGCGCGTGGACGCCGGCGTCGGTGCGTCCGGCGCCAATGAGTTTGACATTTTCGCCCAGCAGGCGAGAGAAGCATGATTCGATAGTTCCCTGTACTGTCCGGAGCCGGGGCTGACGTTGGAATCCGTGGAAGTCTGTGCCGTCGTATTCCAGGGTCAGCTTGAGGTTGGGCATGGCGGCCTGGCTGCGGGCCGAGGATCAGGATTCAGTTTCGGGCGGTCGGTATTCGACCAGTTCGAGCTTGACGAGCGTAACGCCGTCGCCGCGACGGGATCCGAGGCGAATGATGCGGGAGTAGCCGCCGGGCCGGTCCTGGTACTGAGGGGCGACGTGTTTGAAGAGGTGACTGACGGAGTTGTCGACCGAGCTTGGGGAGCGGCCGGCTTTGGCCGCTCGTTCGGCGTCGGTGGCCGGGGCCTCGCGATGGGAGCCTTCCTTCATGCGGATGAGGCGGGTGCGGGGCATGAGGAGACGGCGAGCGAGGCGGCGATGGTGGACGCTGTCGTCGCGGGCGAGCGAGATGAGTTTTTCTGCGATGCTGCGCGCTTCTTTGGCGCGGGCGACAGTAGTGACGACGCTGCCGTGCCACAAGAGAGAAGTGACTAGGTTGTGTAAGAGCGCGAGCCTCTGGTCGGTAGCGCGACCGAGGCGGCGCCCGGCGATGCGATGTCTCACGGGTGGGGAATCCTCCTACTCGGCGTACTCGCCGTCGCTGCCTTCTTGCTCCTGGTCGGACTCATCGGCGAGTGTGAGGTCCATGGTAGCGAGCTTGTCTCTGACTTCCTGGAGAGACTTGCGGCCGAAGTTGCGGATGGACATGAGCTCGGCCTCGGTGCGCTGGACGAGCTCGCCGACGGTGGAGATGCCTTCGCGCCGGAGGCAGTTGGATGTGCGAACAGAGAAGTCAAGGTCTTCGACACGAGTCTGGAGTTGGCGGGAGGCAGCGGACTCGACCTCGGGAGCGCCGGCGAGCTCTTCTTCCTGCTGCTGGAAGTCGAAGAAGAGGATGAGGTAGCGGTCGAGGATCTTGGCGGCGTCGCTGATGGCGTCGGCGGGGTCGATGGTGCCATTGGTGGAGACCTCGAGTATGAGCCTGTCGAAGTCGGTCATGTGGCCGACTCGGGTGGGCTCGACGCGGAAGGCGACCCTACGGACGGGTGTGAATACGGAGTCGACAGGGATGGCGCCGATGGGCCGTCGGGAGGTGTCGTGCTCTTCTGCGGCGACGTAGCTGCGGCCGCGCTCGACCTCCATCTGGACGGAGAGGGAGGCGTCGGCGCTGTCGAGGGTGGCGAGGTGGTGGTCCTTGTTGAAGATCTCGACGTCGCTGGGGGCCTCGATGTCGGCGGCGAGGACCTCACCGGGGCCGGTGCGCTCGATACGGAGGATACGGGGGCCCTCTGCGGGGGCGACGTCGACCTCGCCGGGAGTGTCGAGGATCTTGATGGCGACCTCTTTGAGGTTAAGTATGACCTCGGTGACATCCTCGACGACGCCGGGGATGGTGGAGAACTCGTGGAGGACGCCCTCGATGGTGACGAAGGTGATGGCTGCTCCAGGGACGGAGGAGAGCAGGACGCGGCGGAGGGCGTTGCCGAGGGTAGTGCCGTAGCCGCGCTCGAGGGGCTCGACGACGAAGGTGCCAGCGGTTGGGCTGGCGGCGGCGTCGAGTCGCTCTATGCGGGGGGCCAGGGTGTCAATGATCATTGAGGTCCTCCTTCGGGGTGCCGAGTGGCGGAGATCACCGGGAGTAGTACTCGACCACGAGTTCTTCCTGCACCTGGGTGTCGATTTCGTCTCGCGCGGGGAGAGCGGCCACAGTGCCGCGCATTGCATCGGCGCTCGTCTGAAGCCAGGCGGGGAGACGACGCCCTCCGGCAGCGGCGACGGCGGCGACTATGGGAGCTAAGGTGCGACTGGACTCGCGAGCAGAGACGGCGTCTCCGGGCCGGACTTGATAGGATGGGATGTCGACGACGGCGTCGTTGACGGTGAAGTGGCGATGGACGATGAGCTCGCGCGCCTGGGCGCGGGAACTGGCGAGTCCAAGCCGCCAGACGACGTTGTCGAGGCGGCGTTCGAGGAGCTGAAGTAGCAGCTCGCCAGTGACGCCTGGGGTATGAGCGGCTTCTGCGAAGTAGCGACGGAACTGACGCTCGAGGACGCCGTAGGTGCGGCGGAGCTTCTGCTTCTCGCGCAGCTGCAGGCCGTAGTCAGAGATTCTACGGCGGGAGCGCGCCTGGCCACGCGCGCCGGGCGGGTAGGCGCGCCTCTCAATGGCGCACTTGGCGGAGAGGCAGCGCTCGCCCTTCAGGTAGAGGCGCACGCCTTCTCGGCGGCATAGTCTACAAACTGGTCCACGGTAGCGTGCCATATTCGTTCTTGCCCGATCCTTGTTAGTGTATCCCAACGGGTGGCAGAGGGCAATGGCCCCGCTGCGCTAGATGCGGCGCCGGCGAGGGGGCCGGCAGCCGTTGTGCGGTATGGGTGTGATGTCGCGGATGCTGATTATTTCGAGGCCGGCGCTCTGGAGCGAGCGAATGGCGGTCTCGCGGCCGCTGCCTGGTCCTTTGACGTAGACGTCGACGCGGCGCATGCCGGATTCCATGGCCTTTCGTGCGGCGGATTCGGCGGCCAGGCGTGCGGCGAAGGGGGTGCCCTTCTTGGTTCCCTTGAAGCCGACGGTGCCGGAGCTGGCCCAGGCTATGACTGCGCCATCGGGGTCAGTCAAGGTGACGATGGTGTTGTTGAAGGTGGACCGTATGTATGCCCGGCCCTGGGACACGACGCGCCGCTCGCGCCGCTTGGGTCTGGCTTCGTTACGCCCCATGGCTCATTCTCCTTGTGTGGGTTGGGGGAGTGGTTGTCATGGCCTTCTCCGCCGGATGCCGACAGTTCGCTTCGGACCCTTGCGAGTACGGGCGTTGGTGCGACTGCGCTGGCCGCGGACAGGGAGGCCGCGCCGATGGCGCAGGCCGCGGTAGGAGCCGATATCTATGAGGCGCTGGATGTTGGCGGTGACGATGCGGCGGAGGTCGCCCTCCACACGCAGGTTGCGCTCGATATAGTCGCGGACGCGTGTAACCTCGTCCTCGGTCATGTCACGCACTCTGGTATCGGAGCTGACGCCAGCTTCGCGCAGGATACGGCCGCTGGTGGTGTGCCCGATCCCGAAGATGTAGGTGAGGGCGACTTCCAGCCGTTTGTCTCGAGGCAGGTCTACTCCTGCGATGCGTGCCATTTGGCCTCTCCTATCGCGCGCGCCATGGGTCAGCCCTGCACTTGCTTGTGCTTGGGCTTGTCGCAGATGACGCGCACTTTGCCGTGGCGGCGGACAATCTTGCAGCGGTCGCACATTTTCTTGACAGACGAGCGTACTTTCATGGGTTATCCTCCGGCCGGTGTGCGCAGGGGGCGGCCGGCACGGGAGTGGTCTTCAGGAGCTCTGTTGGAGCGCCCGGGAGCTTCGCGCAAGGTCAGTATTTCGCATTGTTCCCCGGTGACGACGATAGTATGCTCGAAATGGGCAGATAGGGAGCCATCCTTGGTGCGATAGGTCCAGCCGTCGTCGTCCTGCACGACCTGCCAGGCGCCCTGGTTGACCATTGGCTCAATGGCGAGGGTCATGCCGGGTACAAGTTCGGGAGAAGAATCCGAGGTGCCGTCGAGGAAGTTGGGCACGTGGGGCGGCTCGTGCATGGATCGGCCGACGCCGTGGCCGACGAGCTTGCGCACGACGGAGAAGTCGTGGGATTCGACGTGGCGCTGGACGGCTGCGGAGATGTCGGCGATGCGGTTGCCGGGGCGCGCCTGGGCGATGCCGCGAGAGAGGGCCTCGGAGGTGACTTTCAGAAGGTCTCGGGCACCGGGAGAGATGGCGCCGACGGCGACGGTGGTGGCGGCGTCGGCGATCATGCCCTCGACGGTGGCGCCGACGTCGAAGGAAACGATATCGCCGGGACGGAGGGTGCGGTCGCCGGGGATGCCGTGCACGACTTCGTCGTTGATGGAGGCGCAGATGTTGGCCGGATAGCCGTAGAGCTTGTAGAAGGAGGGGAGGGCACCGAAGCTGCGGATAGTGGTATCGGCGATCCGGTCGAGCTCTTGGGTGCTGATGCCGGGTTGAGCGGAGTCGGCGAGCCGCTGGAGGGTGAGGGCGACGATGCGGCCGGCGCGCCGCATGAGAGCGATTTCCTGCTCGCTCTTGAGGATGATCTTGCGCCCGCGGGCGCTCCCTGTTCTGGGCTTGCGCGCGATCACGTCTGGTCCTTCGCGGTCTGCTTGGAGGCAGTATCGACTACGCGGTCGATCTCGGCGAGCACGCGATCGACGCCGATGGTGGCATCGACTTCGTGCAGTAGGTCCTGCGCGCGGTAGTAGTCGAGCAGCGGGTCGGTCTGTTCGGCATATACGCGGAGCCGGTTGCGGACGACATCGGGCTGCTCGTCCTCGCGCTGTACGAGTGGGGAGTCGCAGCGGTCGCAGATGCCCTCCCGCTTTGGCGGCATGGTATCTTGGTGGTAGATTGCGTTGCAGTTTGGGCAGATGCGACGGCCGGAGAGGCGGCGCAGGAGCTCTGCCTCGGGGGTGCGGAGGTAGATGACGGCGTCGAGGCGCTGTCCGAGGCCAAGGAGGCGGCGGTGGAGGGCCTCGGCCTGAGCAACAGTTCGGGGGAAGCCATCGAGGGCGTAGCCGCGCTGGGTGTCGGGCTGAGCGAGCCGCTCGGCCATCATGTCGAGGATGAGTTCGTCGGGGACGAGGTCGCCACGATCCATGTAGGGCTTGGCGCGCCGGCCGAGGCCGGTGTTGTCGGCGACGTGGGCGCGCAGGAGGTCACCGGAGGCGAGGTGAGGGATGTGGCGCCGGTCCTGGATGGCGCTGGCCTGGGTACCCTTGCCCGAACCCGGCGGGCCTAGCAGCACGATGCGCATCATTTGATGAATCCCTCGTACTGGCGCATTACGAGGTGGGCTTCGATCTGCTGCAGCGTGTCGAGGGCAACGCCGACGAGGATGAGCAGGGAAGTGCCGCCTACGATTGTGAAGGTGGTGACGCCGGTGATGTCCGGGACGTAGTAGGAGAGGAGTGCAATGATGCCGAGGAAGAGGGCGCCGGCGAGTGTGATGCGGCTGAGGATGCGGTCGAGGTGGCGCTCGGTGGGCCGGCCGGGGCGGATACCGGGGATGAAGCTGCCGTACTTCTTCAGGTTGTCGGAGACGTCAGCGACGTTGAATGCAACGGCGGTGTAGAAGTAGGTGAAGAAGACGACGAGCAAGAAGTAGAAGGCGGAGGCGACCCAGCTTTCGCCAGGGCTGAAGAAGGTGGCGAGGGAGCGCATGTAGCTTCCCCAGGGCTCGCCCAGACCGGCCATGAACTGGAGTATCTGGCCTGGGAGCATGATGACGGCGATGGCGAAGATGATGGGGATGACACCGGCGGTGTTGACGCGGATGGGGAGGTAGCTGCTGCCGCCGCTGTAGATACGGGTACCGACGACGCGCTTGGCGGACTGGATGCTGATGCGGCGCTCACCCTTGGTGATGTAGACGATGCCGGCGATGGTGGCGAGCCATACGATGAGCAGCATGAGGATGTTGACCCAGGTGAGGTTGCCGCTGCGCCAGTAGTTGAAGGTGGTGCCGACGTCTCGGGGCATGCGGGAGACGATGCCGACGAAGATGATGAGGGAGATGCCGTTGCCGATGCCCTTGTCGGTGATCTGCTCTCCCATCCACATGAGGAAGCAGGTTCCACCGGTGAGGATGATGATTATGGGGACGAGGCCGAGGCCGCTGACCTGAAGGACGGCAGTGTCGCCCTGGCTGAGCCAAGCGCAGAGCATGAGGCCCTGGACGATGGCGAGGAAGATGGTGAGCCAGCGAGTCCACTGGGAGATCTTCTTGCGTCCGGTTTCGCCCTCCTTGGCGAGCTCGGCGACGCGGGGAATGGCGATGCCGAGGAGTTGAAAGATGATGGAGGCGTTGATGTAGGGCATGATGCCGAGGGCGAGGATGGAGAACTTGCCGAGCGCGCCGCCGGTGAAGGCGTCGAGGAGGGAGAGGAGGCCGCCCTGGACGAGGCCCTTGGCCGCGTCCGGTTGGACGTTTGGGACCGGGATGTGGCGGCCGAGCACGAAGAGGGCGAACATCCCGAAGACGAATAGGATGCGCCTGCGCAGGTCGGGGAGCTTGAAGGCGGCGACGACTGGGCCGAGCGCGCTGGGCACGTCAGATCACCTCCACGGTTCCCCCGGCGGCCTCGATCTTGGCGCGGGCCGCCGCGCTGAAGTGGTTGGCGCGCACGGTGAGGGCCTTGGCGAGTTGGCCCTGGCCGAGGACGCGGAGGCCGTCGCCGAGTTTGCGGATGATGCGCCTTTTGAGGAGGAGGTCTGGCGTGACGAGGGCGCCGGCGTCGAAGCTGGCCTGGAGGCGGCCGACGTTGACCTCGGCGTAGGTGCGCTTGAAGATGCCTATGTTGCGCGCGGCCTGGCTGACGCCGCGGCGTTTGCGGAGGCGCCGGTAGAGGGGTGTCTGGCCGCCCTCGAATCCGGGCCGCACGCTGCCGCGGGCCTTCTGGCCCTTCATGCCGCGGCAAGAGGTCTTGCCGTGGCCGGAGCCGATGCCGCGGCCGACGCGCTTGCGCTTTCTCTTTGCCCCGGGGGCGGGGCGCAACTCGCCGATGTGCATCAGGGACCTCGGTGTGCTTTGTCTTCTTGCTCGGTCTCCTCGACGGAGACGAGATGGCCGATTGTCTCGATCATACCCCGTATGGCAGGGGTGTCAGGGCGGACGACCGTGCGGTTGATGCGGGTGAGTCCGAGTATCCGCGCGGTTTCCTTCTGATTCTCGGGCCGGCCGATGGTGCTGCGTGTTAGGGTTATGCGAAGGGGGCTCATGTTTGTTCTTGTGTCTCCTCGGGCTGCTCTTCGTCGGGTGAGGTCTCGGGCTCGAGGCCGACGAGGTGGTACCGGTCGGCGATTTCGTGGGGCTTTCGGCCGCGGAGTGCGGCGATGTCGCGGACGGTGCGGAGAGTCCGGAGGCCACGCAGGGCGGCCCGGGCGATGTTGATGGGGTTGTCGGAGCCGAGGGACTTGGAGAGGATGTCCTTGATGCCGGCGGCTTCGATTACGGCACGGACGGCTCCGCCTGCGATGACGCCGGTGCCGGGGGAGGCAGGCTTGAGGATGACGCGCGCGGCGCCGAAGCGGGCCTCGATGGCATGGGGGATAGTGGTGCCGAGGAGTGCGATTTTGGTGAGGCCCTTCTTGGCGTCGTCTGCGCCCTTGCGGATGGCTTCGGGGACCTCGGAGGATTTGCCGAGGCCAACGCCCACGGAGCCCGCGCCGTCGCCGACGACGACGAGCGCGTTCCAGCGGAGGGTGCGTCCACCCTTGTGGACCTTCTGGACTCGGTTCAGCGAGACAAGCTTCTCCTCGAAGCCGGTCTCCTCGGTTTCGCGTCTTTGCGGTAGTCTAGCCATAGCCCGTTCTCCCTAGAATTGCAGACCGGCTTCGCGGGCGCCTTCGGCTACGGCGCGGACGCGGCCGTGGTAGAGGTATCCGCCCCGATCGAAGACGACCTCTGAGAGTCCGGCCGCCTTGGCGCGCTGGCCGACGGCGCGGCCGACGGTGCGGGCGGCCTCGATGGTGCGGCGGGAGGCGCCGTTCGGGATCACCTCGGGGTCACGCGAGTGCGCCTCGATGAGGGTGCGGCCGGCGTTGTCATCGATGATCTGCGCGTATACGTAGCGCAGGCTGCGAAAGACGCACAGGCGGGGGCGCTCGGCGGTTCCAAAGACGCGCTTGCGGACGCGCCGGTGGCGGCGCTGTCGGCCCGTTGTCTTCTTGCGGACAGTAGCCACGGTAGTGTCAATCCTTAGGCGCTCGCTAGCCGACGGTGGCGGCCTGGGCGGCCTTGCCGGCTTTGCGGCGTACGTGTTCTCCCTGGTATCGGAAGCCCTTGCCTTTGTAGGGCTCGGGTTTCTTGGTCGCGCGGATGGTGGCGGCGGTCTGGCCAAGCAGTTCTTTGTCGATCCCGGCGAGGGTAAGCCGGCAGGACAGGTAGTCGTTCTCGCCGGTCGGGACGAAGGTCTCGATCTGGGCGGAGATGCCTTCGGGGAGGTCGATGATGACCGGATGGGAGAAGCCGAGCTGCATGGTGAGCCGCTGTGCCTGCGGCTGGATGCGGAAGCCGACGCCGTAGAGTTCGAGGACTTTGACGTAGCCCTCGCTCACTCCACGGACCATGTTGGCGATGAGGGTGCGAGTGAGGCCGTGGAGGGAGCGGTGCTGCTTGCTGTCGGAGGGCCGCTGCACTATGATGCTGTTGTCTTGGACAGCGATGTGCATGGCCTGATGCAGGCGACGGGCGAGCTCTCCTCGAGGGCCCGTGACCGTGAGGCCGTCATCGGCGAGGTTGGCGGAGACGCCGGATGGCAGCGGTATGGGTTCTTTTCCTATGCGGGACACTGCGGACTCCCTGTTACCAGACGTAGCAGAGGACTTCGCCACCGATGCGGCGGCGGCGAGCCTCGCGATCGGTGAAGACGCCGTGGGATGTGGAGAGGATTGCGATTCCGAGGCCACCCATGACGCGCGGGACATGTTTTGAGTCGACGTAGATGCGCATGCCGGGCCGGCTGACGCGGCGGAGGCCGGTGATGACGCGCTCGCGGTCTTCGACGTAGCGCAGGTGGATGCGCAGCTGCCCGTGGCGCTTGTCGTCAACGAGGTCGTATTTCTGGACGTAGCCCTGGGCCTTGAGCACTTTGGCCACCTCGAGCTTGAGCCTGGAGGCCGGGATGAGGACGTGGTCTTTCCGCGCCAGGTTGGCATTCATGATGCGGGTGAGCATATCGGCAACGGGATCGGTGACGGGCATGGTACCTTACCTACCAGCTTGATTTCGTAACACCGGGCAGGAGCGCGCGATGGGCCATTTCGCGGAAGCAGATGCGGCACATTCCGAAGCGCCGCATGTAGGCGCGAGGGCGCCCGCAGAGCTGGCAGCGGTTCCGTCTTCGCACGCGGAACTTGGGGCTACGTTGAGCTTTGACTTTAAGTGATTTGCGCGCCACTGCCGAAACCTCCGGTGTTTGGACCTCAGGACTCGCGAAGTGGGAAGCCGAACTCCCGAAGTAACGCGAGGGCTTCCTCGTCAGTCCTGGCCGTTGTGCATATGGTGATGTTCATGCCCTGAACGCGGCTGACGTTGTCGATATCGATCTCCGGGAAGACAGTTTGCTCCCGGAGGCCGAGGCTGTAGTTGCCGCGTCCGTCAACGGCCTCCGGGGGGAGGCCCCGGAAGTCGCGAATGCGGGGGAGGGCGGTGCTGATGAGGCGATCCATGAATTCGTACATGCGGTCGTGCCGCATGGTGACTTTGCAGCCGACGGGGTTGTTCTGGCGGACTTTGAATTGTGCGATGGAGCGCTTGGCGCGGGAGATGGCCGGGCGCTGACCGGTGATGATGCCGAGGTCGACCATGGCGCTGTCGAGCAGCTTGGGGTCCTGGGTGGCGACGCCGACGCCCATGCTGACGACGACCTTGGAGAGCCTGGGGACCTCCATGATGTTGCGGTAGCCGAAGCGCCGCGTGAGGGCGGGCGCGATTTCCTGGCGGTAGCGCTCTTTGAGACGCGGCATGGGAGGCGCCTCAGCGGTGGCCTGTCCGGCCTGGTCCGAGTTTGGCTGCTGTTCGGCCGTCATGCAGTGATCCTCTACTTGATCGGGTCTACCGGCTCGCCGCAGCGGCGGCAGAGGCGCACCGGTTTGTTTTCAAGGGTCCCCCTGCGGACGCGGGTGGGGCGGTCGCAGTTGGGGCAGACGAGCATTACGTTTGCGATAGAGATGGGGCTGGGCTGCTCTATTCTGCCTGCTTGGAGCTGAGTAGCTCTGCTGGCCCGGCCCCGGGGGCGAGAATGCTTGGTGACGATGTTGACGCCTTCGACGATGATGCGGTTCTTGTCGGGGACGATGCTCAACACGCGGCCGCGCCGGCCGGGCCGCCGGTTGACCTCGCGGCGCTGGTCCTGGGTCTCGAGGCGTTCGGCCTCCTCCGGGGTGAGGCGACTCTCGCGGTCGCGCCCGGAGCGGATGAACACGGTGTCGCCGGTCTTTATGAGGGCTTTTCGGCGGCGTGTTGTGCGGGACGGTTTGCCGGTCACTTAGATCACCTCCGGCGCGAGGGAGACGATTCTTGCGAATTCTTTTTCCCGCAGCTCCCTGGCGACGGGCCCGAAGACGCGCGTGCCGCGGGGGTTGCGCTGGTCGCTGATGAGAACGACGGCGTTCTCGTCGAAGCGGATGGTGGAGCCGTCGGCCCGCCGAAGGGGTTGGGCTTGACGGACGACGACTGCCCGAGACATCTCGCCCTTCTGGATGGGGGCCCCTGGAGTTACCTGTTTGATGGTGACGACGATAACGTCGCCGACGCGGGCGTAGCGGCGGCTGGAGCCGCCGAGGACACGGATGCACTCAACGACCCGGGCGCCTGAGTTGTCCGCAACTTTGAGCTTCGTGCGCAGTTGTATCATGGTTCAGCAGTCCTGTCTCAACGACCGGCGCTCTCTTGCTCTTTCTCTTGCTTGGCAGCGTCGATGATGCTCTGAGTCAGGTGGGGGGGCACCTCCTGGTAGTGCGAGAACTGCATGGTGTAGGTGCCCCGGCCGCCCGTCATGGAGCGGAGTTCGGAGCCGTAGCTGGCCATTTCGGCGAGGGGGACCTGGGCGCTGACGGCCTGGAGGTTACCCTTGGGCTCCATGCCGAGGATCTGGGCGCGCTTGCTGTTGAGGGCGCCGATGACGTCGCCCATCTGGTCGGAGGGGACTACCACCTCGGCGTGGACGACGGGCTCGAGGAGAAGGGCGCCGGCCTCTTCGGCCGCCTTCTGGAGTGCCATGGAGCCCGCGATCTTGAAGGCGAGGTCGGAGGAGTCGACGGGGTGGCTGGAGCCATCATCGAGGATGGCACGGAGGTCGGTAATGGGGTAGCCAGCGAGGACGCCCTTTTCCATGGCCTCGCGGACCCCCTTCTCGACTGCTGGGACGAAGTTGCGGGGGACCGCGCCGCCCCTGACTGCGTTGGCGAATTCGAAGCCTTGGCCGCGAGGGAGGGGCTCGACGCGGACCCAAACGTCGCCGAACTGGCCGCGGCCGCCGGTCTGGCGCCTGAAGCGGCCCTGGACGCGGGCCTGGCCGCGGATGGTTTCTCTGTAGGGGATCTTCGGGGCTCCGGTCTCGACTTCGACTCCGTACTTGCGTCGGAGACGAGAGGCAACGACTTCGAGGTGGAGGTCGCCGAGTCCGGCGAGTATGCTTTCCTTGGTGTCGGGATTCATGGAGAAGTGGATGGTGGGGTCCTCTTCTACGAGCCGGGCCATGGCGGCGCCGACCTTGTCTTCGTCGGCGCGGGTCTTGGCGGAGAGCGCGACGGAGAAGACGGATGTGGGCAGATCGATGCTCGGCAGAGCGACCGGGTTTGCCTCGTCGCAGAGGGTGTCGCCGGTGAAGGTGGCGTGGAGTTTCGCCACGAGGCCCATGTCACCGGCGGAGAGCGCTGGGACGCCTTCGTGGTTCTTGCCGACGGGGCACATGAGGGGGCCGATACGCTCGCGTTCTTGGCGAGAGCTGTTGTATGCTGCGGCGTCGCTGTGGATAGCTCCGGAGTAGACGCGGAAGTAGGTGAGGCGGCCGGCATAGGGATCGGCCGTGGTCTTGAAGACGAGGGCGCTGAGAGGCGCTTTGGGGTCTGGGGGGCGCTCTTCTTCTGAGTCGCTTCCGGGACGAACGCCTTTGACGGCGCCGAGATCCTCGGGAGAGGGGAGGTCGGCAGTGATGGCGTCGAGGAGGCAGCGGATCCCCACCATATTGAGGGAGCTGAGAGGGATCGTGGGGAGGACCTTGCCCGCGAGCGTGGCGGCGCGAAGGCCACGTGCCACCTCCTGGGGGGAGAGGTTCTCGTCCTCGAGGTACTTCTCCATGAGTTCGTCGTCGGCCTCCGCTGCGGCTTCGACAAGTCTCTCCCGGTGTTCTGCAACTGCGGAAGACATCTCTTCGGGGATGGGGCCTTCCGACTCCTTGCCGCCGGATGCGGTGTAGGCGACGCTCCTGACGAGGTCAACCACGCCCTGTAGGCTGGGCGGGCTGCCGATGGGAACGGCTAGCGGCACTGGGTTGCACTTGAGGGCATCTTTGACTTCGGCCAGGCTGCGGGCGAAGTCGGTGTGCTCCTTGTCGAGCTTGGTCACTGCGAGCAAGCGAGGGAGGCCGCGTTCGGCGGCCATGGTGTTGTAGCGCTCAGTTTGGACCTCGACGCCCGCTCCCGCGTCGACTACGAGAATGGCAGCATCGGCCACTCGGAGTGCGGCGGAAACATCGCCGCCGAAGTCAGCGTAGCCCGGGGTATCGAGGAGGTTTATCTTGTGTTCGCTCCATTCGCAGGGGAGGAGGGAGAGGGAGATAGATATCTTGCGGGAGGTCTCTTCTTCGTCGGAGTCGGAGACGGTGTTGCCGTCCTGGACGGAGCCGAGTCGGTCGGTCACGCCGGCGGCGAAGAGCATGGCCTCGGCAATGGAGGTCTTGCCGGAGTGGCCGTGGCCTATGAGCGCTACGTTGCGCAGGCGATCTATTTCGTAGACTCTCATGCTTGAAGGGTCTCCTGCGGAGCAGACGACGGCACTACTTGGCTTTCTCCAGCACGGAAACGACGCGCCATCGTTTGGTCTTGCTGAGAGGCCTGGTTTCCATGATACGGACGCGGTCGCCCAGCGCACAGTCGTTGCTGGGGTCATGTGCCTTGCACCGGGATCTGCGCCGGAGGACCTTTTTGTAGAGAGGGTGGCGTACGAGGCGGTTCACCTCGACCACGACTGTTTTGTCCATCCGGTCACCGACGACCGTGCCTTCTCGTACTCTACGTCTGCTTCGCTGCGGCATGGTGGGTCCTCTTGGCGGGGCGCTCATGCCTCCGCCCTCTGGGAGAGAATGGTCAGTATGCGCGCGATATTCTTGCGGACCTCGCGCATGCGGCGCGGGTTCTCGAGCTGCTGGGTGCTGGCCCGGAAGCGCAGGTTGAAGAGCTCCTGGCGATCTTCCTCGAGTTGCTCATGCAGCTCGGCAGTTGTCATTTCCTTAAGCTCCGCTGGCTTCACGGGTTACACCCCTGAATCTTCACGCATGACGATGCGGGTGGGGATGGGCAGTTTGTGTGCGGCTTTGCCAAGGGCGTCGTGCGCCGTCTCGGGAGGGACGCCGCCCATTTCGAAGAGGACGCGGCCACGCTTGACGACGGCGACCCAGAATTCGGGCGCACCCTTGCCGCTGCCCATGCGCGTTTCGGCGGGCTTGGCGGTGACGGGCTTGTCTGGGAAGACGCGCACCCAGACCTTGCCCGCGCGCTTGATGTAGCGGGTCATGGCGACGCGCGCGGCCTCGATCTGGCGACTGCTGAGCCAGCAGTTGCCAAGAGCGATGAGGCCGTACTCGCCGGCGACAATGGTGTTGCCGCGGCCGGCCTTACCCCGTCTGCGGCCTCTGTGTTGTTTCCGGTGCTTGACCTTGGACGGCATCAACATTGCTGCTCTGCTCCTGTTGCTCGGCGCCAGAGGCGGGCGCGTCCTGGGCCGATTCCTGCTCTGCGGAGTCGGCGGCGGGCTCCGGAGTGGAGGGGGCGGGGGCCGCCTCACCCTCGGCGGTCGCCGCCGCTTGCGCCTTCGGCTGTTCCTCGACCTTGCGAGCTACACCGACGCGGCGCCAGCCCTTGCGAGCCTTCTCGACCGGGGCCGCGGGCCGCTCGGCGCGGGCTTCGGGAGCGGGGGCCGCCGGGAGGATGTCGCCGCGGTAGAGCCAGACCTTGACTCCGATATGCCCAGAGGCGGTGCGCGCCTCGGTGAATCCGTAGTCGACATCGGCGCGGAGGGTGTGGAGGGGGATCTTGCCATCACGGTCGCCGTAGGAGCGGGACATATCTCCGCCTCCCAGCCTGCCCGAGAGAAGGACGCGCACGCCCTTGGCTCCCATTCTCATGGAGCGCTGCACGGCCTGGCGGACGGCGCGCTTGAAGGCGATGCGGCGCTCGATCTGGGCGGCGACGTTCTCGGCGACCAGGGCTGCGTCGAGCTCGGGCTGGCGGACTTCCTGGACGTTGATGTGGACCTTCCGCTTGACGATGCTCTCGATATCGCCGCGGATGTCCTCGACGCCGCGTCCACCGCGGCCGATGATGATGCCGGGCTTGGCGGTGTGGAGTGTGAGCTTGAGCATGTTTGGGGCGCGTTCGATCTCGATGCGGCTGACGCCCGCGTCGCGATTGCGCGCTCGGGGGCCGCCGCGCCCGGCGCGGTCTCTGGCAAAGCGAGCCCTGAGCAGGCGACGGACTTGGGCATCCTCAAGGACCCAATCGCGATAGGTGGCCTTGCGGGCATACCAGCGGCTATCCCAGTCGCGAATGATTCCTGTTCGCAGGCCGATCGGGTTGACTTTCTGTCCCATCAGTATTCCTTGGCGTCTAGCGTTCTTCGTCGCTGAGGACGACGCTGATGTGGCTTATGCGTTTGCGGATCATAGCCACGCGGCCGCCAGAGGCGAACCGCCAGCGTTTCATGGTGGGGCCGGCATCGGCGGTGGCGCGAGCCACCCAGAGGTCGTCACGGTCCATTCCGTGGTTGTTTTCGGCGTTGGCCGCGGCGGAGTCGACGACGCGCCGGATGACGCGCGCGGCGCGGTGGGGCATCACGCCGAGCAGGGACTGTGCCTCTTTGATGGGCAGTCCCTGAATGAGCCGGAGGGTGCGGCGCACCTTCCGAGGCGACATGCGGATATAGCGGGCGATGCTTCTCGCTTCCATAGTTAGCGCGGTGCTCCCATGTCGAATACTACCTGATCGCGGTGGAGCGTTCGGAACGGTGGCCGTGAGCGCGGAAGTGGCGCGTGGGAGCGAACTCCCCGAGCTTGTGGCCGACCATGTTCTCGGTGATGAAGATGGGCACATGCTTGCGCCCGTCGTGGACGGCGATGGTGTGACCGATCATCTCCGGTGTGACGGTCGAAGCGCGGGACCAGCACTTTGTGATACGCTTCTCGCCGGAGGCGTTCATACGCTCGATCTTCTTGAGGAGTTTCGGATGTACGTAGGGACCCTTCTTGAGGGATCTGGGCATAGCGCTTGCCTGCCTTACTTTTTGCCTCGGCGTCGGATGATGAACCTGTCGGTTGTTTTCTTGCCCCGCGTTTTGCGGCCGAGGGTGGGCTTTCCGGTGGGGCTGACGGGGCTCTTGCGGCCGATGGGCGAACGGCCCTCGCCGCCACCATGGGGGTGGTCCCGCGGGCTCATCGCGCTGCCACGGACGTGAGGCAGCCGGCCCTGCCAGGATCGTCGTCCTGCCTTGCCGAGCTCTATGTTGGTGTGGTCGGGGTTGCCGACTTGGCCAACCGTTGCGCGGCAGCCGAGGTAGACCAGCCTCATCTCGCCTGAGGGGAGACGAAGCGTGGCGAACTTGCCTTCTTTGGCCACGAGTTGAGCCGAAGTGCCCGCGCCGCGGCACAGCTGGCCGCCCTTGCCGGGCGAGAGCTCTATGTTGTGGAGCAAGGTTCCGACGGGGATTGCCTGAAGCGTGAAGGCGCAGCCGGAGCGCACCTCGAGAGTTTCGCCGCTGCGCGCGCGGGCGCCGACGGCGGTGCCAGACATGACGGTGTCGCCTCTGCGGAGGCCCTCTGCAGCGAGGATGTACCGCTTCTCGCCGTCGGCGTAGTGTAAGAGGGCGATGTTGGCCGAGCGGTTGGGGTCGTATTCGATGGCGGCCACTCGGGCGGGAACCATGTCCTTGTCGCGGCGGAAGTCGATGACACGGTAGCGGCGCTTGTGGCCGCCGCCGCGGAAGCGGGCGCTGATCTGTCCGGTGTTGTCTCGGCCGCCGGTCTTGCTGAGCCGACGCAACAGACGCTTCTCCGGCGGCTTGCCGGAGAGCTCGGAGCGGTCAACGGTGGTCATGAAGCGCCGCACCGGCGTTGTTGGTTTGTATGCTTTGGTCGGCACTGATTGCTCCTCAGTTGGGGCCGATTAGAGCCCTTCGAAGGCCGGGATCGTGCCCTCGCGTAGGGTGACGATGGCCTTTTTCCAGAGGGCGGTCCGCCCCTCCGTCCGGGCGGCGCGACGCCGGCCGTATCCACCGAGACGCCGGCGCTTCCCTCGAACCAACATGGTGTTGACGCGAGCCACTCGAGTCCCGGGGAAGAGAGTCTCGACGGCCTTGCGGATGTCGATCTTGTTGGCAGTCGCGGCAACTTCGAAGACGTACTTACTGTGAGCGGCCAGGGTGACGCTCTTCTCTGTGAGCAAGGGCCGGATGAGTATGTCTCTCGCGTCCTTCATCGGAGACGCGCCTCCAGGCGCGGGATGGCACCCTTGACTATGATGAGCTGTCGCGCGGCCATGACGTCGTAGGCGTTGAGGTCGGCTGCGATGCGGATGGTGAGGCCTGCGATGTTGCGTCCGCACCGCCAGACGATGTGGTTCGGCTCGGGCAGCACGAGGAGTGCCGGGATGCGGACATTGAGGGCATCGAGGATGGCCGCGACGGCTCTGGTCTTGGGCTCCGGCAGCTCAAGCGACTCAATGATTGCGATGTCGCCGGCCTGGGCGCGCGCGCTGAGCGCCGAACGGAGGGCCTCGGCCTTGGCGCGGCGGGAGATGCGCTGGCGATAGGAGCGCATTCGCGGGCCCATGGCCACGCCGCCGCCTTCCCGATTGGGTGGGCGACTGTCGCCGACGCGGGCGCGGCCGGTGCCCTTCTGGCGCCAGAGCTTGCGGCCGCTGCCCGAGACTTCGGCGCGCGTTTTGGTATGGGCGGTGCCTTGTCGCGCGGCGGCCAGCCTCGCCACAAGTGCCTCGTGGATGAGCGGCTCGTTGGGCGACGCGCCGAAGACCTTGGCGGGGACCTGAAGCTCGCCGCTCTGGGACCCTTCTATGTTGTATAGAGGCAGAGTCGGCATTGTCACTTGTCTTCCTCAGCCTTGGGCCCGGGGGTATCGGCCCCGGCAGGCCGCCATACTGTAAGCAGGCCCCCATTGGGTCCGGGGACGGCTCCTTCGACGGCCATCAGGCCCTTCTCGGCGTCGACCATGTGGACGCGGAGACGCTTGACGGTGGCACGGGTGTTGCCCATGTGGCCCGGCTTCTTGGTGCCCTTGAAGACGCGGGCGGCGTCGGTGGCTCCGCCGGAGGCCGGTCGGCGATGGGACATGGAGCCGTGGCTGGCGGGGCCTCCGTGGAAGCCGTGCCGCTTGCGGACGCCGGCGAATCCCCTGCCTTTGCTGGTGCCGACGACATTGACGCGCTCGCCGACCTCGAAGACATCGACAGCGATCCGGTCGCCGACCTGGTAGTAGGAGCAGTCGGCGAAGCGGAAGTCGGCGAGGTGGCGGCAGGGCGGAACGTCCTTGTCGGCCTTCTCTGCGGCCCGACGGAAGTGGCCGGACAGCGGCCTGTTGAGGCGCTTGCCCTCGGGAAGCTCTTCGTAGCCGAGCTGGAGCGAGTCGCAGCCTTGACGCTCCACTGTCTTGCGCTGGACGACGAAGCAGGGGCCGGCCGAGATGACGGTGACGGGGACTGCGCGGCCGTCCTCGGCGAAGAGCTGTGTCATTCCGATTTTCCGGCCCAGTAGGGCCTTCTGCACTGACTTCACGTTGGTGTCTCTAGAGCTTGATTTCGATGTCGACGCCACCGGGGAGGTCGATACGCATGAGGGCGTTGATGGTCTCCGGGCTCGGCTCCAATATGTCAATGAGGCGCTTGTGGGTTCGCATTTCGAAGTGCTCCATCGACTCCTTGTCGATGAAGGGGGAGCGAATGACGCAGAAGCGGTTTATCTCAGTTGGCAAGGGAACGGGCCCGGATATGCGGGCGCCGGTTCGGCGCGCGGTGTCCACAATCCGCAGCGCCGACTGGTCGAGCACCCGGTGATCGAAGGCCTTGAGCCGGATGCGTATCCGGTCTCCGGGTCCTTTCCGGTCATCTCTCCGCATGTAGCAACCTCCGAGATGCGACGGCGGGTCTCGGCCCGGCTGGGGCCGGCCCGCCGAAGGGGTCCTACTCCAGTATCTTGGCGACGACGCCGGCACCGACGGTTTTGCCGCCCTCCCGGATGGCGAAGCGCAGTCCTTCTTCCATCGCCACCGGCTGGATCAGCTCCACCGTCATCGTCACGTTGTC
>JALGTG010000165.1 GCA_029821495.1 Candidatus Hebobacteria bacterium
CAGCCTTGCCGATCTCGAAAGAGGCCTCTTCCTCCCGCCACACAGGTGTCTCATAACGGCTCAGGCGCAGGTACACCGGCCCTTCTCGGTGAGCCGCAGCGCGCGTCGCCAGCTCCGCTTCCTTGGAGTCCGATGGCACGACCACGCACATGTTGGGCAAGTTGCGCATCAGCGCCACGTCCAGCACCGACTGGTGTGTCGCTCCATCCGGCCCCTGTGTGATCCCGGCACTCGACCCGGCCAGCTTCACATTCAGCGCCGGCAGCGCCACCTGTTGCCGTACCTGATCGAAAGCCCGCCCCGTCACGAACACGGCGAAGGAGTTGGCGAAGGGAATCATCCCGCCCAGCGCCAGACCCACGGCCGTGCTCACCATGTCCTGCTCCGCGATTCCGATCTCGAAGAAGCGCTCCGGGTAGGCCTCCGCAAACCGGCTGGTCCGAGTGGATCGGAACAAGTCCGCGTCCACCGCCACCACCCGCGGCTCCTCTGCTCCCAGCCGCAGCAGCGCCTCGCCGTACCCGTCTCGAGTTCCGCTGAGTTCAGCCATTCCCTACTCTCCAAGCGACGCGATCGTCGCTTCCAGAGCAGCCGCGGCCTCCCGAAACTGCTCCTCCCCTATCGCCGCGTTGTGGAAGCCCGGCTGCCCCTCCATGAACGGCACGCCCTTCCCCTTCACCGTGTGCGCGATGATCGCCACAGGCCTCCCCTCCACCGCCGTCGCCGCGTCCAGCGCACCGCAGATTGCCCCCATATCGTGCCCGTCGATCTCGAACGCCTCCCACCCGAACCCCTCCCACTTCGATGCCAGCGGCTCCACGCTCATCCGCTCCTCGGTCTGCCCCATCGCCTGAAGCTCGTTTCGGTCAACAATCGCAGTGACCGTGTCGAGTCTGTAATGCGCGGCCGTCATCGCCGCCTCCCACACTTGCCCCTCCTGACACTCTCCATCGCCCAGCAGCGCGTAGACCCTGTAATCCCTCCCTGCCACCCTCCCCGCAAGCGCCATCCCGTTCGCGACCGACAGCCCCATACCCAGCGACCCCGTGTTCGCCTCCAGCCCACACGTCTTCCGCATGTCCGGATGCCCCTGGAGATTGCTGCCGAACTGCTTTAGAGTATCCAGCTCTGACGTCGGGAAGAACCCGCACAGCGCCAGGCACACATATAGCGCCGGCACCGCGTGCCCCTTGCTCAGCACCAGCCGGTCGCGCTCCGGCCACTCAGGCTCCTCCGCGCGGTAGCGCATCTTGTAGTAGTACAGCGCCACCAACAAGTCCGTCGCCGACAGCGACCCACCGAAATGGTGGAACTTATCCGGCCCCATCGAATCGACGATCCGCAGGCGCACCTCCGCCGCCCGCTTCTCCAACATGCCTACATCGGGCTTACTCGCACTCAAACTCCTGCCTCCGCGGCGCCCTTTTGACTAGACCACGTGGACGCCCGATACCTGAGCCGCCGACCACATCACCACATCGCTGACCACCACCCGCGCCGGACGCGTCACCACGTAATACACCGCCTCCGCCACGTCCCCGGGCTGGAGCATAGCGGCCCGCCGCTCCTCGCCCGGTGGCTCCGGACGATTGTCCACGAACGACGTGTCCACCTCGCCCGGGCACACCGCACAAGCCCGAATCCCGTGCTTCCCTTCCTCCATGTTCAACGACTCGGTCAGCGACAGCAGCGCCCGCTTCGCCGCACAGTAATGCGTCCCCGCCCCCGGCGACACCAGCCGCGCCGCCGTGGACACGACCGTCACCACCACTCCTCCCTCGCCCCGCCTCATCACCTCCAGAAACGCCTGCGTGCAGTGGAAGACCCCATTCAAGTCTACGGCAATCACCTGCTCCCACTGCTCCGCGGACATCTCGGCCAGAGTCCGCTGCTTCGTGTTGATCCCGGCGGCATTCACCAGAATATCAACGCCGCCCAAGCGCTCCGCCACCTCCGCCGCCACTCGATCCACCTGCGCCCGGTCCGTGATGTCGGCCGCACACACCAGAGGCGCCTCACGCAGCCCAAGCTCCCGGCCCACCAACTCAAGCGCGTCCCCGTCAACGTCCACCAGCGCCAGCCGACACCCGGCCGCTCCCAGCCGCTCGGCCGTCGCGCGCCCGATCCCCCCGGCCGCGCCGACAACCACCGCCACCCGGCCCGCTATGCTCTCGGTGACCTGATCTTGCCCATCCGCGATTCCCATGCGCTCACCTGTCCGCCAACGCCGCCACTCGCCCTACTTCAAGGACAGCTCGACCACCGGCACCGCCACCTTCGGCTTCTGCACCGGAAGCTCCAGCGTCAGCAGCCTCGCCTGCGAGCCGCCGCCAACCGGGCCCGCAACGTGCCCCGGCCCGCCCTCCAGCATCTTCACCTCCGAACCATCGTTCAAAAGCTGCGCATACCTCACCTTGCCCGCCATCCCCTCCAGGTGCAAGTGCCGGAACGGCCACCCGAGCACGTGCACGTACAGCCGCCTCGTCTCCGGGTTGTATGTCAGCCGGCAATCCTGTGGTGTCTCGAACCCCTCCGGCGCGCGCCCACACCCATAGATGGACCGGCTGTGCCTCCTCATCCATTCCCCCATGCCCTTCAATCGCTCGACCGCCCGGTAATCGAACTCCCCCCTCGCCGTCGGCCCCACGTTCAACAGCAGGTTCCCGCCCTTGCTCACCGTGTCAATGAGCATCCCCACCAACTGCTCCACGCTCTTCCAGCTCGCCTCGTCCCGGTGGTACCCCCACGACCCGGAGAACGTGTGGCACGCCTCCCACAGCACCGGCTGCCCTTCCACCTTCACCCCCTCCTTCGGCACATACTGCTCCGGCGTCCGATAGTCCCACCCGCCCTGCTCGATCAGGTCCAGCCGGTCGTTCACGAGAATCTGCGGCTGCAGTTCCCTCGTCATCTTAAGCAGCTTCTCGCTCTCCCACTCCTCCCTGCCCTTCCCGAGCCACGGCTGCGACTTCCCTTGCTCGTCACGCCGCGGATAGCTGAAATCGTAGAACAATAGGTCAATTCGGCCGTACTCCGTGAGCAGCTCGCGCACTTGCCCGTGCAGGTATTCTCTGTATCTTGCCGGATCGCGCCCCTCGTTAAGCTTCTCGCGGTCGGGCTGATTCCGCATCGGATGCACGTCATCTATCAGGAAATCCGGGTGGTGCCAGTCGATCAGCGAGTGGTAGAACCCCACCCGCAGTCCCCGCGCCCGGAACGCCTCCCCCATCGGCTTCAGCAGATCCCGCCCCGCGGGCGTGTTCGTCGCCTTGTAGTCCGTCAGCTTCGAATCCCACAGGCAGAACCCCTCGTGGTGCTTGCTCGTCACCACCATGTACTTCATCCCCGCCTCTGCCGCCAGCGCGGCCCATTCCTCGGGATCGTAGAGATCGGGATCGAACTGCTCGAAGTAACGCTCGTAGACATCGTCCGGAATCTGCTCACTTTGCTTCACCCACTCGTGCCGCGCCAGCAGCGCGTACAGCCCCCAGTGGATGAACAACCCGAAACGATCATGTACGAACCATTCAGACTCGCCGACACCAGCCGCATGCGAAGACATCTCAACCTCCCTATTCGCTGCTCCTGCGTCACTTCTCACTGCGCCACCCCAACTCCTCTCCGCGGTGCGCCGGTGCGCCCGCGCCGCGGGCCAGAGTTCACCGACTCGCCTACCCGCCTGGCCGCTTAACTGCGCAGTAACGAAAGCTCGTCCACCCTCCGCCCGCGCTGGTATCCTGCTGGACGTCCAGCACCCGGCCGCCGTTCTGCTCGAGCAAGGTGACTATCTCATCCGTTCGGATGCCGAACATGTCAATGAGATGCCCATAGCGCTACTTCCGATAGGCAAGCAGCAGGGGTTGCGGGGTGAGCAGGCGGAGGAATCGTCTCAACGCCGCGGCCGGCCCTCTTCGCACCGCGGTGGGCTCTCCGGCAGCCTGGAAGGCCACCACGCCGCCGGGGCGAAGCACCCTCAGGAACTCCCTGATGTAAGCCTTCGCATACTCGGCAGGCATGTGCTGGAGCGTGAGGAGGGAGTAGATGAGATCGAAGCTCTCATCGGGGAAGAAGCCCAGATCGCCCGTGTCATTGACGCGGTACTTGCAGCGATCGCCGTGGCGGTTGTACTCGCGGGCCAGCTCTATCATAGACGGAGCGATATCCACACCCCACACCTCGTCGAAGTGATCGGCTAGACCCTGGGTCAAGCGGCCCACACCGCAGCCAAAGTCGAGAGCCCCTCCCCTCCGAAGGTCGATGCCCAGGGATTCGACGCGTTGCATGAGCGCGCCGATCTCCCCTGTACCTGTCGCGAAGAACTCGTCCCGATCCCACCGATTCCCTCTCTTCTCTGGCTCGGTGAGAACCGCCCAAAGGGGATCCTCTCTCCCCAGCTCATCCCAATTTCGCTGCAACTGCTCCAGTTTCAGTGGTCGTACGAGCGGCCTCGCGCACCGTGCCCTCGCGACTGGCACAGGTGCTAGCGACGCCGGCGTAGCGCCTCTCGAAGGGTAATCCACATCAGCCGCGGGACCGCTAACGCCCTTGGCAGCCGGCTCGGCTCCCGGATCACCCGGTACACCCACTCCAGCCCCATCCGCTGCATCCACTGCGGCGCGCGCGGCGCTCTTCCCGCAATCACGTCGAAGCTCCCTCCCACCCCGATCGCCACCGGCGCCTGAAGCTCCGCCAAGTGCCGCCGGATCCACTTCTCCTGCTTCGGCGCCCCGAACGCGACGAACAGTATGTCCGGCTTCGCCTCCGCGATCCCGCGCACGACCGAAGGCTCCTCATCCGGAGCGAAGTAACCGTGGTGAACGCCTGCCACCTGCAGCCCCGCGTAGCGCGACTCGAGCGCCCGCGCCACCTCCTCCGCGACACCGGGCCGCGCGCCCAGCAGATACACACGGTACTTGCGCTCCGCCGCCCGCTCGCAAATCCTCTCCACCAAGTCCACGCCGGACACACGCTCCGTCATCGGCAGCCCCAATACCCGCGCCATCCACACCACCCCCCGTCCGTCCGCCGTTACCATATCCGCCTCGCGCACGATCTCCTGGTACTCCGGATCGTCCCGCGTTCTCACGATGCTCGGGCTGTCCGAGGTCACAACCATGTGCGGCGACCGCTCGGCCACAAACTCGTCCACGCGCGCCAGCGCGCCTTCCATGCCGATCCGCGTCAGCCGCACCCCAAACATGTCCACTTCGTCTTCCCCCGTCTCCTGCGGCTCAGACCAGATCCTCGCCAGCATGAAGAACAGCGCGAACCCCACCGCCAGCGCAACACCCACTATCCCCAGTTTCACCAGGAAACTCACCCGCACTGCCAGCACCAGCGCTAGCGCCACCGCACACAGGTAAGCAGTTGCCAGGTGGAACAGGCGCGTCGCCCGCCGCGGGCTCAATCCGGTGCGGATCAGCGCCTCGTGCAGCAGCTCTCGCCGCTGGCCGAGCGCCAATCGCTGTCGCCCCTTGCCCGCACCGTAGACGATGGCGTACGTCGTCTCCCCAACGGGAACGCCCAGCGCAAGCAGCGGCACACCGAGTACCAGGAACGCCGTGTTCTTCAACATGCCGATGATTGTGATCGCTGCTATCCCGAAACCCATCGCCCAATGAGCCGAGCTTCCCAGCTCCGGGTAGTCCCGACGCAGCGCGCCGACTGCGACCGCCGCCAACGCCAGCCCGACCACCCCCGCGGCAGGCGCCGACCGCGACGCCCCGACAGCCAGCGCCGCCACCGCAAACGTCAAACAGACAACAGCCACCATGCCCGCAGTCAGCCCTCGCAGCCTGCGACACAGCACAACCGCATAGGCCACTGCCAGCAGCCAGCCCATACTCACCGGCGCGGACCAGGCGCCGAACTGGACCATCTGGGTCGTGAAGGGAGGCTTCAGCTCGTCTACTACGATCCCCATCCTCACCGCCGCCCAGGCGATCAGAAACGCAAGCGCGATCTGTGCCAGCCGGGGAAGGCCGATAAGGTCGTTCGCCA
>JALGTG010000166.1 GCA_029821495.1 Candidatus Hebobacteria bacterium
CCCGCCCCGACACCTCTCTCAACAGCCCCAGCCTCCCCCGCCCCGCCAGCACCCCCAGCAGCGCCACCCCCCCGATCCCCACCGCCCAGAACGCCACCGCCAGCGGCGTCAATCCCGGCCCGCGCCCCGTCGCCAGCAGCGCCGCCTTGCTCCCCACCGGCCCCGTCGTCCATACCAGCGCCGCCAGAACCGTCAGCGCATATGCTCGCCTCAATCTGCCACTTCCTCTCTGCCCCACCTACATTCCTAACCACCCGCCCCCGCCCCTCTTCGCGCCTCACCTCGCCCACCGCCGCCACCCAATCATGGTAGCGCAGGTTTCCAACCTGCGTACCCGCCGCAGGCGGGTCCCGTAGGCCGGGCACGCCGGAGTCTACCCTGAGAGCAGTCGAAGGGCCCGTCGGCCGTGCTCTTGTCATTCTGAGCGAAGTGGCTAGGTCGCCTCAGGCGACCGCCACCCCGGTCCGCCTGCGGCGGACTTAGGGGCGAAGAATCTTGCTCCCATTTCCCTCCCACCTCCACCCAACCACTCGACCCGTTCGGCAGGAGCCCTGGGCGCCTCCGGCGTCTTGCTCCTGCCACTCTAGACCCGTTGGGCAGGAGCTTGTTTACCCGGGCCTTGCCGCAGGGCCTCCTGCCACTGTAGACCCGTTCGGCAGGAGCTTGTTTACCCGGGCCTTGCCGCAGGGCCTCCTGCCACTGTAGGGCGGGCATGTTCCGCCCGCGGCGGACATGCCCGCCGCCATAGACGGGTAGGGCAGGAGCGTGTCTCCTGCCCCTCGGAGCGGACCTTTGCCCAAGCGCAAGGCGATCCCGAAGAAGATCAAGGACAAACTCCTCGTCGAGGCACGGCATCGCTGCTGCCTTTGCCCGGAGCACCCGATCATCACCAACGCGCACCACATCATCCCCATCAGCGGAGGCGGACCCAACACCAAAGAGAACCTTGTCCTCGTCTGTGGCACCTGTCACGACTACATCCACCGCATTCCGAATCTCTACACCCCTGAACAGCTACGAGAATACAAGCGCCGCTGGGCCGAATTCTGTTGGCCCCGCAACGACCTGCAGGTCGAGCAGGATCTAGAGCAGGCCCCCGCCGCTCCGCGCATCTCCCTCGCCAAGCTCCCCGATACCGGCCTCGACCTATTCGGCCGCGACGAGGAACTCAGTGTCCTTGACCAAGCCTGGGAAGATCCCCACACCAACATCCTCGCCTTCATCGCCTTCGGCGGCATTGGCAAATCCGCCATCGTCAACCACTGGCTCCGCCGGATGGAGAACGACGACTTCCGCGGCGCGCGCCGTGTCTTCGGCTGGTCCTTCTACTCACAGGGCACCTCCGAGCGCACAGTCTCCGCCGACCAGTTCATCCACTCCGCCCTCACCTTCTTCGGCGACCCCAATCCAAACGAGGGCAGCCCGTGGGGCAAGGGCCAGCGCCTCGCCCAGCTAGTCCGCCAACAGCCCACTCTCCTCGTCCTAGACGGCCTCGAACCACTCCAGTGGGGCCCCGGCCCACAGGAGGGTGAACTCAAGGACCGCGCCGGCAGCATGTATCCCCTCCTCCGCGACCTCTCCCACGGCATGGACGGCCTCTGTGTCCTCTCCAGCCGCGTGGACATCACCGACATCCCGCTCTCTGACACCTCGGCCCCTGCCCGCCGCATCAACCTTGAGCGGCTCTCCAAGTCGGCCGGCCGCGATCTCCTACTCGCGTACGGCGTGAGAAGAGGTGCCACTTCCGAACTAGAGCAAGTAGTCGAGGAGGAATATGACGGCCACGCCCTCGCCCTCTGCCTCCTCGGCGAGTACCTAGCTGACTTCCTCGACGGCGACATCGCGAAGCGCGACCTCGTCCCTGCGCTCCAACAAGAGACTCGCCAGGGCAAACACGCCTTCCGCGTCATGGAGGCCTACGACATTGCTCTCAAGCGCGACGGCCGCGAGGCCGAGCGGGCCATCCTCCGTATCATCGGCCTCTTCGACCGCCCTGCCTCCGAAGACTGCCTCGACGCCCTTCGCCGCGAGCCGGCCATCAAAGGCGTCACCAACTCTCTCATGGGCCTGTCAGACCTCGACTGGCGACACGCCATCGGCCGCCTCCGCAAATGGCGACTGCTCAATAGGCCCCGCGGCGACGACGACGGCTCCCTCGACACCCACCCCCTCGTCCGCGAGTACTTCGGCCACAAGCTCGAACACGAATCTCCTGAAGGCTTCCGCCAGGCCCATAGCCGCCTCTACGAATGCCTGCGCGACACCACCAAAGAGTTCCCTGACACCCTCGAGGAAATGGAGCCCCTCTTCCAGGCCGTCCACCATGGCTGCCGTGCCGCCAACTTCAAGGATGCCTTTGACCAGGTCTACGGGCCACGCATCCAACGGCTGCAGAGCGACCCCCGACAGCATTACTTCACCACATCACAACTGAGTGCCCTCACAGCCGATCTGTCGTGCGTCTCACACTTCTTCCGGGAGACCTGGAGCGCTGTGATGCCAGGCCTCAGCCCAGCGCAGGGCGCCCGCGTCCTCCACCAGGCCGGCTATGACCTCGCTCACCTCGGTCGCCTAATGGAAGCGGAGACGCCACTTCGACTGTCCTACAACTCATTCAAGGAAGCCCAAGACCTGATCCATGCATCCCGCGCCGCCGGCCACCTGGCAGTTCTGTACCTTGCCAGTGGCAGGTTGATCCAGGGCGAGCACATCACAGAGCAAGCTCTTGCGGATGCACACGACTCTACCGCTGGACGCGAGATCGTCGGCCGGCTTGCAGCGCGGGCCGTCATACGATACCAGAGAGGGCGTATAGCTCTTGCCTCTCAAGACTACATCGAAGCTGAGCAGAGGCAGAGACAGGTCGGCGGACAACCCGAGATCCTCCACAGCCTCAGGGGCTACCAGTATTGCTCCCTCCTCCTTGACCTTGGTCAACTCGACAACGTGCAGAAGCGCGCATCCATCTTGCTTGAGGCAGCAGGACCAAGAAAGCGAGACGTGGCTCTCGCTCAGCTCGCCGCTGGCCGTCGCCTCCATGCAGCTATGGCTTGTGCCGCGGACCTGGGCAACGCGACTGACGGTGCCGATAGGGCCGGGCAATGCCTTGATGAGGCCGTTGTCGGCTTGCAGGCGGCCGGCCAACAGGACCACGTGCCGCGTGGCTTGCTTGCCCGCGCCGCCTTCCACCGCGACTTCGGCGACCGCGATCAAGCCGAGCGCGATCTGCACGAAGCTCTCGAACTCTCGACCCGCATCGGCCTCCGTCTCCACGAAACCGATGCCCGATTCCTCGAAGGCCACATGGCCCTCGACCTCGACCCGCCGGACATCGAGACCGCGCAGCACTCCCTCTCCCGCGCAGACGAACTCGTCCAGGAAACCGGCTACCACCTCCGCGACGCCGACCTCCTCATCCTCGAAGGCCGCCTCCTCGCAAAGCAGGGCGACAAAGACGCCGGCCGCGCCAAGCTCCAACAAGCCATCACCACCGCCCGCCGCGAAGAACCCGACGGCTGCGTCTACCAGCTCGCCGTGGACCAAGCAGAGCGCTACTTGACCGAACTCGACGCAGCGTAGCCCCCTCCCCAAACCCAGCGCCCGGCGCACCCATGGGGACGCACTCACTCGCCGCGAAGTGGCTAGGCCGCCCGCGGCGGCCGCCATCCCGGCCCGAAGGGCCTAGGGACATCCGCACTCCCCGTTGGGCAGGAGCTTGCCTCCTGCCCCGGGTGCGCCGAACCTCCCCCCCCGCGCCCGCGCCCGGCGCAGATGAGGGGACGCACTCACTTCCTACGAAGGATCCGCGGCGCCGTTGTGGGGAGCAACCACGCCGCAGACGTGCACCGCGCCCCCGCGGGTGGTCCCGCCGGGCGCTCGCTTGCCTCCCCGGGCCTTGCCGCAAGCCCTCATACCCGGCAACACAACAGAAGCCGCCGTGAAGGAGAGCCCCCTTCACGGCGGCCACTATTCGACTGCAGCCCGGCTTCGCCTCAGGTCACCACGTGTTGTAGGCCGTACCGTCAATTGCCAACAGATCGCTGCTGCTGTGTATGTCGCCGGTGGCGTTGTCGTAGTTCCAGTCGGCCCCGCTCGCGAACAGATCCTCCGGCAGCTCGCCGTCCCCCGTCAGGATGTACGGACCGTCGTATGCAGTGCGATCCACCCAGCCACCGCGACCATCGAAGTTCCCACTGATGGCACTGCCGTCGGCAGCCATTACATCAGCCAGCGATGGCGGCCACGCGGCCGACGTGGCCTCGAACCGCTCAATCGCGTCTCTAAGCTGCTTCAGGTTCCCGCGAAGCTGCGCCTCCTTCGCACGCCGGCTGGCAGCCATCACGCGCGGGATCGCCACCATGGCGAGGATGGCGATGATCGTGACTACGATCAGCACTTCGACTAGCGTAAACCCAAGGCGTCGCCTAGGTGAGACTAGGCTCGCCATGATTAGTCACCTCCCAACCAACCTGTAGATATATTCCATATTAGCGGCGACGCCCCGTGACGCTCCCTGACAGCCCTCAGGGCCGCTCCGCCGCTCCTGCGGGAGTCCGGCGTGCAGGTGCGGCGCGAATCGCCAAGGACCCAGGCGCCCGAGACTCGAATTACCACTTCAGCAACTCTTTCCAGGGCAGGATGCTATGTCTGGATTTGGCTTCCAGAAGGCTTCTAAGGTCATTCTCACCGAAATCGGGGGAAGTGTTGCGGGGGTCCGTGAGGAGCAGGCGGAGGCGTTTGTGGAGGGGATCGTACAAGCGGGGGCGGTGTTCACGACTGGAGAGGGTCGGTCGGGGCTGGTTGCGCGGTGTTTCGCGATGCGGCTGATGCAGTTAGGGCTGCGCGCTTTTGTGGTGGGGGAGACGGTAACACCCGCGCTGGGGAGTGGGGATTTGCTGGTGGTGGTGTCGGGCAGGGGGGAGAGCGAGATCGCTTGCACGAGGGCGCGGCTGGCGTCGGAGCACGGCGGCCGGGTGGCGGCGGTAACGGGCCATGAGGGGTCTAGGTTGGGTCGTGCGGCCGATCTGGTGCTGGTGATACCGGCGGTGGAGGGGGCCGGCGAGGGGCACGCGCAGTACGGAGGGTCGCAGTTCGAGCAGAGCGCGCTGGTGGTGCTGGACGCGGTGGCGATGGTGCTCCAGAAGCGGCTCGGCCACAGCGACGAGGATATGGACGCGCGGCACGCGACGGTGGAGTAGGGACCCCGGGCAGACGCCCGCGGCGGCAGGACTGATTTCTGGCGAGTTTTCGCGACAAAGCGCCCCTGAGTGCGGACAAACTCGCCGTGTCCACCGGTCAATCTTGCCGGGAAATCACACATGGATGGTGGGCCATCCCTCCAAGTTTCCACCCGATTTCGCTTGTGCTTGCCTGGTCTCTTAGCAAGCGGTAGGGGCGATCTTGTCGAGTGCGGCCGACATGGCGTGTCCATGGGACATTCTCCGGTCACGAAGAATGTCCGCCTTCTCGGAATGGGGGGCTCGAGATTGACCATTCTGTGACCGCAAGATAGGCGATGTCGGCGGTTGTGAACATTTTCGGGTCCCGGTAGCTTGTTAGTTGTGCGTTATATAGGTATATAGGCAGGCGATGGATCGTTAGGAAGCGCGGCCGCGGGGAAGCGGCCGCTTTTTCAGTGCGGCCGGAAGCATAGGGAGAGAAACGGCCCGGCAGATGCGTGCCGGGCGGAGCCGCGGCTGGGGGGACTGGCCGGCGATCCGCGCTCCTCGCTCGCGTTTGGTGTTCGTTGACAGAGAGCGGAGAGGTGGCGGTGGCGGTGATGGGGTCGCGCCAGGAATGTCGCTCCTACGGGGATGGGGAGGAACGGCCGGCGGGCCCTTCGACTTCTCTCAGGGTAAACTCCGGCGTGCCCGCCCTACAGCGGCAGCGGGGAGAGTGAGTGTGCGAAACGGGTGGTGGGAGATTGGCTGGGAGCGGAGGGCGCGGCGTGAGTGCACGCG
>JALGTG010000167.1 GCA_029821495.1 Candidatus Hebobacteria bacterium
GCGCCAGGGCCGCCGCCGCTGTTGCGACACGGCCCGCTGGCCCTGCGCTCCTGGTCTCTGAGTTCCTATGCCTTCCCCGTTTTCGCCAGCTCCTCACAAAGTCGCACCCTCGCTCTGCTCATTCCACACACGCAGGGCGCATCGCCCTTCAGACAAGTAGCCCGGACGAACCACTCCCCATTCGGTTCACCGGGGCCCACGCCGAATCGCTTGACCTATCCCCAGACTCCTCAGTCTCCTCATCCGCAGGCGCCTCGAACTCCGGCCCCTCGCTCGCCAACCCACTCTCTTCGCCGGCATCAGCCTCGAATCGGCCGGGCAGCTGCGCAAGCACCCGCTCTCGAACTCCGGCCCCTCGCTCGCCAACCCACTCTCTTCGCCGGCATCAGCATCGAATCGGCCGGGCAGCTGCGCAAGCACCCGCTCTGAATCGAGCGTCGCGAACTGCTCTCCGACCAGTTCCATAGCTACCCGCACGTCGTGGCCGTGCGAGGCACTCCTCGCCACTGCTCTGACCGCATGCAGCCCCGAAGGCAGCAGCACCTCCGGCTCGGCGGCTTCCACGTGAGTCGGCGCCGGGGTCGGGCCACGCGCAAGGCGCACTTCGGACGGCACCGCCACAATCGCGCGCTCTTCCGCTTCCGGCCGCCCGAAGCCGACCAGCCCAGCAGCCACGCCGGCCTCGCTCTCCCCGATACCCCCTCCGCCCCCCGTTTCCTCAAGCCGCGTGCTTCGCCCTGCAACTGCGACCGGCGCCACCGGCGCGGACACCGCTTCTCTGGCAACCACAACTGACTCCGGCGACTGCCCCGCTTGCCGCGTGGCCAGAACCAAGCCCAACACCCCGATCATCACCACAGACGCCGCCGCCAACGCCGGGACCCAGCGCGCCGTCCACGGCATCTCCCATGCCCGCCCCCTCCGCGCGGCGGCCACCGCCTCGCGCACCGCCGCCGGCGATTCAACGCCGGGCAGCGCTCCCACCAGTCTCTTCGCGGCCGCGAGCCCGGCCAGTTCCGCACGGCACAGCCCGCACCCACTCAGATGCTGCTCCAACACCGTCTCGTCGGCCGGCAGTATACAGCGGTCCAGACATTGATGGATCAGCGGCAGTGCCCGCCGACAGCTCACCTCCGGGGCATGCCTCACCCTCACCCGCTCCGCCACCCGCTCCCGCAGGTCATCTGGAGCAGGCGCGGCCCCGAGCGCGCCAACGGCCGAGGCGGCGCTCTGCACCTTGGCCAGTGCCGCGGCGCATCGCCTGCAGGTCTGGAGGTGTGTCTCTACGCGGACCCGCTTCGAGAGCGGCGCTTCGCCGTCCGCGTATTCGATCAGCTCTACTCTCGACAAATGTCGCAGACCCATGATCTCATCCCCTGGCGCGCGGTCTTCGCGTCCAGTGGGTTTGACACCTGGGGGCCTTGCCGGTCGCGCTGATCTCCCACCCCGGTGGGTCTACGGACCGTCCAAGTCGATGCCGGCGCTGGGGTCTATCTCGCCCGGCTCGTCTCCCTCTTCCGGCTCCCCCGCCGCTGCAAGCACCGCCTCCATCGCAAACAGCGGCGCATCCGTCCGCAGCGCCACCGCCACCGCGTCGCTCGGTCGAGCATCCACACTGACAGTTTCCCCGTCTACCGCAATGTGCAGCTTCGCGTAGTAAACCCCGTTCCAGAGGTCGTCGATCACCACCTTGACCACCTGCCCTCCAAGCCGCTCGATCAGATCCCGCAGCAGATCGTGCGTCGTCGGCCGCCGAGCCGACTCCTCACTCTCCTGCAGTACACTCCAGATGGCCATCGCCTCGCACGGACCGATCACCATCGGGAGGGGCTCCTCCGAGCCGCCCTGCAGGAGCAGCACATACTGCGAGTCCGAGTTCCTCCCCACGCGCCAGACTCTCAGCGGCACTTCTTCCATCACGACCCCTCGGCGGCCCGCCTCCGCCTCACACCCTCAGCTCCGGGTCCCACCACACGAACTCAAAGAACTCCTCCATCCCCCCTTCCGTTCCCTCCCTCGCCTTTGCCACCTCCCCGATGCTTCCTTCCGCCATCAGCGCCATTCGCTCCGTCCCATCCGTCTCCCGCATGTCACATCGCACCCGCACCCCTAGAATCCCCGCTCCCCCGTCCGCCACCTCGGCCGCCAAGGCCACCGCGACCCGCTCGATGCCTCTGCGCGTAGCCTCCGCTCCCCACACCCGGGGCATCGACAACCATAGCCGCACCATCCCCGTCTCCGGCGCCACCTCAGCAGAGACCACCCGGCAGTTCGGATCGACCATCCGCGCCCGTCCCCGGAGCTCCTCCAGCAGTGCCCCCTCCATCGCCGATGCCTTACTCGCCAGCTCCTCGGCGACCGATGGCCGGGAGCGCACCGGCGCCGCCTCTTCCACTCGCCCTACCGGCTCCTGCGCATCGGCCACTGGGAAGGCCCCCGACGGAGACTGCTGGCCCGTCAGTTCGGGGCTGGGCCCCTCCCCTCGACCGACCAGCATCGCCGACGCCGCGATCACAGCGATGATCGCGAACGCCACAACCAGCACCACCAGTGCGGGTAGTGGCATCTTCGCCTCACGCACGTCAGCCCTCACCCTTTCCACCATCTCGCCGAGCTTCGCCCGTATCTTCATCCCCGCGCCGCTGCCCCCACCCGAGAACACCTGATCGATGACCGCCTCTAGCTTCTTGCGGTCGTCCGCGCTGCCCGGATCGCGGTCCAACGCAAGCTTGTACCACTCAATGGCGTCGCGGAGCTTCGCCTGGTCCCGTGAGATGTCCCCCATCAGGGAGTACGCCGCCGCATTCTCGGGCTCCCGGTGCAGCACCTCGCTGCACTTCGCCTCTGCCAGCGCCCACTGGCGGCGCAGCCGCAGCACGTTGGCCGTCACCAGCGCCAGGTAGATCTCGTCTTCAGCGCCTCGCCCCATCTGCGTCCCCAATACGCTCCGTCCGCACCGCGGGCAAAACGACGTCCCGTCCGCCACCGCGTTTCCGCAGTGCTGACACTCGACTCCCGCAACACTCGTCGAATTTGAATCCATGCCGAGACCCGCGCTCGCCCCATCATGCTTCTACCCACCCCCGTCCAAACTAAACTCTCCCGTGAGCAGCTCGAACCGAAAGCCCGGGCCTGCCGCTTCTCTCTCCCTCCCCCCGCGCCCCTACGACCACCTGTCCTTCCGCACAATCTCGCCCAGCAACTTGCGGGGTCGCGGCTCCGGCTCCTCATCCGGGTAGCCCACCGGAGTCAGCGCCACAACCCGAGCCTCCTTCGGTGCCCCCAGCGCTTCCCTCGCTTTCTGCTCATCGAACCACCCGATCCAGCACGTCCCGAGTCCCTCATCGGCAGCGGCAAGAATCAGATGCTCCATGGCTATCCCGATGTCAAGCAGGTAGTAGCCTTGGTCTCCCTTCTCCCCGCTCTTCGCCGGGTCCGCGCAGGCCGCAATGATGGCCGGCGCCTCCTCTATCCACTCGTTGCCCGCTCCCGCAAGCGCGTTCTTCACCTTCGCGTCGGTCACGACCACGAAGGTCCAGCACTGTCCGTTGGCCCACGAGGGCGCCAGCCGCGCCGCCTCCAGCATACGATCCAGCTTTGCCTGCGGCACCGGGTCCGGTCGATACTTCCGCACGCTCCGGCGCCGCCGCACCACCTCCATGAATTCCACCGGCACCACCTCCTCTGCATCCCTGCCCTATGCCCGATTATAGACCTCCGCCTACTCCTGTCAACCGCACCGCGCGCGGCATCTTGCCCGCTGCCCGACAGGACCCGCGCCCCCCCTGTCGAACCTCCATCCCCGTGTCAACTCCTTCCGACATCGCAAAACGCCTCTCCGACAACATAGGGCAAGTCATCGTCGGCAAGCCCGATGCTATCCGGCTCGCCGCTCTCTCCCTGCTCGCCGATGGTCACTTGCTCATCGAGGACGTCCCCGGCGTCGCCAAAACGATGCTTGCCCGCTCCCTCGCACTCTCCATCGGCGCCACCTTCCGCCGCATCCAGTGCACCCCCGACCTGCTCCCTAGCGACATCACCGGCATCTCAGTCTTCAACCAGAAGACTGCCGACTTCGAGTTCAGCCCCGGCCCCATCATGTCGAACATCGTCCTCGCCGACGAGATCAACCGTGCACCCCCTCGCACCCAATCCGCCCTGCTGGAAGCTATGGCCGAGCGGCAGGTTACCGTGGATGGAGTGACCCGACCCCTCGCCCGGCCCTTCTGCGTCATCGCCACCCAGAACCCCATCGAGTACGAAGGCACCTTCCCTCTCCCCGAGGCCCAGCTCGACCGCTTCCTCCTCCGTATGACCATCGGATACCCGGCCGCCGACGCTGAGCGCGAAATGCTGCTGCGGCTCCAGCTCAGCCACCCCGTCGAGAAGGTTCAGCAGGTCGTGACCAGCGACGAGCTGCTCGCCGCGCAGCAGCAAGTCCGCCAGGTCTTCGTCCACGAGAAGGTCAGAGACTACATCGTGCGCCTTGTCCAGGCCACTCGCTCCCACCCGGACATCGCCCTCGGCGCCAGCCCCCGCGGCTCGCTGGCGCTCCTCCGCTGCGCCCAGGCCCAGGCCGCCTGTGACAACGTAAGCTTCGCCCTCCCCGACCAGGTGAAGGCCCTGCTGGAGCCCGGCCTCGCGCACCGCCTCATCCTCACACCCGAGGCACGCCTCGGAGGCCGTACCGCCAACAGCGTTCTGGACCAGGTATCCCAGCAAGTGGAGGCGCCAGTCGGCGAGGCCTACGCGCCCCAGGAAGATAGCTGAACCTCAGGCCGGACCCCGCCCCGCTGTGGTCGCCACCATCATCGCGCCGCCTCCTCGCGCATCCTCCAGCACACGTCGTTGTTCGAGAGACGTCCGAACGTTCCGAACAATGAACGCCGCGATCCACCAGATGATGAATGCCAACATTAGGAAGAGCGCCAGGAAGCCTATCCGGCGCACCCAGCGCTCGCCCTTCTCTGCAGGAAGCATCTTGCTTTCTCCCCCGCCCCCTCCCCCGCACTCTCCTTCACACCGGCCTAGGAGAACGGGGCCAACTTCTGGATCCTGTTATTCCCCCAATCGGCGATGTATATCGAGCCGTCCTCCGCCACGGCTGCACTCAGCGGCAGGTCGAGCTGCCCCTTCTCGCTCCCCCGCTCCCCATATGTCCACAGTAGCTCTCCCCCGGACGTGAACTTCTGAATCCGGTGGTTCCAGAAGTCGACCACGTACACGTTATCGTCCTTGTCCACGCACACATCATATGCCCCGTTGAACTCGCCCGGGTCGGTCCCCTCCTTGCCCCATTTCCCGGTGAACTCCCCCTCGGCATTGAAGCGCTGCACCCTGTTGTTCCCCACATCCGCCACGTACAGCCGATCCTGGCTGTCCATCGCCATCCCCGCCGGGTTCGAGAACTGCCCGTCCTGACGCCCGCCCGTCCCCCACATCTTCACGAATCCCCCCCTCGGATTGAACTTGTGGATCCGGTTGTTATTGAAGTCCGAAACGTATATGTGTCCCTGTGAATCCACCGCTACCCCGTACGGGCCGGAGAACTTCCCTTCCGCCTCATCGTTCCCCCAGGGACCTCCCTGGCCGCCAACCGACAGCACGAACCGCCCGCGCTCGTCGAACTTCTCCACCCGGTGGTTCCAGGCATCAACGACGTAGATGTTCCCGTGCCGGTCGGTCGCGATCGACCGGGGGCACTCGAGCATCCCTTCCTCAGTGCCCGCCTCGCCAAACGCTCCCGCCACGTCGCAGTTCGGCCCCGCGCGCACAATGCGGTCGTTCCAGGTGTCTGCAATCAGAAGCTCCCCCATCTTGCCAATCGCCAGCCCCTCGGGGAAGTTGAGCGGACCCAACTTCGGCCCGCAGTCCATCAGCTCCGCCACTACCTCTGGCGCTTCCTCTGCCGGGCCACCGCACCCGCCGACCACCACCGCCATCAACCCCAACAGCGCGACCACGGCCCCTGCCCTTGCGCAGGCCATCCACGTTCCTCCTGTCCGCAACGACGCCAGCCTTAGCTGCTACGATTATAGTCCCACCCATCCCCTCGGTCAATCACCGCGATCTCCTACGACCTCTCCGGGCCTACTCCTTCTTTGTCCCCACATCCGCCACGTACAGCCGATCCTGGCTGTCCATCGCCATCCCCGCCGGGTTCGAGAACTGCCCGTCC
>JALGTG010000168.1 GCA_029821495.1 Candidatus Hebobacteria bacterium
TTGCTGGTCATGATGAGGACCGCGTTGCGGAAGTCAACGACGTGTGCCTGGGAATCTGTTAGGTGTCCGTCCTCCATTACCTGGAGGAGGATATTGAAGACCTCGGGGTGAGCCTTCTCGACCTCGTCGAGGAGGATAATGCAGTAGGGCCGACGGCGGACTGCTTCGGTGAGCTGGCCGCCTTCGTCGTAGCCGACGTAGCCGGGGGGGGCTCCGATCAGACGAGAGACGCTATGGCGCTCGCGGTACTCAGACATGTCGACGCGAACGATTGCATCTTCGTTGTCGAAGAGGAACTCAGCGAGGGCGCGGGCGAGCTCGGTCGTGGGTCCGAGGAAGAGGAAGGATCCAACAGGGCGGCGTGGGTCCTTGAGTCCGGCACGGCCGCGGCGTACGGCTCGGGCGATGGCCCGCACTGCTTCGTCCTGGCCGACGATTCGCTTGTGGATATGTTGCTCCATCTGGAGCAGCTTCTCGGTCTCGCCCTGCGCGAGGCGAGAGACGGGCACGCCGGTCCAAACGGAGACGACCTGGGCAATGTCCTCCTCGCCGACTACGTCGCGGGCGTTGGCGCGCTCTTGGCGCCAGCGCTCTTCCATGCCAGCGAGGTCTTCCCGGAGGCGGTGGCGCTCATCCCGTAGGCGGATGCCGCGCTGGTAGTCTTCCTCGTTGCGCTCGAGGGGGCTGACGCTGACCACTCTCTGGAGCTCGCGAGAGACCTCCTCGAGGGACTGGCGCAGCCGCTTGAGATCCTCGGGAGGCTCGCTTATCTGGAGGCGCACGCGAGAGGCGGCCTCGTCCATGACGTCGATCGCCTTGTCTGGGAGGAATCTATCTGAGATGTAGCGAGCGGAGAGCCGCGCGGAGGTGATGATGGCTAGGTCGTCGATCTGTACGTGGTGGTGGGCTTCGTAGCGGGAGCGGAGGCCCTTGAGGATGTCGATGGTCTCTTCTACGCTGGGCTGCTCCACGACGACGGGTTGGAAGCGGCGCTCGAGCGCGGGGTCTTTCTCGACGTGCTTGCGGAACTCGGTGAGGGTGGTGGCACCGATGCACTGGAGCTCGCCGCGGGAGAGGGCTGGTTTGAGGATATTGGAGGCATCGATGGCGCCCTCGGCGGCGCCCGCGCCGATGAGGGTGTGGAGCTCGTCGATGAAGAGGATGATTTCCCCGCCGGCCTTACGGATTTCGTCAGTGACGCGCTTCATGCGCTCCTCGAACTCGCCGCGGTACTTGGTGCCTGCGACGAGGCCGGCGAGATCGAGGGCGGTGACGCGCTTGCCGTGGAGGGCTTCGGGGACATCCTTCTTCACGATGCGCTGGGCGAGGCCCTCGGTGATGGCGGTTTTGCCGACGCCGGGCTCTCCAATGAGGCAGGGGTTGTTCTTGGTGCGGCGACTGAGGATCTGGATGACGCGCTGGATTTCCTTGTGGCGCCCGATGACAGGGTCGAGCTTGTCTTCGGCGGCGAGCTTGGTGAGGTCTCGGCCGAAGGCGTCGAGAACGGGGGTAGTGGAGCGAGAGCGGGCAGTGGGGGCAACCGCGGCCGCGCCGCCCAGAAGCTTGATGACCTCTCGGCGGACCTGGTCGAGGTCAACGCCGAGGGAGCGTAGAACGCGAACGGAGGTGCTGTCGGTCTCACGGACGAGGCCGAGCAAGAGGTGCTCGGTGTCGACGAAGTTGGGGAGGCCGAGCTTGGGATTGAGCTCGCGTGCTTCGTCGAGAGCGAGCTCGAGGACGCGGCGGGCACCCGGGCTCCAGCTGCGGGAGCCTTGCCCGGGGGCGCGCGTGTCCATCATCTCCATTTGGCGGCGGATTTCGTTCTGAGCGCGACCGAGGCTGACGCCCAAGCGCTCGAGGACGCGGGCCGCGACGCCGTCCTGCTCGCGGATGAGGCCGAGCAAGACGTGCTCAGTGCCGACCGTGTTGCCACGGAAGCGGCGCGCCTCTTCCTTCGCGTACTGAACGACGCGGATGGCAGGCGGGGTGAAGCGCTGTAGAATCTCGCCGTCCGCCATCTCATCCTCCTCTCGGGGCATTCCCCGATGGCTCCATCACGTCTACCGAAACAGCGTCAAGGACAGCCGGCCACGAGGGACGGCCCCGATCAGCCGACCGGGACGCCCTCAGTGATGGTCACCTCCTTGAAGCGGGCCATGAGTCGCTTGGTGATAGGGCCGGGCTGTCCGTCGCCGATGATGCGTCCGTCGAGTCTGGCGACGGGGACGATTTCGGCCGCGGTGCCGGTCAAGAAGCACTCGTCGGCCGAGTAGATCTGGTAGAGCGTGAGCATTTCCTCTCGGAACGGCAGGCCGATCTCTGCTGCGAGCTCCAGGACGACCTGCCTGGTTATTCCTTCAAGAAGGCCGGCATGCGTGGGCGGCGTGAGAAGGTGCTGGCCGCGCCACACGAAGACGTTATCTCCCGTCGCCTCGGCGACATATCCGAGGTGGTTGAGCATGAGGCCCTCGTGGGCTCCTGCGCGGCTGACCTCGATCCTAGCGAGGATGTTGTTGAGGTAGTTGAGGGACTTTATCTGGGGGTCGAGGGCGGTGGGGGTATTGCGGCGTGTGATGCAGGTTATGACGTTGAGGCCGTGCTGGTAGACCTCCGGGGGATAGAGGGAGATGCTGGAGGCGATGACAACGACAGTGGCGGGGGACCGGCACATGCGAGGGTCCAGCCCGAGGTCGCCCTCTCCACGACTGACAATGACCCTGACATAACAGTCGGTGAGGTCGTTGCGGCGGACCGTCTCGAGGATGACATCTCTGAGTTCCTCAGGCGGCAAGGGCACATCTAGGGAGATGGCGTCAGCTCCCCTGTAGAGGCGCTCCAGGTGCTGGTCGAGCCGGAAGATTTGGCCGCTGTATCCTCGGATGCCCTCGAAGACGCCGTCCCCATAAAGGTACCCTCGATCGAGCACTGATACCTTTGCCTCGGACGGCGGCACAAACTCTCCGTTTACGTAGACAAGTGAATCCACCACACAAATCCTGCCGATCTTACTAGTGGTATATTACCATAGATAATCAGGCATGACAACCGCACGCATGGTGGGGGCAGAAGCGGGGGGCAGTCACGGCGCCGCGAGTGACGAGGATATGCGCCACAGGGGCAGCGGAGAGGCCGGGATTCGAACCCGGGACAGAGCTTTTGGCCCCGTAACCGCTTAGCAGGCGGTTGCCTTCAGCCACTCGGCCACCTCTCCAGGGCGTATACTATCACAATGCCTTGGGCCCCGCAAGGAATCGAGCGAGCGGGAGGTTCGCGTCGGCGGCGCGGTGGTTCCGGGGTCGCGCATAGCAAGATGAAGAAGTCAACGGGCAGTGCCCCGACCAGTCGGAGTCTGTCGGCCGTGTCAGGGAGCGATCAGATTAGCCCGGCGACGGATGGCGGGGCGGGATCGGCGCGGTCCTCGAGCATGCGCGATGGCGGCCACGGCGGCTAGGATGCCGAGCATTGCGGCGGCGCTCCAGAATGATAGAGTTGCAGCCCACCAGCACAGCATAGTGTCTTACACTCAAGTGTCAGGCGGGTTGGGCCGCCATCGGAGGTCTAGGGGCCTGGGCCGAGCGGAGGGAGTGACGGCGGCGGCGGCGGGCGAGGTGGCAGGCTATCTCCTCGTGATGTGCGCACCATTCCCAGACGTCGTGGTGGCGAATGCGGACCGAGTGCCGGCGGTTGGCTCTGCCTAGGCGATGGCAGTGAGAGCGCATGTCGCGTTCCTCCGCAGCAGAAGCGATGTGAAGCTCTACCTTCGCTTCTGGTATTCCACACATTCGGGAGGTTCCGTGGGAGCGAGTTGGGAGGGATTGTGGGATTGGGATGAGAAGCCATGCTCCGAATAGGAGGGCACCAGGATGAAGATCGACGCGCACGTCCATTACAGCCCGGAGGAGGGGTATGCGGACCGGCTGGTGGAGGAAGAGCAACGGCTGGGGTTCGACAGAGTGTGTTTGAACGGGGCGGTGTGGTCGGAGCACCGGGGCGCCAATGATGAGGTGGCCCGCGCCATGGCGAGGTACCCGGACATCATCGTGGGGTTCGGGTACCTCCCGCTCGGCGACTGTGGGCCGGAGGCCGTGCGGGGGCTGCACGAGCGAGGGTTCCGAGGGCTGAAGTTCATCCGGCCGCCGTCGCGTTACGACGAGAAGGCTTTCTACCCGGTTTACGAGGCGGCGGAGGAGCTGGGAATGGTGTGTCTCTTTCATCTTGGGATCGTGGCGCGGACGCCGCAGGATAGGGAACACGACGTCAACAACGAGCGTCACCGGCCGATTTATCTGGACACGATTGCCCGGAGCTTTCCGTCGCTCAAGATCATCGGAGCCCACTTGGGGAATCCGTGGTACGACGAGGCGGGGATGGCCTGCCGATGGAATCCCAACCTGTACTTCGACCTGAGCGGGTCGAGTCTGAAGAAGCGTCCGCCGGAGTTCTTCCGGTCCATTCTCTGGTGGACAGAGACGGGCCAGTACCGGGATCCGGAGGGTCGGCATGCGTGGGAGAAGGTTGTTTTCGGGTCGGACGTGGCGATCGAGCACATTGAGGACGTTGTGAGCGACTATCAGCGGACCATGGATGGCATCGGGCTGAGGCGGGAGCTGCAGCAGGCAGTGTTCGGGAACACGATGGCGAAGCTGCTCGGATTCGAGCCCGAGCGCTGACGGCGCAGCCCTCGGGTGGGTGTTGTAGGGCATCACAAGTGCTTTGGTGTGATTTCTTGACGCTCTTCTTCTGGCCGACCCGGCCATAGGGCGTACGTATATGGAATGACTATGGTGAAAGCGACCGAGGGCCGTTGAGATGCGGGCCTCCGGTCGCAGTTCTTTTATAGCAGGGTGCATCCCGATAAGGGCAAACCCGCCGAAAGGCGGGGGCGCAAAGCTGTGGGTCTAAGGTCCCGAGAGGGACTACGACGGCCTGGCTGCCGAAGGAGAGCGCAGTGTAACATCCACTTGCCGGTTGGAGTGGGTGTCTGAGGAGCCAAGCGGGAAGCCCACAGCGTTCGGGGTGGTAGAGGAAGTGCGGACCCGACTCGAGAGACCGCAAGGGCTCTTCGAGGCGGGTCGTTTGTCTTTGTGGAGAGGATGGTACTGGCAGTGCGACCGTATGTGGAACAACTGAAGCCGGGAATCGGCAGCAGGTGGCAGGACGACAGCGCGGACACGCCAGCGGCCCCGCGTAGGGCTGCGGTGTCTCGGCGACTGATCTGCATGGCTGCCTACCCCTGCACGAGCGCATTCTGGTCGAAGTGCAATAATCCGCCAGGTGAATTCTACTGCTTTGCTTTGCGTGGCTCCCGCCGGCGCTGCGGCGCTGGGAGGACAGCGGAATACGGCGGGACGCCGGACGGGCCCAAGGGGAGATGAAAATGGCAAGAGAAGAGAACGGTCGAAACGTTCACCTGGAATGCACTGCGCGACGCGGTGGGAGCGTGTTCGCACAGCTCCTGCTGGCGGCGCTGCTAATAGCTGCGGCACTCACCGGCGCTTCGGGCACCGCCGCCGGGCAGACCGCGATGATCTTCGCCGACGATTTCGAAGGGGCGTTCGCGGGATGGACGTTGGGCGGGACGCCCGACTGGTATACGGGGGACCCCAAGAACGGAAGCCACAGTGTTCGGCTGCGGCGCGTGGAGAGCATGCAGCAGACCATCTCGACGGCCGGCTATGCGAACATCGGTGTTTCGTTCTACCTGGGAGCGGAGAGCTTGGAGGGCAGCGAGAATGTGCGGGCCGTCTGGTACGACGGGAGCGCCTGGACGGTGCTTAAGGAGATCCGCAACGGTGATCCGGAAGAGGACGGTCAGCTCCACTACTTCGAGTATGCGCTGCCGGCAGATGCAGAGAGCAACACAGAGTTCGCCCTCGGCTTCGAGGTTAACGGCAAGCAGGGCAACGACTTCGGATATGTGGACGACGTGGTCGTTCGAGGAGATGTCGTGCAGCACACGCTGGCGCTCGCCGGCGCGGGTGCTGGGACAGTAAGCGTGGACGGCGTGCCGCGCTCGCTGCCGTGGTCTGGATCGTTCCCCTACGGCACCTCAGTTGCGCTGGAGGCCGTTCCGGATGCGTGCTATGCGTTCAGCGGCTGGTCGGGCGATCTCAGCGGCAGCAGCAATCCCGATACCATCCTGATGGATCAGCATCCTGCAGTATACGCTCAGCCTGACGGGCAGCAATGGCTCGGTGACGGTCAATGGCACCACACAGTCTCTGCCGTGGTCCGGCGGCTTCGACTGCGGGAGCACGGTCACTCTGGGAGCGGTCCCAGACGCGTGCTATGCGTTCAGCGGCTGGTCGGGCGATCTCAGCGGCAGCAGCAATCCCGATGC
>JALGTG010000317.1 GCA_029821495.1 Candidatus Hebobacteria bacterium
CGTGAGCGCGGCGAGCTGCTGCGCCTGCGCCTCCTTCACATCCATGCAGGCCGAGAACCGCACGCCCTCGACATCGCGCAGCGCCTCCGCGTGCTGCCGGGCAATGTATCCCGATCCAATGAAGCCAACTCTGATCTCCTGCTGTCCCATGTGCACCATCTCCCTGCGCTGATCCTCCACCCGAACGGCCCCCTCGGCCGATCCCCCTGCCCAGCCCTTACAGGCATTGCACTTCGCAGGCAAGGAGCCTGCCTCCTGCCCCCTCCGCAGCGGCGCTGCGACACGCTCAGCAGATGCAGATGCCCCCTCGGCTGCCCTCAGGGTCAGCCGCCCTGCGCGGCCTGCCCGATCTTCTTTCCCTCGCATCTCACGATAACCGCCGCAATATGGAACCATCCAGATGAGCATCGTCTCCTTTTCGGGTGTGAGAAGCGGGGAGCGCACTGGTCTAATGTCGCCGGGCCAACCCTTCCCGCTTCTCCCCGACCCCTCCCAGGAACCCCGCCGCGCGCACAGAATCCGTCATTCGCGGGGCTATACCTACACCGCCAACAAGGAGACGACCCTCAGTGCGCGACCTCCTCTGCATCCTTCTTGCCCTTTGCGCCTGCCCGCTCTTCGCCGCCGCCGCATGCGCCTCCCCGCCGCGCTCTGAGTCCGCCGCCGACTATCAGGTCATCATGTGGGTCCTCGGCGGCCACACCGACAACCCGGGCCTCTTCTTTCAGCGCCTCCGCGACGCCAACGTCACCTGGGAATCCGCACAACCCGCCACCTCCCGCGGCCTCCGCTTCTACGTCGAGAACATCCACCGCATCGCCTTCCTCCACGACAGGAAGCCAATCTACCAGGCCGACTGGGAGGCCTACACCACCACCCGCGACAAGAAGCACCTCATCCGCAAGCCCTGCCTCCACGACCAGGCATACCTCGCCGACGCAAAGCGCGACATCCAGAGCGACGTCCGTCAGTTCGCCAGCCTCAATCCGCTCCTCTACAACCTCGGCGACGAGTGCTCCATCACCAGCTATGCCAGCCCCATGGACTACTGCTTCTCAGACCTCACCCTCGCCGCGTTTCGAGACTGGCTGCGCGACCAGTACGGCTCCCTCGACCGTCTCAACGCACAGTGGGACACCAGCTTCCCCCGCTGGGAAGACGTCGTCGCTATGACCACCTACGAGATCAAGGAGCGCGAGAAAGCGGAGGGCGAGAACTACTCCCCCTGGGCCGACCACCGCACCTTCATGGACATCACCTTCGCCGACTCCTGGCGTCAGTTCCGCGAATGGGTCCGCGAAATCGACCCCAACACACCCGTCGGCCTTGAGGGAACCCAGATGCCCGCCGCCTTCGGCGGCTACGACATCTGGCGCCTCTCCCAAGTCATAGACTGGGTCGAGCCCTACGACATCGGCAGCTCCCACGACATGTTCCGCTCCTTCATGCCTCCCGGCACACCCATCTACGCCACCCTCTTCGACACCTCCTTCTCAACGGCGACCGCGGCGTCATCATCTGGTGCAGCAAAGACTGGTTCGACTACGACTCCCCCGATCTCACACCCAGGCCCTTCGTCGCCGGCACGGCCCAGCTCTTCGCCGAACTCCGCGGCCCCGCCGCCCGCGCCATCATGCACGCCAGGCGCGACCCGGCCCCCGTCGCCATCCACTACTCCCACCCCTCCGTCCAGGTCGCCTGGATGCCCGACTCCCGCGAGGACAAAGACACCTGGCCCCGCCGCTTCTCCTCCCACGAGGCCACCCACTCCCGCCTCGCCCTCGCCCGCAATAGCTGGACCAAGCTCATCCAGGACCTCGGGTTCAGCTGCGACTTCGTCTCCACCCAGCAGATCCTCGACGGTGCGCTCCTGGAGCGCGGATATCAGGTGCTCATCCTCCCGCAATCGTTCGCCATCGGCAAAGAGGAGGCGAACAGCATCAAGGCCTTCGTGCGCGACGGCGGAACGGCCATCGCCGACTCCCTCCCGGGCGTCTTCGACGAGCACTGCAAGCGCCGCACCGCCGGCGCGCTCGACGGCCTCTTCGGTGTCAGGCGCATCGCCCACCCCACTATCCAGCAGCCCGAGCAGACTGCCGGGCCCGGTTTCTGGCTCTCCGGCCGGCACTTCGCCCTCGGCCCCGCCGAGCCCAACCTCCGCCTCATCGCCGGCCGGCCCGCCGCCCACAGCGCCTTCGCCCCACTCGACAGCCCCGCCACCGACCTCCCCGACAGCACCCCCGTTCTCATCCGGCGGCGTATCGGCAAAGGCGCCACGCACTACCTCAACCTCTCCCTCATCGACTACGCCAAGTGGCGGCTCGAGGACAAGGGCGCCCCCCTCCGCCACCTTGTCGGCGGCATTCTCCTCTCCGCCGGTGTCGAGCCAGCCGTCAAGGTCACTCGCGCCGCCGATGGCGGCCCGCCCGTCGGCTGCGAGGTAATCACCTACCGCGGCGATGACGGCTCCCGCTACCTAGCCATCATGCGCAACCCCGAGTATCGCGTCGACGACCTCGGCCAGATCGGCTACACCGACAACTCCCGCTTCGAGCACCCCCAGGAGCTTGTAATCACCTTCGAAGCACCCACCCGCGCCCGGGATCTCCTCTCCGACCGCGACCTCGGCGAGGTCGAAGAACTTACCCTCACCCTCGACCCCTGGGAACCACTGATCCTCGAACTCCGGCCCCCACCCGCCTAGCATTCGCGCTCC
>JALGTG010000169.1 GCA_029821495.1 Candidatus Hebobacteria bacterium
GATTCTGGGCGACGCTGATCGCGACAGGGCTCAGCGAGAGCCGGACGCTCGGGGCGCCGGGGATTGACAGCCATGGGGTGCTGCTGGCGCTGCCGCTGCTGCGGGCGATACTTGCGGGGGAGGCGCCGCCGCTCGGAGAGCGGGTGGTGGTGATCGGCGGGGGCAATGTCGCGATGGATGTGGCACGCTGCGCGCGGCGGCTGGGCGCGGTCGAGGTCACGATGGCTTGCCTGGAGTCGCGCGATGAGATGCCGGCATGGGAGTGGGAGATCGAGGAGGGGCTGGAGGAGGGGATCAAGCTGGCTCCTTCATGGGGACCAAAGGAGGTGCTCACGGAGGGTGAGAGGGTGGTGGGCATCGAGCTGAAGCGGTGCGTGCGGGTGTTCGACGAGGAGGGGAGCTTCAGTCCCGCGTTCGACGAGGTCGAAACGACGACCCTGACTGCCGACAGCGTGGTGCTCGCCATCGGCCAGGCGGCCGATCTGACCTGCCTGAAGGGATCGAGCGTGAAGGCAGGTCCTGGCGGCCGGCTGGAATATGACGCGGAGACCATGGGGACATCGGAGCGAGGCGTGTTCGCGTGCGGGGAGGTGAGCACGGGCCCGGGAGCGGCGGTGGAGGCAGTGGCTGACGGCCACCGCGCGGCGCGCGCGATCGCGCACTTCCTGGACACGGGAGAGGCGCTGAAGCAGCCGCCAAGGGAGGAGCTGCCCGCTATCGGGGAGCTGCCGGAGGAGACGGTCGAGCTGATCAAGGCTCGGCCGAGGGTGGAGGTGGCGCGGGCGCCGGGAGAGACGCGGGTCGGCGATTTCTCGGAGATAGAGCGAGGGTTCACGGAGGCGGAGGCGCGTGCGGAGGCGCAGCGGTGCATGGCATGCACGACGGGGGCCTTCGTAGATGAGGAGCGATGCGTCGCCTGTCTGACGTGTGTGCGGATCTGTCCCTTCGGCGTGGCGACGGTCACCAAGACGGCGGCGATGCCGGAGGAGAAGTGCCAGGCATGTGGTCTGTGCGCTGCGGTGTGTCCGGCGGCGGCGATTGCCCTCAAGCGGTACGGGACGGAGCGTATCGAAGAGGATCTGAAGCGGCTGCTGTCGGAGGCAGACGCGAGTTCGCCTTCTGTGTTGATCGTCTCCTTCTGCTGCTTGTTCGAGACCACGAGCCGGAAGTTCCTCGATGAGAATCGGGAGGAGGTGGCGGAGACGGGGGTGGCGCGAGTGCTGGTGCCATGTGTGGGGCGACTGAGCGTGTCGGACATTCTGGCACCGTTCGAGCACGGGGCTGATGGGGTGTGCATCATTGCCTGCGCGGAGGGCGAATGCCTCTATCCGACGGCCGAGGAGCGACTCGGGGCACGGGTGGAGGAGGCGAAGCGGGTGCTGGAGGAGATAGGTCTGCACGGGGATCGTGTCGCCCTGTGGCGGACGCAGGAGTCTGCGGAGGTCTCGTGGACGGCGTTCTGGGAGATGTCGCGCCGCCATCTCGCGCTGATCAAATCGGAGGAGCAGAGGGAAGCGCAATGATCGTTGCGGAGAGAAAGCCACTCGAGGAGATAAGAGGGTTCATCGAGGGATTCGAGAGAGTGCTGGTGGTGGGGTGCGGGGGATGTGCGACGGTGTGCCTGGCCGGGGGCGAGGCGGAGGTGAAGATCGTGGGATCCGCGCTGCGGATCGCGGCGCGAAAGGAGGGGCGACGCCAGGAGGTGCTGGAGGACTGCGTGACTCGTCAGTGTGAGCCGGAGTTCGTCGAGCAGATACTCGCGCGGGTGAAGGAAGAGGGCGTAACGGCACTGCTGTCGCTTGCTTGCGGAGTGGGGGTCAACTTTCTCGCAGAGAGGCTGGGCGACATTCCGGTGTTTCCAGGGCTGAACACCAAGTTCTTCGGCGCCACGGAAGAGCTCGGAGTGTGGGTGGAGATGTGTGCGGGGTGCGGGAACTGCATGCTGCACCTGACGGGTGGGATCTGCCCGGTTGCGCGATGCTCGAAGTCCCTGCTGAACGGTCCGTGCGGGGGGAGCACCGATGGCAAGTGTGAGATCAGTCCGGACGTCGATTGCGGTTGGGCACTGATCGTGGAGCGGATGAAGAGGCTGGGGACCTTAGACGAGCTGGCGGAGATCACGCCGGCCCGGGACTGGTCCAGCTCTCCCCACGGGGGTCCGCGCCGGGTGGTGCGTGAGGATCTGCGCGAGCTGGCGGCGGAAGCGGAAGAGAAGAGCGTGGCGGCGTCACGATGAAGAGCGGCAGCAATCTGGAGCGAGTGCTGGAGGCCGGCCACTTCGCGGTGACGGCGGAGATCGGGCCGCCGATGGACTGCAACGGCGAGGTGGTGCTGGAGAAGGCGCGCCTGCTGAAGGGATGCGCGGACGCCTTCAACATCACGGACTGTCAGACGGCGGTGGTGCGGATGTCGAGCATCGCCTCGGCGGTGCTTGTCATGCGGGAGGGGCTGGAGCCTGTCATGCAGATGACCTGCCGCGATCGGAACCGGATCGCGATACAGGCTGATATTCTGGGCGCGGCGGCATTGGGGATCAGCAACTGTCTGTGCATCGCCGGAGACCACCAGTCGTTCGGGGCCGCCGGCCGGCTCAAGGGACATCCGGGGGCGAAGAACGTGTACGACGTTGATTCTATCCAGTTGGTGTCGATCCTGAAGGGGCTGCGTGACGACGGCCGGCAGCAGGGCGGGGACGAGGTCGAGATGAGGCCGCCGCTCTTCATTGGCGCGGTGTGGACTCCGCTGGGAGATCCGATCGATTTCCGGCCGTTTCGGCTTGCGAAGAAGGTAGAGGCGGGTACGGACTTCATCCAGACGCAGGGCATCTATGACATGGAGCTTTTCCGGCAGCAGATGAAGATCGTGCGGGAGATGGGTCTCCACGAGCGAGTGGCGATTCTGGCCGGGATCATTGTGCCCAAGAACCTGGGGATGCTGAGGTACATGAACAGCTCGGTGGCGGGGGTGACCGTCCCGGAGGAGTTGATGGGGAGAATGGCGGCCGCGCGGAAGGCGGCCGGGGAGGACAAAGCGCAGGCTCGCAGGAACCAGGAGGAGGAGGGCATAAGGATCACGGTGGAGCTTATCGAGCAGGCGCGGGAGACCGAAGGCGTGCGAGGCGTGCATGTCCAGGCCATCGAATGGGAGCAGAAGGTACCTGAGATAGTCGAGCGGGCGGGGCTGATGCCGAGGCCAGCTCCCTCGCCGGCAGCGTGACGCGGGGCCCCGGTGAAGGCGCAGCGCGGCTGTGGGAGCGAGAGCGTGGCACGAAACCAAGGGGAGGTTGGCAATGTCCGAGACGAAGAAGAAGATCCTCGTAGTGGACGATGACACGGACGACCTCAAGATGCTCTCGATGATCCTCGAGCCTGAGGGATACGACGTCGTCACTGCTGAGAACGGGGTCGAGGCACTCGAGCAGGTGGAGTCCGAGGACCCAGACCTGATCCTGTTGGACGTGATGATGCCGGAGCTCGACGGCTTCGCGGCATGTGACAAGCTGAAGTCGTCGCCAGCAAGCCAGGGAATCCCGGTGGTGCTGCTGACGGGGGTGGCCAAGCAGATCACGAAGACGAGGTACCCGATTGACGGTGTGCTGCGGGCCCAGGCAGAGGAGTACCTGGAGAAGCCGGTGGAGCCGGAGGAGCTGCTCAGGGTCGTCGCGAGCTTCTTCAAGTAGGCCGGGCGCTGTTGTGGAGGGGGGACGGAACGAGGCTGGATGAGCGGACGGTGAGGCAAGAGGGTAGAGTCCCGTGGCGAGGACGGCGAAGGCGAACTGCTGGGATGTGATGACGTGCGGGAGGGGGCTGGCCAGTGTGGAGCCCTGCCCTGCCGCGCTGGACGCAACGTGCGACGGTGTGAACGGCGGGATGAACGCGGGGCGGATCTGCTGGACGGTGCCTGGCACTTTCTGCTCCGGCGAGATCCAAGGGGACTTCCTGGACAAACAGGAGACTTGCCTCGCCTGTCGCTTCTTCTTGCAGGTCCGACACGAGGAGGGACAGGAGTTTCGCTTCGTGAAGCTGGCGCAGGGCGTGCTGGACGTCGAGGACCTTCACGCGCGGATCACGCAGGTGGAGTCCTTGATGGGGATCCGGGACCGGCTGCGGGCGAGATTCAACCTCGACGCAGTGATCGCGGAGATCACACGGCAGGCGCGCGTTTTGACGCGGGCGCAGCGGAGCCTCGTCCTTCTGCTGCGGGGCAATCCCCCGAGCCTCCACGGTGAGTTCAGGCTCCGCGGGAGTGTCATGGCGGTGGACATCCCCTGTGATGAGAGCAGCGCGGTGGGATACGCCGCCGTGAACAACCAGACGGTAAACGTGAAGGACCCCTACCGAGCGCCCGTTCAGCAAGACGATGTGCCGTTCAACCAGGCCTTCGACGAGGCCTGCGACTGCCGAACCGACTCGCTGCTGGCGGTGCCGGTGCGTGACTCGGATGGCCGCGTGGTCGGCGTGATCACGGCAGCGAACAGCGCGAAGGGGTGGTTCTCGCAGGACGACCAGTGGTTCATGGAGTGCTACGCGGTGGAGGTGGGGCTGGCAGTCGAGAAGGCGCGTCTGATGGAGGAGGCAGTGTTGGCGGGCCGGATGGCCTCCATCAGCGAATCTCTGGCGGGGCTGTCGCATTTCCTGAAGGATGTGGCGCACGCGCTGGTTGGGACGTCGTTTATCATCCGGCGGGCGATCAGGCAGGGGCGGATGGAGGATGTGAAGGCGGCGTGGGAGATCCTGGATCGGCATGTGAAGCGCCTTGCCGATCTGTGCAAAGATGTGCTGACGTATGATCCGGAGCGGCCGGACGAGATCGCGCCGGGGAATCTGAATGCGACGGTGAGGGATGCAGTGAGCTTGGTGCAGCCCGAGGCGCGGACGAGAGCAGTCGAGCTGACGACCGAACTGGGTGCCGGTCTGACGCGGTGGAGGCATAGCAAGCGGGGGATCTACCGATGTATTGTAAATCTGGTGGTGAATGCTTTCGATGCCTGCCTGCCCGGGGGCGGGCACGTGACGGTGATGACCGAGCGCCGCGGGGATGAGGCGGTGATCCGAGTTGTGGATGACGGCCGCGGGATGGATGAGGAGACCAAGGCGCGAGCACTGGAGACGTTCAAGAGCGGCAACCAGGTGGGGGGCTCGGGGATCGGACTGCCGACGGTGGTCGAGATTGCGGAGCGGCACGGGGGGCGGCTGGAGGTGGAGTCAACGCCGGGTCGGGGCTCTACGTTCACGGTGCACCTGGCGGGCGCCGGGCATTTGGACCGCAAGTACTGACCGGCGCGTGAAGAAAGCGCCTTGCGCTCGCTGGCTTCGGAAGGCAGGCCTGGTTGCCGCCTGTCAAATGGCGACGGGACACCTGTGACAGCCCTGCAGGCTTGTCTCCGAACCTAAGACATTCTCCTGCTCCTTTCCGGCATCCCAGACCTTCCATCCCAGGAGCAGGAACACGCTGTGGGTGTAGGGCGCCCGTGAGGCCGCTTTGGGGGCACTTCGGGGCACGGATGAGTGTTCGGACAGTACGGGGGCGCGGCACCGGCACCGTGTGCGAAGCCCCGACCTCACTGCCCGGCTCTTCTTCGTGACCGCGCGGCTAGTGGGCCTGCGCCCATGGGTTCCGCCGGTCGCGCTGGTAGTCCAGCGCTTCCTGGAGGTCCCCCTCAGTGACGAGGCCCATCTGCACAAGCACCTCGCCCAGGCGGCGATGCTTCCCTGGCTCGCGCTGCTGCGCGAGCGCCGCGTCACGCTGCTCACGGGTGATGAGCCGATAGCGGTAGACCAGTAGTTCTCCGATCAACACCACTGTCCCCCGACCGCGTGAGTGTTACTACACTCACTGTGCCACATTTCCCCCCTGTCCCTGCATGCCCACGGCGATGGAACCGGCCTGGCGGTCCTGCGACAAGATGCGCGTGGCCCGGAATGCCTGACAGCGGCTAAGCGCCACCGGCCAAGGTAGCCCGACGTTGCCCCACGGTGTGCTTGCCAGGCCGCGATGGAACCGCCGTGAGCAGCGTTTGCAGTTCGGCCGGAGCCGCCGCACCGACGGCGGCTATTCCCGAGACAGCCGAAGAGAGAACCCCACATATGCGCAACTGCGATACGTCCATGGGTGTTCTGCCCGGAATGACGTC
>JALGTG010000170.1 GCA_029821495.1 Candidatus Hebobacteria bacterium
ATAGTTGAACGACGCCTCGGGCGCGGCCTCGGGATGAGCCGCCCGCATCTCCGCCCGGTATGCCATCGCAGTCTCGAACCGATGGTGGCCATCCGCGATGAAGAGCGGCCCCGGCCCTACCGCGGCGCAGAGGGCCTCGTTCTCATCCGCGTCTTCGAGGGCCCAGACTCGATGAATCACCCCTTCGGAGTCCTGCGCTATCCCATCCGGCGCGCGCCTTACCTCCTGCATGAGTTCGGCCAGCCGCCCGTCCGGGTCCTCACCCATCAGCAGTATCGGACTGGTCATCGCCTCGTCATTTCCCTCCGGCAGACGCACCAGCCCGAGCGCGCCGCGACGGCGGAGCGTGCGGTCGCCCCGCTTGAACTCCTGCTCCAAGAGATACAGGGCCGGCTCCGTGTCGCGCATCAACACACCGTCGCTCACCCATTGCTCCAGCACGGCGGCCGCCCGCTCGTAGCGGGCCTCCCCATTCTCCGGCAGCTCCGCCCGAACGAAGTTATGTGGATGACGGGCGTGCAGCTCCGCCTGCATGGGCTCGGAGATGACGTCGTACGGCGGTGCCAGCAAATCCGAGAGATCCTCCGGCCTTCCGACCCGGTAGCGAATGCCGCGGAACGGGAACATGATTCTGTCAGGAGCAGCCATCTATCCTCTTTCGGACCCTCGCTCGGTGCAGTCGCCGCGATCCCGGCGACCGCCTCAACGGCCGGTCGCCCGGAGTCGAGCGAAACGACGCCCGACCTTCCCCCTACCCGCTGCCCCGCAGCAGGCGCGGCGGGCTCCTCCTTAGCTCTTCGCCGCCTCGGCCAGCTCGCGGCCCAGATCGCGGCAGGCGTTGAGAGCGCCCGCCGAGACTCCTCCGGAGGACCCGACGGAATCCGCCACCTTCTTCAGCTTGAACCAGCCGACTGCCTGATCGAGCACCCGAAGGATGTTGTCGGGCGGGCCTCCCGCGCTGGCGAAGATCGCGGCCGGCTTCCCTGCCACCTTGTCCTGGCTCGGGTAATACGTGCGGTCGAAGAAGTCCTTGAGTCCCCCCGCCATGTAGCTGAAGTAATCCGGCGAGCCCAGGGCGATGGCGTCGCAGGTGAGGAGGTCATCAATCGTCGCCTCCAGCCCCGTCTTGATCGTAACCTCGGTCCCGCTGACGCCGCGCGCGCCCTCCGCCACCGACTCCGCCATCTTCTTCGTGTTCCCGCTCAGAGAGTGATAGACGATCAGAATCTTGGCCATTTCGCACACCTCCCGTGGTGTCTGCTTCGGCTCAGCGGAACTCGAAGCCTTTCCGCCCGGCCGAGCTCTGTTGCATCTTGCGGGCCAACGCCTGCCGGCGCGGCAGCTCTCACCTCTTCGCGGCCACCGGGTTGCGGAGCACTCCGATGCTCTCGATCTCCGCCTCCATCACGTCGCCGGGCTTCACCGGAGAGATGCCCGAGGGCGTGCCCGTGGAGATGATGTCTCCCGGCTCGAGCGTGACGTACCGGCTGAGCCGGTGGATCAGCTCCGGCACGTTGAAGATCAAGTCTCGCGTGTTGCTCCTCTGCTTCACCTTGCCATTCACGCGCAGAGAAAGGTCCAACTCACACGGCTCCTCGATCTCATCCGGCAGCGCGATGCACGGCCCCATCGGCGCGAACGTGTCTATGCTCTTGCTCAGGAACCACGGCCGCGAGGCCGCCATGTCGCGGCTCTGCATGTCGCGCGCAGTGACATCATTGAGGATCGTGTAGCCTGCGATGTGCTCGGACGCCTTCTGCCGGGATACTCGACGTCCGCCCTTCCCGATGACAACCGCCAGCTCGACCTCGTGGTCCACCCGTCCCACTTGTTTGGGATACACCACGGGTTCATCCGGGCCAATCACCGCCGTGGATGCCTTGACGAAGAAGATCGGCTGCTTCGGCGGCTCCTTGCCGGTCTCCCTGGCATGGGCCGCGTAGTTGAGGCCCAGAGCGATGATGCGCGGAGGCCGCGGAATCGGCGCCAGCAGCACCGCGTCCTTCACCATGAGCTGCCGGGTGAGCCGGTGCTCGCCGACGAATGCCCTCACTTCCGCGAACAGCTCCGGGTCGAACAGGCCTGCGCCGAGCATGGCCAGGATCGAGTGTGCGGCCCTGTCCGGAGGGAGGTCCCGGGCTGCGCAGTATGCGATGTGCGCGCGCGTGAAGTCGAGGACCTCGCCGCCCTCAAGCAGGCCGACCGCCTGATAGTGCTCGGTGCGAAACTGTACGACCTTCATCCGTGGCTCCCGTCAGGGGGCTACTCGGGCCTCTGCATGAGCTCGATCCTGTTCCCGAACGGATCCTGGAAGAATGCGATGCGGAGTCCGGCCTCCACCGTAGTCGGCTCCATATCGAGCGTAACACCGATCCCCTTCAGCCGGTCGCACTCCGCGTCCACATCATCGACGGTCAGGCAGATGTGGCTGTAGCCGACATCATTCTGGCCGGAAGGCGGCCTCGGGGTCCCGCCCTCGAACAGCTCCACTTCAGTGCCGCCCATGCCGACGAAGACGATGGTCCCGCTGTGGTCCGTCTCCAGCCGCCGCAGCTCGCGAAATCCCAGCGTCTCGGTGTAGAACTTCGCCGCTTCTTCCACGTCTGTGGTGACTACCGCGACATGCTCAATACCCTTGATCACAGGATACCTCCAGGTCATATCGAATCAGGGCTCTGATTCGCTCGGCCCGGCCGGGCATCCTGCTCGCGATGCCCGCCCAACCCGAATGGAGGCTCGCGACATGTCATTCAAGGCCGTACGAACCGTTGTTGCGCTGGAGCCGGCCGATATCGTCCGTCTACAGGAAATCCTGATGGACGCCGATGATAAGGATGCCCTCGCTTTCTTGCAGGATGTCATAGGCGAGAGAGTACACTGCGCGCAGGACGATACTCACCGCCCCGAATTCGAGGGCGGCATCCGCCCGGAGCGCGCCCACTACCGCGAGAAGGGGGACGGGCACCCCGCTTCGAGCGAATCCGGCTAGCCCCTGGGCGTGTTGCTGACGAGCCCAGACCACTGGAGCTTTCCGCGGCCGCTCGCTACGACCCCGCCCCCGCTCGAACGTCCCCCAGCCCGGGAGTCGAGCGCCCATGACCCGCGCAGGAAGGAGAACCACTCCCCACGGGGAACAACCTCTCCTCTGGCCATCTCGGAGTGCTCAGAGGAGAATCTGACGGCCTAACACGCGCCGTCGCAAGAGAGGAGGATGCCCGGCCATGCCGAGCGACGACACGAGAATACTGCTGAGAGAGAGCGAGCTCCCGCAGCGCTGGTATAACATCAACCCCGACCTGCCCGCCCCCCTCGCGCCGCCCATCCATCCGGGGACCGGCCAGCCCCTTGGCCCGGCCGACCTGGCCCCGCTCTTCCCGATGGAACTCATCAAGCAAGAAGTGAGTATGGAGCCGTACATCGAGATCCCGGACGAGGTCATGCGGGTCTACAAGCTGTGGCGGCCCAGCCCCCTGTACCGCGCGCACCGACTGGAGAAGCACTTGGGGACGCCCGCCCGGATCTACTACAAGAATGAGAGCTTCAGCCCTCCGGGCAGCCACAAGCCAAACACCGCCGTCGCGCAGGCCTACTACAACAAGCAGGAGGGCGTCAAGCGCATCGCCACCGAGACCGGCGCCGGACAGTGGGGAAGCGCCCTCTCCTTCGGCTGCTGCCTCTTCGGAATCGAGTGCATGGTCTACATGGTGAAGGTGAGCTACGAGCAGAAGCCCTATCGGCGACTGCTGATGGAGTCCTGGGGCGCCACCTGCGTCCCCTCCCCGACTGACACCACCAACGCGGGAAGGACGATCCTGGCGAAGGATCCCGACACTCCGGGCAGCCTTGGCATCGCCATCTCGGAGGCGGTCGAGGATGCGGTGACCCGGGATGACACCAAGTACGCGCTTGGGAGCGTCTTGAACCACGTCCTCCTGCACCAGACCATCGTCGGCCAGGAGGCTCAGGCGCAGTTCAAGCTCGCCGAGGACTACCCGGATATCGTGGTGGGATGTGTGGGGGGCGGGTCGAACTTCGCCGGCGCCTGCTTCCCGTTCGTGAAGGACAAGCTGGGCGGCAAGCAGGTGGACATCCTCGCCATAGAGCCGCAGTCATGTCCGACTCTCACGCGGGGAGATTTCCGCTACGACTTCGGCGACACCGCGCAGTTGACGCCGCTGCTGAAGATGTTCACTTTGGGTCACACATTCGTCCCGGAGCCGATTCACGCCGGCGGGCTGCGGTATCACGGCATGGCTCCCCTGGTCTCGCTCCTGGTGAGCCAGAATGCGATCGAGGCGCGGGCCATCCACCAGCTCGGCACCTTCGAGGCGGCGCTCACCTTCGCGCGGACGGAGGGTTCGCTGCCCGCTCCGGAGACCGCCCACGCCGTCAAGGTGGCCATAGACGAGGCCCTGAAGTGCAAGGACACCGGCGAGGAGAAGTGCATCATGATCGCCTACAGCGGTCACGGCTTCTTCGACCTCGCTGCTTACGAGAAGTACATGGCGGGCGATCTAGAGGATCATGAATACTCCAGAGAGGCCGTCGAAGCGGCGCTGAAGGAACTGCCGGAGATCAGCGAGCCGGCCGCTTAGGCCGCCGCTCACAGAGCTGCGACACGGGACCAGCGGCCCTCCGCTGGTCCCACCGCGTTTGTGGCACACAGGCGCTGCTTGCTCGGCGCTGGGGATTCTGCTACCATGGCCCTGCGCGATGTTTCGTGCGGCCGGAGAATCGGAAGGAGAAGGGTAAATGGGACATCACTCGCGTCGCACTGTCGCTCTCCTGGCGCTGCTGCCCACGCTCGCGCTGCTAGCGGCCGCGGGCGCGCCCATGGCTGCCGCCCAGCCGACCGATGCTTGGGGGCGCCACATCGTCGTCTTTCAGGACGGTTTCCCGAGTTCAGCCAGCCAAGCGGCCCTGGTGAGGGCCTTTGGCGGGGAGGTGGTCCGAGATCTGCCCATCGTGAACGGGATGGCGGTTGCGCTGCCGCCGGGCATTGCGAAGCAGATCGCCCGTCGCACCGAAGTGCTGCGCGTGGATGTGGATGCTCAGGTGCGCGCTCTCGGCAAGCCCGCGAAGCCGCCCGGCAAGGACAAACCCAAGGGGGAGCAGCCTCCCCAGGTTCTGCCTTGGGGCGTTGACCGGATCGACGCGGAGTGGGCGTGGGGCGCCTCAACCGGCGCGGGCGTCAGCGTCGCCGTTGTGGACACAGGCATTGACGGGGATCATCCCGACCTCGCGGCCAACATCGTTGAGGGTGTCAACTTCGTGAGCAAGCCGGCATGGAAGCCGGCCAACCCCGGTAAGTGGGATGATGACAACGGCCACGGCACCCACGTCGCGGGGATCATCGCGGCCGCCAACAACGACATCGGTGTGGTCGGTGTCGCGCCGGAGGCATCCCTCTACGCTGTCAAGGTTCTCGACCGAAGCGGTTCCGGCTACATCAGCACCGTGATCGCGGGGATCGAGTGGTGCGTCGCCACGGGTGTGGACGTTGCCAACATGAGCCTCGGCACCGACGCCGATGTCCAGGCGATGCACGAGGCCTGTGACGCCGCCCAGGCCGCGGGGCTGATCCTGGTCGCAGCCGCGGGGAACGACGGCGCGCACGTAGACTACCCCGCCGCTTACGACTCTGTCATCGCCGTCGGCGCTACCGACGCCGACGACTCCGTCTATGTGTACACCAGCCCCGGACCACAGGTCTACGTCGCCGCGCCCGGCGTAGCTGTCCGCTCCACGTGGAAGGACGGCGGATACGACACCAAGACCGGCACCAGCATGGCCACCCCCCATGTGGCTGGAACCATCGCGCTGCAGCTCGCGGCGGCTCTGTCGGCGGCCCCTTGCGCCGGCGCGGACGATCTCTTGCCCGCCGGCCCGGACATCTACACAGGCTGCGGCCTGGTG
>JALGTG010000171.1 GCA_029821495.1 Candidatus Hebobacteria bacterium
CGCGTCCGCGAGGGCCACTACCCCCTCATCGTCCTCCGCTTCAACCCTCTCGACCCGCGCGAAATCGAGCTCCACGAACCAGGGCAGGATTGGAAGGCAGGCAGATGGCCGGATGGGATAATCGCAGGAGTGACAGCCAGCTACAGGCTGAACGAGGAGGTCGGCCCCTACTTCCTATTCGTTCCGAACGCTGCGCAGCCGGCGACGGGTTGACGGCGCGCTACTGGGTCCGCTTGGCCCGGTCTCGCTCCACCAGACCGCTCAGGTAGCTATTCACCGCTTCCTCCCACCGCCCCTGCGCACGGAGCACGGCCTCCAGCGCCTCCCGCGCGGCGCCTCTCCCCCCGCGCGCATCCGTCACCAGGTCCGCCTCCCTGCGAATCTCCGGCGCCGCATCCGCGGGCGCGATCGCCATTCCCGCCTTCCGCATCGCCTCTCGGTCGTTCAGATCGTCCCCCATGAACGCCACTCGCTCGAGCGGCACCCCCTTGTCGGCCGCATACTGGCTCAGCGCCGCCGCCTTGTCTCCCACCCGCTGCAGGACATCCGCAATCCGCAGGTCGCGCGCACGACGCTGCACCACCTGCGAGATCCGTCCCGTCATCAGCGCGACCTTCAGTCCGGCATCACTCGCCACTCGAATGCCAAGGCCGTCCTTCACATCGAAAGCCTTCGCCTCCACTCCCGTGTCTGTGTAGATGATCTCCCCCGCAGTGAGCACCCCATCCACGTCCAGCACCAGCAACTGAATCTGCGACAATCGCTCTTGCAGCGCGCGTGTCACCTTCATTCCGGACTTCCTTCCATGATCGATCTACGCGCCGCGTCGACTGCCAGCACCTGCTTCACCAGCGCGGGCAACTCCCTCAGCGGCAGCTGAGTCTCCCGGTCCGAGTTCGCCCTCGGCGGATCGGGATGCACCTCCACGAACAACGCGTCTATGCCCGCTCCCGCCGCGGCCCGCGCCAGCGGCGCCACAAACTCCCGCTGACCTCCCGAGGCCGTGCCCGCCCCACCGGGAAGCTGCACGCTGTGCGTCGCATCGAAGACCACCGGCCACCCCAGCCCCCGCATCACCGCAAACGACCTCATGTCCACCACCAGGTTGTGGTAGCCGAAGCTCGTCCCCCTCTCCGCCAGCAGCACCCCGCCCTCGCCGCTCGCCGTCGCTTTCCCCACTATCGGCCCCATGTCCTCCGGCGCCATGAACTGCCCCCTCTTTATAAGGAGAGGCCTTCCCGTTCCTGCCGCAGCCACCACCAAGTCCGTCTGTCGGCATAAGAAGGCCGGAATCTGGACCAAGTCCACAACCGCCGACGCCCGCTCGGCCTGCCCTGGCTCATGGATATCGGTCACCACCGCCAGCCCCGCCTCCCTCTTCACCTCCCCCAGGATCGCCAGGCCCTCCTCCATGCCCAGCCCGCGGAACGACTCCAAGCTCTGCCGATTCGCCTTATCGAACGAGCTCTTGAAGATGGCGGGGATCCCGAACTCCTCGCCCACCCGCGCCACGGCCTCAGCGACCTGAAGCGCCATCTCGCGACCCTCAATGACACATGGACCGGCGATCAGCGCCAGCGGCCCCCCGCCGCCGACGCTCGCGCCACCCACCTGAACCGCCCTGCTTACCTGGTAGTCGCTCATCTCCTCAGCTCTCGTCCAGGCTCTCGAAGCTCGCCACGATGTCGCCTCCGGGCGGCAGCGCCCGCCGTCGCCCCCTCCGCCAGCAGTCGTAGGGCAGGAGCGTGTCTCCTGCCCCTGCCTATCATCGCCGCAGCTTCCGCCTGCACCTTCACGGACATGGCCCAACCGCTCCCGCCATCGCGGCTACCACATCCTCACCCACCCCCAGCGCCTCCGCGCCCTCCGCCAGCAGTTCCCGGTTCCCTCCCGCTGGCAACTCCACCACTAGCACTGGCCGCCCCTCCCTCAGCGCGCACTTCGCCGTATGCACAGCGCCCCCCTCTGCTCGCGCCCTCGCGCCTCGACCACAATGACAGCCGAGGCGAGCGCGGCGATGATCCGGTCCCGCGCATATAGCGTCCGCGTCAGCAGCGGCGCCGTCGGCATTAGCTCCGAGCACAGGCCCCCGCCTTCGGCTACCCGTCCCGCCAGCCCTTCCCGTCCGCGCATCAGCGCCGTCAGAATCCCACACCCACACACCCCCACAGTAGGCCCCTCCGCCTCTAGCGCTCCCTCGTGGGCCGCCGCGTCCACACCGGCGGCCAGTCCGCTTACAACCACGACCCCCGCCCCTGCCAGCGCCTTCCCTGTCGCCTTCGCTTCGCTGAGGCCCGCCGGAGAGGCCTCTCGGCTTCCCACGACCGCAGCCACTCGCGCCTGGGAGTTAAGGACCGCATCTCCCGACCACCACAGCACAGGCGGCGCGGAGGAACTCGCCAGCAGCCGTGCCGGATATTCCTCGTCCTCCCAGATGAGCGCGCGCACGCCCATTTCATCGAGAGAAGCTAGCTCCTGCTCCAATTGCTCGACCTGCCTCGCGGCCTCCGGCAATCCCTCGGCCACAGGCTCTGGCAAGTCCCCCACTCTCTCAACCTCCTCTGGATCGGCCTCCAGTGCCGCTCTGGCGTCGCCAAACGCATCCAGCAGCCGCCGGAACCGAGTCGGCCCCATCCCTCTCACACCACTTAGCGCCACCCAGGCTGCGCGCTCCATCGCTACCTCTCGTGTCGGTACCAGGTTCTCGTAATCGTCGCCACCACCACCTCCCGCGCCCGTGCCTCGCACAGCGCGCGCCGCCCTTCTTCGAGCGTCGCTCCGCTGTCGTACACATCGTCCACCAGCAGCACCTTCCGGCCCTGCACCAAGTCTCCCCGACGCACGCGGAATGCTCCCGTCACGTTTCGCTTCTTCTCACCCCGGTCTGAGAGCTCTTTCTGGAGGCATGTGCGGCGAGTGCGTGCGATCAGTCGGGGCAGAAACCGGACGTGTAGCACTCTCGCGACCCACCGGGCCAGCTCGCACGACGGTTCCGGGGCCGGCGTCCTGTGCGTAGCTGGTATGTGAGTCACCACCTCTAGGCCCTCGTACGCGGGATCCCCCCTCACGGCCCTCCCCAGAGCCTTGCCGAGACCCGGCCCCAGCGCGCGCTCGCCCCCGTACTTAAACCGGCTGAGTAGCTCTCCCTCGCGCGTCTTCCTTCCTCCGTCATCCACCTCTGGCACGGAGTGCATTGCCATGGCGATACCCCGCGTCCACGGACCGGGCAGCGGGATCGGAGCGCACTCCTCCAGCCCTAGCGTCTCCGGCCCCCCTCTCCCACCCAGCCACGACCGGAGCAGCGCAAAGGCCCCGCCAGAACCGCGCATCAGCCCTCCCCTGGACCCTGTCCCTGCAGCCGCGCCAAATCCTCCGGCGTATCCACCCCCGGCCACGCGGAGGCCACACTCGTCACCTTGATCCGATGGCCGTACTCCAGAGCCCGAAGCTGCTCAAGCTTCTCCCCCTCCTCCAAAGGCGTGGGTGCCAGCTTCGCCAGTTCCAGCAGGAAGTCGCGGCGGTAGACATACAGCCCGATGTGCCGGAAGCGACTCGACCCGGCACCGGAATCCCTCACAAACGGAATCGGCAGTCGCGAGAAGTACAGCGCGAAGCCCCCTACATCCGTAACCACCTTCACCACGTTCGGATTCGCCAGCTCTGCCACGTCCTCAATAGGACAGCTCAGCGTCCCCATAGGGATTGCGGAGTCTTCCACCAGCGGCCGCACCGCGGCGTCTATCGCAGCAGGATCGATCAGAGGCTCGTCCCCCTGCACGTTCGCAATCAGCTCCGCATCCACTCCCCGCGCCACCTCCGCCACCCGATCCGTCCCGCTGGGGTGCTCTGACGAGGTCATCGCCACCTCCGCCCCGAACCCCCGCGCCGCGGTCGCAATCCGCTCATCGTCGGTCGCCACAATCACCCGATCGCTGCATCGCGCCGCCGCCGCCCGCTCGTAGACGTGCTGCACCAGCGGTTTCCCCCAGAGCTTCGCCAGTGGCTTGCCGGGAAACCGGGTCGACGCGTACCGTGCCGGAATGACAATAACCGCGTTCGACACTTGACTCTCACCGAGCGCCATTCTAGTCAACACACCGATAACCGTCAATCACCTCGGCTCAGAAGCAGCCGCGCCGCCGCACCCCTGCGGGAGCGCGTCTCGACCGGAGCATCACAGATACTACAAATCCCTTCTGGGGATGGTTCGGGTCAGTTGACAAGCCCCCCAGTTTCTGGTAGCCTTCCAAGTTGTCGCCTCTCGTGTGAGCCCCACTCACGCAGTTGCACCAGAGGCGCGGGCTACGGGCTAGGACTCCCTTAACATGCCTACCATCGGTCAACTCGTTCGAAGAGGCAGGAAGCGCAGGCGCCCACGGGCGACCCCCACGGTGCGCTGGGCCCTCGGCTGGCAGTTCAACGCCGCCCATCGCCAGTTCCGTCGGGCGCCCGGCCCCCTCAAGCGCGGCGTCTGCACCCGCGTCTACACCGTCAGCCCGAAGAAGCCCAACTCGGCCCTTCGCAAGGTGGCGCGGGTCCGCCTCAGCAACCGCATCGAGGTCCTGGCTTACATCCCGGGCGAGGGACACAACCTTCAAGAGCACTCTGTCGTCCTAGTCCGGGGCGGACGAGTCAAAGACCTGCCCGGCATTCGCTACCACATCGTCCGGGGCGTCCTCGATACCGCTGGTGTCGAGGGCCGCAAGAACGCCCGTTCGCGCTACGGAACCAAGAAGCCCAAGTAGCGCATGACGCCGTACACTTTCCCTTAGTGCAGTTACCCTAAGCGGAGAAACAGATGTCGAGGAAGGGACCGGTCGCGCGTCGCGTGCCGCGGCCGGATGTTGTCTACGGAAGCCGTTTGGTTTCCCGGCTCATTAACCAGATTATGCGCCGGGGAAAGAGGAGTGTGGCCGAACGCGTCGTCTATGGCGCCTTCGACGAGGTCGGCTCTCGCAGCGGCAGCGACCCGCTCCAAGTCTTCGAGCAGGCACTGCGGCAGGTTATGCCCACCCTCGAGGTGAAACCGAGGCGGGTGGGGGGAGCCACCTACCAGGTGCCCATGGAAGTGCGCCCTACGCGCAAGCTGGCCCTGGGCTTGCGCTGGCTCGTACAGAACGCGCGCGCGCGCCCCGGCCGCGCAATGCGGGAGAAACTGGCGGCCGAGCTCATGGACGCCGCCTCAGGACAGGGAGCTTCAGTAAAGAAGCGAGAGGATACCCACAGGATGGCGGAAGCCAACCGGGCCTTCGCTCACTATAGGTGGTAGTTTCGCAAGCACCCGTCCTCCCTCGGACGGGTGGCAGGGAGCCTCTAGGCCATCGACGGCCGGGTTGCCCTGCTTAGTTACCGAGAGGGCAGCCCCGTGTGGGCAGGTGCTGGGTCTCTGCCGGCTTCGGAACTGCCACCACAAAAGAAGTCGATGACCTATGGCGCGCGAGTTTTCGCTCGACAAGACGCGTAATATCGGTATCGCGGCGCACATTGACGCCGGTAAGACAACCACTACCGAGCGGGCGCTGTTCTACACCGGCCGCGTCCACCGCATGGGAGAGGTGGACCAAGGCGCCGCAACCATGGACTGGATGGCCCAGGAGCAGGAGCGCGGCATCACCATTACCGCCGCCGCCACCACCTGCTTCTGGCGCGACCATGCCATTAACATCATCGATACCCCGGGCCACGTCGACTTCACCGTCGAAGTAGAGCGCTCCCTCCGCGTCCTGGACGGCGTCGTCGCTATCTTCTGCGCCGTCGCAGGCGTCCAGCCCCAGTCCGAGACCGTCTGGCGCCAGGCCAACAAGTACAGCGTCCCCCGCATAGCCTACGTCAACAAGATGGACCGTGTCGGTGCCGACTTCCACCGCGTCTTGCACGCAATGCGCGAGCACCTCGGCTGCCGCGCCGTCGCCGTCCAGCTCCCCTTGGGCCAGGAAGCCGACTTCCGCGGCGTCATTGACCTCATCTCCCTCAAGGCCATCGTCTACCTAGACGAGGAAGGCCGGCAGTTTCAGGAAGAGCCCGTCCCCGACGATATGATGCCGCTCGTCTCCCGCTTTCGCGATGCCCTCGTCGAAGCCGCTGCCGAGACCGACGAGAACTTGATGCATAAGTACCTCGAAGGCGAAGAACTCACCGAGGACGAAATCCGCGCCGGCCTCCGCCGCGGCGCACTGCGCTACCTGATGGTCCCCGTCCTCTGCGGCGCCTCCTACCGCAACAAAGGCGTTCAGCCCCTCCTCGACGCCATTGTCGACTATCTCCCATCCCCCCTCGAAGTGCCCCCCGTCCAGGGAACCGATCCGCACACCGGCGAGATCGTCACCCGCCAAGCCTCCGACGATGAACCCCTCGCCGCCCTGGCTTTCAAGGTGGCGGCCGACCGCAACGTCGGCCAGCTCCTCTACCTGCGCGTCTACTCCGGCCGTCTCGTAAGGGGTGCTACCGTCTACAATCCAACCAAGGGCACCTCCCAGCGGATCGGCCGGCTTCTCCGCATGCACGCCAACCGGCGCAAGAACCTCCAGGAGGCTCCCGCAGGCGAGATTGTCGCCGCCGTCGGCCTCGATAAGACCACCACCGGCGACACCCTCTGCGACAAAGACGCCCCCGTCATTCTCGAGAATATACAGTTTCCAGACCCCGTCATCTCCGTCGCGCTTGAGCCGCAGACCCGCGCCGAAGAAGTCAAGCTCGTCCAGTCCCTCGCTGCGCTGTCGGGCGAGGATCCCACCTTCCGCTATCATACTGACCCCGAGAGCGGCCAGATCATCGTCTCCGGCATGGGCGAGCTGCACCTAGAAGTCGTCACCGACCGCCTCCGCCGCGAGTTCAACGTCGGCGCTCAGGTCGGCCGTCCCCAGGTCGCGTACCGAGAGACGATCCAGTCCCAGATCGCCGCCGAGGGAGACTACGTCCGCCAGACCGGCGGACACGGACAATTCGCCCGCGTCACCCTCGCGGTCGCGCCGCGCGAGAGAGGCACAGGCGTCACGTTCCTCGACGCCACAAGGGGTGGAGTCATCCCCAAAGAGTTTGTCGCAGGAGTCAAGGCCGGCGTCGACGAGGCCTGTGCCAGCGGCATTCTCGGAGGCTACCCGGTCGTCGACATTGAGGTCGCCCTGACTGGCGGCCGGGCCCACGAGGTCGATTCCTCGGAGATGGCCTTCAAGATGGCGGCCTCCTCAGCTCTCCGCGACGCCCTGCGCAAGGCTGACCCCGTGCTCCTCGAACCCATCATGCTCATGGAAGTGGTCTGCCCCGAGGTGCGCATGGGGGATGTCCTGAGCGACCTCAACAGCCGCCGCTCCCACATCGCTGGCATCAGCGCCGTCCCCGGCGGCGCGGAGGCCATTCGCACCCTCATCCCGCTCGCAAACACTTTCGGATATGCTACCGCGCTCCGCAACCTCACCCAGGGACGCGGCACTTATACTATGGAGCCCTCCCACTACGCGGAGGTCCCGGACGAAATCGCCCGCACCATTGCCCCGGGCGACACTACAGTCAGGGTTGCCTGACGAACAATCCACCCGAGACAGGGGGTTAGCAGAGATGGCGAAGGCAAAGTTTGAGCGAACGAAGCCGCACGTAAACGTAGGGACGATCGGGCACGTAGACCACGGTAAGACTACGCTGACCT
>JALGTG010000172.1 GCA_029821495.1 Candidatus Hebobacteria bacterium
CGGCCGTTGCCGTTTTGTAGGGCGGGTATGTCCGCCACAGGCGGCATGCCCGCCGTGCCGTTGGCCGTTCTGTAGGACGGGCGTACCCACGCCCGCCGGCCGTTGCCGTTTTGTAGGGCGGGTATGTCCGCCACAGGCGGCATGCCCGCCGTGCCGTTGGCCGTTCTGTAGGACGGGCGTACCCACGCCCGCCGGCCGTTCGTTGCTCCGGTAGCTTGCTGCCGAAGCTTCCTCCCTCTCGTACTCCCGCATCCGAAACTGCTGGGTTGGGCAGGAGCTTGCCTCCTGCCCCATGTCTCGCATCCGAAAATGCGGAAAATGCATCTCCCCCAACCCCAGATCGACCTCGCACATATCCGCGATCCGCACCGTGTTCGCCAACGCCTCCGGATAATGGGCGAACTCCCGCGCCATCGCCCGCGCTGACTTCAAATAACGCTCCGCCCCCCGCCGTCGGATGGGATGCCATTCATCCCGCGTCGTGAGCGTCTGGATGCAAGCGAGCACATCCTGCACCCGCGCCTCATCCGGGGTGAGGTAATGAACATTGGCGGTGGCGACGATCGGCGCGCCCAACTCCTCCGCGAGCGCAGCGAGCCGCGACATGTGCATCCGCTCCTCTTCCCCCGGCTCCTCTCGACACAGCTCGATAAAGAAGCGGTCCGCACCGAAGATCCTCTGATAGCGTCGCACCGCGCGCCGCGCCCCCTCCATATCACCCCGCCGCACCGCCGACGACACCTCCCCCAACCGGCACCCCGACAGCGCAATTACATCCTCCGCGCACTTAGCAATCGTGCGAAACTCACACCGCGGCTCCTTCCTCAACTGTTCGGCAGGAGCTTGCCTCCTGCCATCTTGCAGGGCGGCCATACCAATGCCCGCCCCCTCCTCACTGTCATTCTGAACGCAGCGAAGAATCTCGCCGTTGCCCGTTCGGCAGGAGCTTGCCTCCTGCCCTTGCGCGACCCCATCCCTCAACACCCGAAACCTCCCCGCCGTCACCATCCGACACAGATTCACATAACCCCGCCTCGACAGATTCACATAACCCCGCCTCGACATCGCCAGCAGCGTAAGGTGATACCCACCTTCCGTCGTCAGCTCCGTCCCCAGAATCGGCTTCACCCCCGCCTCCCGCGCCGCCTTATAGAACCTCACCGCACCGTACATCCCATCGTGATCCGTCACCGCCACCGCTCCCATCCCCAGCTCCCCCACCCGCGCAACAAGCCGATTCAGCCGGCACGTGCTGTCCAAGAAAGAAAATACGCTGTGCGCGTGTAGATGGACGAAATGCCCGGGCACTCTCTGAACCCCATCTGTCATTCTGAGCGAAGCCCGCCTCAAGCGGGCGGAGCGAAGAATCCCGCCGTTGCCGTCCTGTAGGGCGGGCATGTTCCGCCTCTGGCGGACATGCCCGCCGCCTCCCACTCGTAGGGCAGGACCCCTGGCCGCCTCAGGCGGCTTGGTCCTGCCATTCCTGTGGCACCCATCCTACTACAAACATCCGTTTGCATCAAGCCCCCGTAACCCCGATAGCATAGGCTTCCAACCTGCGGCCGTTCCGGTAGCACAGGTTCTCAACCTGCGGCCGTCCCGGTAGCACAGGTTTTCAACCTGCGGCCGTCCCGGCAGCACAGCCTTTCCAGCCTGCACTCCTCCCGGTAGCACAGGTTTTCAACCTGTGTTCGCTCCGCAGGAGCGACAGGTCGTCAAGGACTGTATCCTTCATTGGCATGGTGCGAAGTGGCACGTCCATGCTCTGACAGTCATGCCTGACCACGTCCACATCCTCGCACGACCGCTTGAGCATTCAAAGGGGCGATGGCACTCGCTGGCAGCTATCCTCCATAGCGTCAAGCGTGGGTCCGCCCGCGCGATCAACACGCTCCGCAGTCGCCGCGGCCCCCTCTGGCACCGCGAGAGCTTCGACCGCATCGTGCGTGACGAAGAGGAATTCGGCGAGAAGGCCAACTACATACTCAGCAACGCGGTGACAGCCGGCCTCGCCCAAGAGGGCTGGCTCTATGACGGCCTCTGGTGTGAGGGCATGCCAGCCACACCCCGGCCTCGGCCCCATCACAAGAGGTCCTAGCTCCGTCCGGCCGCACCACGCCCACCGCGGGAAAGGAAACCCAGGCAATGCCGCCGACCACTCCGACCAACGAGTCCTTCATCGGCGAACCCATCACCCCCAAGCCTGGCGCCTTCGACACCGCGGCGATGGCCCGAGGAGAGCCCGGCTTGCCATCGGCCTTCACGTGCAGGAAGACGGAGTACACCGTGGCCGCCGTGCTGGAAACCTGGAAGTCCACTTCCTCCTGCCGATCCGGCAGCCCCGAAACATACGTCCGCAAGCACTGGTATCGCATCAGGACCACGACCGGCGAAGTGATGACCCTCTACTTCGACCGCCAGCCTCCCCGCGGCCGGCGAAAGCACAAAGCGCGCTGGTACCTCTTCAGCAGCGCATAGCCCGAGCCGCGCTCCAGCGTCTCCTCAGAGCAGTTTCTCGGCGCCGGAGTATGCCTCCTCAACGTGCAGAACGGTCGCCGCCACAGCGGGCAAGTCGGCGTTCATGCCCTTGACCCACTCGCGCATCCTCTCGTAGAGAGGGCCCTCTTTCAGATACTCGATGCGTCCCTTCACCTGATAGGACGTTCCATCCTCGGTGATCCAGAGTACCGATCCCTTGCTGCCGGCAAGGATGTTGGCCCGCGTCTTGTGGAAGTAGTTGTCGGCCAGCAGAATCCCATCCTCATCGCACTTGTCCACGCAGCCGACCCAGGCGGAATTCGGCGTCCCATCTGGCGCCACCGTCGTGAAGACGACCGGCCCCTTCCGATTCTCCAGTGCTTCGATTACAGCTTGCGGTAGTGTGGGCATCAAATGCCTCCTTCTCCGTTGATATTGCTCCGTATCCTGACGGAACCCTCGCCGCGGGCCGGTCACGTCTCCCGCGTGCTCTCCACTATCCTCAGCAAGCTCAGCCCCGACGCCTCGTCCAGTGCCCTGTCGGCATTCACCCCCACCAGCTCGATCATCACCACCTCGAGCACCAGATAAACCGACATCCCCGCTCGTGGGCACCCCACCAACGCCGAGTCCCCCCGGCCGATCCCCGCGTGAAAGTGCAGCGTCGGCCCCCCGTCTCCCGCGAACACCGTCCCAACCCCAACCAGCTCCCGCGCATCGTCGAACTCCTCATAGTGCGGCACCACCCTCCCCGTCGTGCTCTGCGGCCCGGTGACCACCTTCCCCGTCCTCATCCCCCCGATGGCAAGCACTGCCGCCGACGACACATCCTCTCGACGCGCGATCTCCTCCGCTACCTCATAGACTGACTCACCATCCTCCAGCCGCGCCACAAAGACGCGGCCGAGACTCCCTTGGGTGTAATCCATGTCCCTCTCCTTCGTTCGCTCCGAAACGCGAGACCATCTCCACCTATAGTTCAGAGAGAGACGCCCAGTTTCCTACCGCCGTCGCGCGCCGCCCCTGCTTCGGACATCCCCCGACGGCCCGGATCGGCCCCCTGCCCGCTGGCCTCTCGCTGCGCCTTCTCTGGCTACCTGCCGTCCTACAGTCCCTCGCCGCTCCCCCGATCGCATCCCCGCGCCGCGGCCCGCAGCCGGCCGCCCCTGCATTCCCCTGCTCTCGCGTCTTGCCGCCGCAATGTGCGCCGAGCGCCCTGCCCTCACTGCTGGTCGCCGCGGCCGGCCCAACGCCCTCATCCCGGCTCCCGCAATGCTCCACACCAAAGCCGCAACCACAATCGCGGAGACCGCGAAGCCCACCGCGCGCAGGTATCCCCTCCGATGGCACGCATGCACCTCCCGCGGCCACAGCCACCATCGAAGACCCCCGGCCACCATTCCCACGAGTGCTCCTGCGCTGAGTATCCCAAACTGTGTCACCTCGCCACCCATTGTCGAACCCACCGCCGCTAGAGCAGATGTCGCCAGGCCGACCACCGCCCCCGTCGCCCACGCCCGTGTCCCTCGATGCTGAATCAGCGCCCCGTAGTCGTGCGTTGGCTCCTTACACACCGGACACGGCCCCTGCGCCAACTCCGCCTCCTCCTCGAACCGCCGCCTTAGCTCTTCCCCCTTCCCATACCGCCGGACACACAACACCACCATCGCCGCCAGCCCTACCCACCCGATCCACCCCAGCCCCTTCGGTTGCTCCGGACGCCACTCAGCCCAGGGACTCCGTCCGGGGTACAGGCCGCCGAAGTACCTGATCCCGCCGGGCATCTTGCCAGCCAGCACGGCCCGAAAATGATCGAACCCGCGCACCCACGTCTCCCGTTCCAGCCAGTCCGCCGGGTCGTTTCGCGTGGCGTCGAGCATCGGCTCGACCTCCCGCCAGAGCGCCTGATGCTCCGCCTCCCGCTCCGCCAACGCCTCCTTCATCACCCGCCGACGGATATCCGTTCCGCTCACGACCCGCGACAGCACGCCAGCCCCGTGGCTCGCCTCGACCAACGGGTCAAGCTCGACGTCCAGCCCGCTCCCAGCCACCTCGTCTCCCGCGAGGCCCGTCGCGGCCGTCAACCTCTCCCCCTCCACCCGACTGAGCAGACCATTGCCGTCTGTATCGAACTTCGCTAGCAGCGCGCCCTGCAGCCGCTTCTTCTCCTGGAACTCGTAAGCCCGCGCGTACAGGCGCGGCCCCACCTTCGCCGTCTCGATCCCCTGGATAGCGATCACCACTAGCTCGCGGATCGTCGGACGGAATACCCCATGGACCGGCTCTGCAAAGATCAGCACGAGGATGACGAGGCGCAGCCATACATAGCGCCTGCGCCAGTACTTGAACCATCGCCAGCTCAGCGACGCGTTTGCCCGCGCGCGAGTCCATGCTGATCGCGCCATCTCGTCCCCCTACACGATCCTCGCTTGCCACAACCTACCACATTCGATGCCGCGCCATCACAGAAGGTTCGCTCCCTGGCACACAAAGGCGGCCTCTGAGAGGTACAGTCAGCATCCCGCCGAATACAGCGGCGCCGGACGAGGCGGCAGGCGTTACCGCTGCCCTCGCCGGCCGAGCTACTCCCAGTGTGCAAATAGGCCCCAAGCATGACTTCGCGCGCTCGCTATCGTCTCCTACTCATAATGGCCGCCCTCCTCTGGAGCACTAGCGGCCTCATCCTGAAGAACCTGCCCTCCGTCCACTGGCTGGCCATCGCCGGCCTCCGCTCCCTCTTCGCAGCTCTCATCTTCCTCCCGGGCGTCACCCGCCGGGGCCCCTTCCTCAAGCTCCTACTTGCCGTCCTCCTCTACGCCGTCCTCGTCAGCGCCCTCATGGGTGCCATGCAGCTCGGCACCGCCGCCCAGGGCATATGGCTCCAGTACATCGCCCCCGCCATCGTGGCCCTCTGGGCGTGGCTCTTCCAGCGCCAGCGCCTCCGCCGAGTAGAAGTGGCCGCCGTCCTTCTCACTCTCGTCGCCGTCATCCTCATCGTCAGCGGCGGAACCGGCCTGCCCCATCGGCAGTCAGTCGTGCTCGGCATCATCAGCGGCTTCGCCTTCGGGTCCTTCATCCTCCTCCTCAAGGGCATGAGCGATGTCTCTCCCGCCACCATCTTCTTCTGGACCAACATAGGAACGGCCATCATCGTCCTCCCCATCGCTATGGCCTGCGGTGTCTCACTCCCAGCCGCACCCCACGACCTCGCCCTCCTTGCCCTGATGGGCATCGGCCAGCTCGGCATCGCCTACTACTTCTTCCAGTGGGGCCTCGCCCGAACCCGCGCCGTCGAGGCCTCCCTCATCATCCTGCTCGAGCCCATCCTCAATCCAATCTGGGTCTATCTTGCCCTCCAGGAGATCCCCTCCGTCCGAGTCATCATCGGCTGCGGCCTCATTGCACTCGGCCTTGTGGCCTTCGCCCTCGGCCCGCCGGCCCGCTCTGATTCCGAGCAAGCCGCCTGACCGGCGCTCGCGCCCGCTCTCAGCCGCCGCCTCTCGTTGCCCTTCGGGCGAAGATTGTGGTATCCTCAAGCTCCCATCGCTCACATTTGCTCGACGAGGCCAGCCATAGACATGCCGCGTTTCGTGCTCGAAATCGGAACTGAAGAGATCCCACCGCGCTTCTTCCCTCCCGCGCTGGCCCAGCTCCGCGAGGACGGCGCGAAGATGCTCGGCCGGGCGCGGCTCTCTCACGGGGATCTGAAAGTCTACGGCACGCCCCGCCGCTTGGTCCTCATCGCAGAGGACCTGTCCGAACGCCAGGCCGCCCTCACCCGCGACCAGCGCGGCCCCGCCGCCCGCGTCGCCTTCGATCAGGATGGCAAACCGACCAAGGCCGCTCAGGGATTCGCCGGCCGCCACGGCCTCGCTCCCGAAGACCTCCAGGTTCGCCAGACCGACCAGGGCGACTACCTCTTCGCCATCATCCACGAGCCCGAGCTGCCCGCAAAGGACGCGCTCGCGCCCCTCCTCCCTGGCCTCATCACAAGTCTTTCCTTCCCAAAGACCATGCGTTGGGGAACCGGCAAGCTCCGCTTCGCCCGGCCCATCCGCTGGCTCCTCGCCCTCGTGGACGACGAAGTACTGGAGTTCGAGCTGGCGGGCATCAGGAGCGACCGCCTCACCCGCGGCCACCCCGTACTCGCCGACGAGATGTTCCCCATCGCCGCCGCATCAGACTACGAGAACGCCCTCGAAGACCACCGCGTGCTCGTCTCCCCGGCGCGTCGCCGGCA
>JALGTG010000173.1:0-7600 GCA_029821495.1 Candidatus Hebobacteria bacterium
CGGCGGCTGTCGGCGGAATGGGGGATGGCGGAGACGCGGCCTACCAGAAGTGGCGTTTGGCGAAGGCCCAGCCTGAGCCCGTCTTGAGGTAGGCCTCGAACGCCGTGGCCTTGTGGTCATCCGCGAACGCAAGTGCGGCGCATAGCCTCCAGGGGCGGTGCTTGCAGGTGTGCGTAGACGGCCCGGCATTGTAGGCGGCGAGGCGTGCTTCGACATCTGATGTCAAACCGATGTATCGTTGTCGTGGATGGCTGGCGCTCTGAAGCAAGTGCACGTGCTTCATCAGACATACTCCTGACGGTGTGTGGGGCACCCTCCGCACGATGCATGCGAGATGCTGCGTCTCGGTGAGAAGTGGCTCGCCACCCGAAGCTCCTTGGCGCTTCCCCGAAGCGGCAAGGGCGAAGGGTGGTGGAGGAAACTGATCTGGTATCGAAACTGCGGAAACGTGGATGGGATCCGAGGGAGAGGTGCCAATCTTGTCTGCCTACCGAGTGCTGATTGGGTCAACTCCCCGTCCGGGCAATCAGGCGCGATGGCGACCATCACGCGATCATAGGCGCAGAGGAGCCCCCTGCGGCGCAGAAGTTCACTCGAGCATGGGATCAGGCCCCCTGTCGCCGGGTTCAACCCACCATGTCGGGCTCTTCTCGCGCAAGGCCAGGAGCTTCTTCTCCATTCCCTGGTAGACCGTGAACAAGCCCACTGGACCAAGGTTCTCAACCATCCCTTCGGCGTATATCATCTCGCGCTGGATGCCGCAAATCCGGTCCACGATTCCCGTCTGCTCCTCAAGGCGGCTGCTACTCACGAGCCCGTCAAGTAGCGACGCCAGTTCCTGCTGACCCGGGATCTTCAGGAACTCGTGGTGAAGCCATTTCCAGTATGGGCAGTAGTCATTGTTGAGGTAGAAGGTCTGCCGCATGACGTTCTCTATGAATCTGGCAAGGCAGATATGCAGTGATACAGCATCCTCCCGGTGGGCAAGCCGCTGGCAGAAGTTGTATTCGCCGTAGTGCCAGATCTCGAAACAGGTGTTCACCAGTCGCCGCAGACGGAAGATCGGATCGCGTGCAAAGGCAGCGAATCCCTCGCGCAACGACGTGAACTGGCCAGTTGGATCGTAGTAGATACTCCCGTGCGCGATGTCGTACAGCGCCTCCTCCGCAGACGTGTCGGGCAGCCACTCGCTCCCGCTCTCGGGGGGCGCATGAATGCCGACGTGATGATCGAAGTACGCTACCCTCGAATGAACCTGGACAACATAGCAATTGTCGGGCCGCCTGTATCCGAGAAACGAATCGGGGGCTTGTTCGTCGATCTTCTGTCGAACCGCGGATCCGTAGTCGCGGTGATCGTCCTGGTCCAGCCAGAGCATGAACAGTGGACCCCAATCATGGTCCGTTGAGATCGCATCGTCCGCCCCAAGGCAGTCCGATCCGCCGATCTTCCCCGCTGCTACTCGTGTCGCCAGGCGCGGGAACTGCTGCTGGAGAAACGGCAACCCCCATTCGAGGAAGAATCTCCGGGAAATCTCGAGGCCTTTCATAGGCGACTCCTTGGCGCATTCAGGACCTGTATGCTACCAGCGCACCTCTCGAACAGCAAGCGTCGCTCACGCGACCACCAGTCGGGTTCGCCGCAGGGGGACACTTTGAGGGCCGAGGAGTCCATCATTCGCCACGTCCACGATTCGCGCCGTCTTAGGATATCGAAGACAGCATTTCCCAAGCCACCGAGGGGCCGATGTGAGGAGACCCGAGGATGGGCTATGGTAGTGATGCGAGACCCAGGAGCATGTGACGGCCCGGGAGGGCATGGGCCAGGGGCGCGTCCATCTTCTCAACGGCCGCCTGGCCGAGGCCAGCGCGGGCCAGCTCGTGCGGCTCGTAGGCGAGACGGCCGACGAGGAAGCTCGCGCTCTACTGAGGCTGATCGGCCTCGATCAGCAAACGGTAGCGCCCCCGACCGCAAACCTCGGGTGACACCCGACGCTCACAGCCTCTGTGCAAGCCTTGGTATGACGTGGTATAATGACATAGCGCCCGCGATGAGGACGGTTCGCGGGCGTCTTTCTGGTGCGTTCCGAAGGGGTCACTCTTCGCATGGTTCCCACAGAGAAGATCAGAAACCTGGCCATCGTCGCCCATATCGATCATGGTAAGACGACGCTGATCGACGCCATCTTCCGCGCCACCCGCACCTTCCGGGAGACCCAACACCTGGAAGAGCGCGTGATGGATACCCACGAACTCGAGCGCGAGCGCGGTATCACCATTCGCTCCAAACACTGCACCGTCGAGTGGGGCGGCTACCTCATCAACATCATCGACACCCCCGGCCACGCGGACTTCTCCGGAGAAGTCGAGCGCGTGCTCTCCATGGCCGATTCCGTGCTGCTGCTCGTCGATGCGGATGAAGGTCCGATGCCCCAGACGCGCTACGTGCTCATGCGCGCGCTGCGGCTGGGACTCCGACCCATCGTCGTGCTCAACAAGGTGGACCGCGCGAGCGCCGCGCCGGACTCGGCCCTCAATAGGACCTTCGACCTTTTCATCGAGCTGGGCGCGAGCGACGCGCAAGCCGACTTCCCCGTCATCTACGGCTCCGCCCTCCATGGTTGGATGGTGCGCGACCTCGCCACCGACACGCCCGAAGGGCTGGACGCACTCCTCCAGATGATCGTCGACGAGGTGCCCGCGCCGCCGGTGGATCGCGGTGCGCTCTTCCGCATGCAGGTCAGCACGCTCGCCTGGAACGACCACATCGGCCGCATCGGATGTGGGCGCGTGCTCTCGGGTTCTCACCGCCGGGGCGAGCCCCTGGTACGCACGACCACCGAGTGGCGGGATCACCGGTGCCGCGAGGGTGAATGGGACGTCATCGGCTCGGAGCCGAGCCGCTCCACTCATCTCTTCGTCATGCGCGGCCTCGACCGACTTGAGGTGGACGAGATCGCAGCCGGTGACATCGTTTGGATCTCCGGCCCCGAAGAGATCACCATCGGCGACACCTTCTCCTCTCCCGAGATCGAGAGCCCGGCGCTCGCGCCGCTCGAGATCGAGGAGCCGACGGTATCGATGTTCTTCCTCGTCAACTCCAGCCCGCTCGCGGGCGCGGATGGCAACGTACTCACCCTCCGCGAGATCAAGGACCGGCTCGCGCGCGAGCTGCGCGTCAACGTCGCGCTGCGGGTGGAGGACATCGGGCGGGCCGACGGCGTGAAGGTCTCCGGCCGGGGCGAGCTGCACCTCGCCATCTTGATCGAAGAGATGCGGCGCGAGGGCGTCGAGCTGTGCGTCTCTCGCCCCGAGGTGATCACCAGGCGGGGCGAGGAGGGGCAGCTCCTGGAGCCCATGGAGCAGCTCACCGTCAACATCCCCGAGCAGTTCCAGGGCATCGTTATCGAGAAGCTGGCGAAGCGCAAGGGCGAGATTGTGGGCATGACCCACACCGGCGCCGGCATCATGAATGTGAAGTACGAGATCCCGACCCGCGGCATCATCGGCTATCGAAGCGAGTTCCTGACAGACACCCGCGGTCTGGGCATCATGTCCGCTCGCTTCATCGGCTACGGGCCATGGTGCGGCGACCTCGTCTCCCGCACCCGCGGCTCGATGGTCGCCACCGCCACCGGCGCCGCCGCCGCGTGGCAGATCGAGAACCTCCAGGCGCGAGGCACGCTCTTTGTGTCCCCCATGGACCGCATCTACCAGGGCATGATCGTGGGCGAGCATTCCCGCCCCGGCGATCTGCCCTGCAACCCTACCAAGAAGAAGAACCTCACCAACCATCGGCAATCGAACAAAGAGATCGACGCCGGGCTCGACACGCCGCGCACGCTGACGCTCGATGCTGCACTCACGTGGATCGCCCCGGACGAGCTGGTCGAAGTCACCCCGACATCCATCCGCCTGCGCAAAGCCATCCTCAACCTCGCCGCGCACAAGCTCATCGCCCGGCAAGCCGCCGAGCGCGGCGCCCCGCTCCCCGTCGCCTGACCCGCGCTGTCCAGAAACTCATCCGGCTTCTGGCGTACTGGTGTAGCTGTCCATGTTAAGCAGCGATGGGACATCTCGGACAGCCCCGCAGGCTTATCTCTGGACCTCAGACACTCTACCATATGGGACCATTCGGCGGCGCCTGCGGGCGCTGTTCCTCTTTCCAGGAGACTGCCTGCGCGGAGGTCTCCCGAGGGGGCTGAACCCGTCGGGTGCGGCGTGTTGCTGTGATACTCTCCGTCGGGCCGCTCCGCCAGCATGTGACCCAGCGTCCTGCTCTCTGGAGGTCGGGCTCTCCTCTGCCACCCTAGCGGGAGCCGCGGCTGCTCGGCCCACTCCCAAGCCATGGCACCACACTCGTCGACCCCAGGGCGGTTCCCACGGCCTCGACACGTACAGGTAGAGCCAGCCTCGGCGCCGACGACGCGCGCCCGCCGATCGAGCCGCCTCCCACTGGGACAGCGCGGCAGGGATGTGGCGCTGGCTGAGCCAATATGATGCCAGCTAAGAATGGAGGGATAGCGATGCGCCCCATGATATTGACTGTCGTAGGCGTGGTCGGGCTAGGTCTGCTGTGCGGCGCAGCCGGTCTCGGGCAGTTGTCGACAGCAGTGAAGACCGTTCCGAGGGCCGCAGCCGGCGAACTCTCAGCACGGGCGATCAACCCGCAGCCTGAGCCGGCCGAGTTCCGAGTGCTGTCCATCCAGCAACTCCAGAGGACGAAGCAGGGCGTACCGCGCCTGCGAATCACCGGGCCGGGCGAGAAGGCACTCCCACTCGCCAGCGTGACCATGCGCGCGGTGGTGCCTGGCGCGGGCTGCCCCGACTACGCCTCCGGCAGCGGCGTCGTGCTGCGACCGCTCCAGCCGTGGCATGAACCCTCCGGATCAACGCTTGCTCTGCGCGGCGTGTTCTGGAACGAGGCCGTCCGCCGGCGGGTGACATCCGGCGAGGAGGATGCGAGCTTCGCCCTGGGAGTCGGACCTGAGCTCACGCTGGGCGCGACGGCTTACTTCCAGGATCTTCCCGCTGGCCTCCACACGTACATGCTGAGCATCGGCACGTCCGCGCCCCGAAACCGCGTGCGGCTTCGCATAGGGGAGTATTTCTCGCAGCCGAGCAGCATGGTGGCCAACCCGGAGACGTCCGAGGTGCGGGCGCTGTTCACCTACGAGGCAGGTCGTCATGAGAATCGCCTGGCTGTGTATGTCCAGCACTTCCCTGCGGAGTCCGGAAGCGATTACGTCTACTTCCACCACATCCAGCTCGCGCAGCTTGACTGAACGTCGCACAGAGCGGACTGTCCCGTGCTGTCCAGGAGCTGTGGTGCGCAAGTACTCATCGGCGCGTCAAGAGAGCGCCTTACGCTCGCTGGATTGGGAGGGCGAGCCCGGTATCCTGCTCTCCAACTCACACCATCTTCGCATAGATCCCGGGCCTCTACCTGTGGGTTACTGAGAGATGCGATGAGACACCATGTGCTTGTCACGCGCCGATGGCACCACCTGTAGCGGTCAAGCAGCGGCGAAATCGGCCTGCGCTCCCACTGGGCCGAAGCGAGCATTCTGGAAGCTGTTTCATTACCGCCATCTGAGGTTATGAAACAGCAGCACAAGCCGGCAGGCTCCAGCAGGCGCATTTCATGCCAGCTTCTCTAGCGGACAGACAGGCCGGTGAGGGCTATGAAATGCGCTCTAGGCACGGTCTCGGCGGCTGGCACCTCGAACCAGTCTTCAGCATGGGTGGGACGGTCTCACTGCTGGCCGAACTCATGTGTGGCTGTCAACCGCCCGTGAAGTCGGTCTGAGATGTTACGTAACCCGCTGGAGGCGAAGGTGCCGGCAGAACGCTGGCGAAGGCACCAGAATACCGTTCGGCCACACAGCGCGTTGGCCCAGGCTCCAACTCCTGGAGCAGAGCCCGATACAGGCCTCGGTGCTAACATAGCATGTGGTAGCGTTGACGATGCCAGGGCAGTCATCTTCACGAACGGTCACACCGTCGACGGCGACGAGGTGACAGTCTACTGCGGCGCCGCCGATACCGTGACATGCCGGGCCCGGATGTCGATTAGCGATATCCTTCAGATCCTGGACGCAAGAGAGAGGTGAATGCAATGCCGGCAAGCAGCACACGCGATGAAGGAACCCCGTATCTCCGGAGACAAGGCAGCGCGACGCAACTCATGGTGGATGGCAGGCCCTTCTTGGTGCTGGGCGGAGAGTTGCACAACTCGAGTTCGTCGTCTCTGGCATACATGGAGCCCATCTGGCAGCGGATGGTTGACCTGAACTTCAACACGGTGTTGGCGCCGGTGTCGTGGATGCAGTTCGAGCCGGAGGAGGGGCAATTCGAATTCGGCCTGGTGGAAGGCCTCATCGAGGGCGCTCGTCGCCACGGGTTGCGGCTCATCTTCTTGTGGTTCGGGAGCTGGAAGAATGGGATGTCGAGTTACATCCCCGAGTGGGTGAAGAGGGACTACGAGCGCTTCCCACGGGCGCGTATCCGTCATGGCAGGCCCATCGAAGTCTTGTCGACGTTGTCCAAGGCCAACAGCCATGCCGACGCCACGGCCCTCGCGGCCCTCATGCGGCGCATCAAGGAAGTCGACGGCAGCGACCACACGGTCATCATGATACAGGTCGAGAACGAAGTGGGGTTGCTGGGCGATTCGCGCGACCGCTGTCGCGAGGCCGAGGAGGCCTTTGCAGGGCCGGTGCCGGAGGCCTTTGTTGACTACCTCGTGACGAACAAAGACGCCTTGCTCCCACATCTCCGCAACGCCTGGGAGGCGTCGAACTGTGAAACCGCGGGCACCTGGGAGGCGCTGTTCGGCCGCGGAACGCACACGGACGAGATCTTCATGGCCTGGCACTATGCCCGCTACATCGACGCCGTAACCGCGGCCGGCCGCGCGGAACACGACATCCCCATGTTTGTGAACGCGTGGCTCGCAGAGCCACCGGCCACACCGGGCTACTATCCCACCGGCGGCCCGCTGCCCCACGTCATGGACGTATGGCAAGCCGCCGGCGAGCACATCGATTTCCTGGCCCCCGACATCTACTCGCCCCGTTTCCAGGAATGGTGCCGGGACTATACGCAGCAAGGGAACCCGCTATTCATCCCCGAGATGACCAGGGAAGCCGTGGGCGCGCGCAACATCTTCTATGCCATCGGACGGCACGACGCTATAGGCACGTCGCCTTTCGCCGTCGATTCGATTGAGGAGCCCTCCGCGGCGCCCCTCAGCAAGAGCTACGACGCGCTGCGGCAGATGGCGCCACTCATCCTCGAACACCAAGGCCTGGGCCGGACAACCGGCTTCCTCCTCGACAAGGAGCACCCCACCTTTACCTGCGAGATGGGCGGCTATAACCTGGACATCACCCTCGACGCCGTCTTCGGCTACAGGGCCGAGCTGGGATACGGCCTGATCATCAACACCGGACCAGATGAGTTCTTTGGTGCGGGGAGCGGGTTCCGAGTGGCCTTTCGCCCCACCACTTCCGGCCCGCGCTTTGCCGGCATCGGCGCAGTCGACGAAGGCGCGTTCAGAGACGGCCAATGGGTCCCCGGGCGACAGCTTAACGGAGACG
>JALGTG010000173.1:7608-10833 GCA_029821495.1 Candidatus Hebobacteria bacterium
AACGGATGGCGCTTCCGGGATAGGGAAGTCAGCATCGAACGCTGCACGGTCTACCGCTATGAGTAGAGGTGGCCTGTAGCCAGAAGTGCTGCGCCGATGCTGCGGGAGCGCCCTGGCTGTGTTAAGTAGCGATGGGACATGCCTGAGCGGATCCTGAGCTTGTCTGCAAGTCCCCGGCATTCTACGTGTGTTGAGGCCCTATGATACTGGCACAGCGACACAGAGTCGTGAGCCAGAGCCGCATGTAGGCGCACCCGCAGTGGGGCGCGCGACGGCAATGGTATTGTGCGTCTTCATCTCATCATCTCTCTGTAGTCGATCAGAGTGTCGATCGCGCCCGTTATGGCGGGCGTGAGAAAGGCGCTTATCACCAGCCCGAGAAACGCGGGTCGCACCTGCCGGTAGAGCCGCAGTCCACCGTACCTCTTCAGGAGTGCTGTGATCAGCCAGCCGAGCAGAGCGGGGCTCCAGAGAATATTCTCGACCGCCCAGCTGCTCGCGATGATGAAGCCGACCGGGCTCACGGGCCACGAGGCCAGGCTCAGGTGGAGCCACGTTAGTCCGCCCATGATAACCGACCCCAGGACTACCGCCAGACGAAGCCAGTTGTCGCCGCCCTGCGGGTCGCGCAGATTCGTGTCCATCTCTCCGAAGGTCCATCTCCCCCAATCCGTGAAGGGCCAGTCCGGCAGCGTCGTAGCCCCGTGTACATGGACCATCTTCAGCATGCCAGCCAAGCCGAACACGATCATGACGAAGAACGCCAGCAGGGCCCCGAGGGATAGCAGCGTCCCTCTGATCCGTGCCGCTCGCGTGAGCTTGAAGCTGTTCATCATCTGCGGCATCGCCATGTTCATCGGGTCCTGCATGTGGACGGCGCTGAAGAGGGAGTACATGACAACGGAGACCGGGCTCAGCGTCCGAGCGCCGAGCACCTGAACGACACCGGCGCATCCTCTGACCCCTTGGTCCAGATACATGACGCCGGAAGCGCCAACGAGACGCGCGCCCGCAACAGCAACCGCGTAGAAGTACGCCATGAGAATGACGAACGACCACAACTGCATGCCAGTGCGCGATGCGTACCACAGCATGAAGGCGCTGGAAGCGGTCAATCCGATCACTGCCGCGCGGCCGGAAAGCGGGGCCAGCGGGTCGGGATCCTCCCGGGTACGCCCAAGCGCGCACAGGAGGCCCCGCTTGAGCGCGCGTCGGGATTCGTACAGGAGGAATGCGCTGAGGGCGACGAAGCCTCCAATCTCCATGAACCCGATGAATTGGTCCGGATTGACGAAGGCGTTGCTCTGTCCTGGCGCGACTCCGAAGCTCGCCCACACGAGCAGCTGGATCTTATGCAGGAAATAGAAGAGCCAGATGCTGAGCGACACCTCGGTCGGGATCAGACACATCACGCCCAGGACTTCGAACATCATTGAGAAATGGACCGTCTCCAGTGTGCTCCACGGCAGTCCCATGCCAGCGAACGCGCGACCGATCGGTATTCGATATAGCCACAGGTCGGGCAGGGCTGGATAGAAGCGGCGAAGCCACAGCAGAATGCCATGAACCGCCGGGATGGCAGCGCCGACCCAGAAGACCTTGTTGCTGAGCAGGCTCGTGCCCAATGTGGGAAGGCGCTCGTCTCCAGTGATCGCGGTAGGGACCTCCACCACAGGGAACGTCAACCGCTGTCGCTCGATCCAGTCTTTGCTGAGCAGGGAGCTGAGGCAGTACATCCCGACCATGACGGCGAGGGCGAAGGTGGAATAGGCGACCAGCGGCCCGAGCCACGCACCCCACGGAACTCCGACACCCTCTGGCAGCCCCTCCCAGAACCACTCGACGGCGTTCACGTCGGGAAGCTGAAGCCAGTTTGGGAAATGCGGCCAGATGAGATGCTGCCAGTCATTCGAGGGTGTAGCCATGTAGAATGGATAGGTCGTGATAGAGAGGATGTAGGGCATGCCCCCTTGCGTCAGGAAGCCGAGCGTGACCATCATCATCCCGTATGTCAGCAGCAACTCAGCACGCGTCAGCGCCGCGGCGGGCCAGCAGCGGACGAGCGCGCCGTTGGCGGCAACGAGCACGACGAGAGCGACGACGGTCCCATGCAGGATTGAGCCGGCTCCGACGAGCCACCAACTCTCTGTCAGCCAGCTCACATAGGGATTGACGAACGACAGCACGGCCACGCACACAGCTCCCACGACAAAGGCTCTCGGCCTTACGGTGTGGGCGAGATGCCGCTGCCTGGCGTCTGGCTCGGCTGCCGAACTCTCTGAGCGTTCTGGGGGCGATGCTCGTGCCATTTGCGTGTGTCGAGGCCCATGATACCGGTACAGCGGTAGTTACTCAAGTGAGCGCCGGGGTGCTCGGGCTGAGGCAGGATGTGGGTGTCAAATGGCGATGGGACACCTCTGACAGCCCTGCCGCAGGCTTATCTGTAGGCGAGGATCATTCTACCATATGGGCCCATTGGGCGCCGTTTCCTCTTGCCGAGGGGACTACTCCAATCAGGCGCGCGGAGCGGAGACCTGAGTGGCCTTTCGCCCCACCACTTCCGGCCCGCGCTTTGCCGGCATCGGCGCAGTCGACGAAGGCGCGTTCAGAGACGGCCAATGGGTCCCCGGGCGACAGCTTAACGGAGACGGCTGCACGGTCTACCGCTATGAGTAGAGGTGGCCTGTAGCCAGAAGTGCTGCGCCGATGCTGCGGGAGCGCCCTCGCGGAAGGGCGGACAGGGAGAAGCTGAAGCGACCAAACATCCTCGGCATTCTCGCTGACGATCTAGTGTAGTGCCCCACGAGTAACTCGACGCCATGGCTGTCCTGCTGGATATGCCTCTGCACCGTCCTGCACGGTGTCTCGAGGCAGAGGCGGACGCCGCAACCACCTCGCCGCCTCCGTCACCGACTCCTGCTGCGCCACCTCGATGATCCGGAATCGCTCTACAAGCCTCGATCCGGAATCGCTCTACAAGCCTCGCCTCTTGTCTCAGAAACACCATTCCTCTTCCTCCTCCAATGAACTCTGTTATACTGTTCACCTTTGGAGTTACAGCTTCGTCCAGTCCTGGGAGTTACGGCAGGGCCCTACCTGAGGAGGTCTTTACTCCCCACAGCTCGAAAGGCCTCAGTACACATGGGCCGGCAACGGCTGTTCTCTGTTCGGCCTCTGGTGATAGCAAGCGTCTTGCTGTTACAGCAGCATGTTCTCGTCCGATAG